>NZ_JAZDQV010000001.1:0-401396 GCF_036324225.1 Altererythrobacter litoralis
GAATGTTGTGGCGACCGACCTTGATGGCGACACGGCGTCGGCGACAGTCAGCGTTGCGGTCTCGGACGATGTTCCGACGGCGACTGATCAGTCGAACATTGATGTAGCTGAGGATGCGGTTGCGCCGATCAGTGGCAACGTCATGACCGATGGTACGCCTGACACCGAGGGCGCTGATGGTGCGACGGTGACATCGTTCAACGTTGGTGGTGTGGTGACGGCTGTACCGCAGGATGGGACGGATGGAACGTACAGCAATGCCAATGGCAGCTATACGATGGACATGTTCGGGAACTGGACGTTTGATCCGAACCTGAACCTTGACCAGACGTCGGGCGATATTGACGCCTCGTTCACCTACACGCTGACCGATGGTGATCTTGATATTGATACGGCGACGCAGCCGATCAGCATTACCGATGGTGCGGATCCGATGGCAGGGTTGCCGATCAGCCTGTTGGTTGATGATGAGAACCTGAGCGACGGCAGCGATCCTGCGGTGCCGGTGACGAACAGCGGCTCGACGACCTTTACAGAAGGCTCGGACGACATTGTGTCGATCGCGTTTGCCGATGGTCCCAATGCGCTGGACAATCTGGACTCCAGCCTAACTTGGTTACGTGTTGACGATAACACGATCACCGGATCGGATGGCGGCACGCTGGTCGTGACGCTGACGCTGGGTGTGGTTGACAACACGGCGACGGTGACGGCGACCTTGTCGAACAATTACGACAGCCACCCGCTGTTTACGCAGGACGACACGTACGACCTGGGCGATGTGAATGTTGTGGCGACCGACCTTGATGGCGACACGGCGTCGGCGACAGTCAGCGTTGCGGTCTCGGACGATGTTCCGAGCGCGGTCGCCCCAGCGACTGCTTCTCTAGCCAATTTTGCCGGTGCAGCCGGCGAATTCAACCTCGATGGAGCGCTCATCGGCACCACTCCCGATGTCGATGACAATTATGGTGCTGACGGTGGGCAAGTAGTCTTTACGACTGCAAATACCATTGGCCTTCCTGACATCAATGGTGACTTCGCCGATGGTACTCTCGAAGCTCAAAACCTGACTTCGGGCTTGTCGCCGCTTAACTACATCATCTTTGATGCAGACGGTAATTCATCGACCACTGGCCCAATATTGTATGCTTACACGGGTCCAGAAGTCCCAGGAAGTACCACACTTACCGACTTTACTGATCTGCAAGGTCCGTATTTTTCGGAACTAGTTTTCAAACTAGCCTTGGACGACCCTGCTACCATTGACGACCAGTATTCAGTTGAAATTTTTCAACCGATAGACTCGGTAACTGACGTCGATTTCAACGACGGTGGCTACGACTTTGTTGGCGGCAATGGATCCTGGGCTGGCTTTAACAATCCTGGAACAATTGGAAGCCAGGACCTGCTATTGACGCCAATCGAAGGCCCCGACCAAGCCGGCTCAGTAAATACAAATGCCAATGAAGGCGGCATTAGCGACGGTAACTCAGTGAAAACAGGCGAAGCTATGCTTGTCGATTTTGTGATCGATCTGGTTGGCAATCCTCCGAGCAAATTAGACTACGAAGACCTTGGTGGGGACAACCACACATTTAGTGGTCATTACACTGCGAATGGTGCTTCAGCCCTGTTCACGCAAATTACAGGTGGAGCGGCTGAAAGCACAATTACAATCGCTGCCAGCGACGATAACACTGTCACTGGAACAGATAACAACGACGTCGTTGGCGATGGTCAGCTGGACAAGATCGTTGAGATCACCATCCTATATAACAACGATGCGCTTGAAATTTTCAGGGCGGATGGAAATGACAGCTACGATATCGGAGGTCACTCCTTCACTGTCACTTGGGGTACGGACACAGTAACTGTAGCAGGAGTGGTGAGTAACACTCGGATTGCAGCCTTCACAGAGGATGGCTACAATAGCCTCGAATTCCTAAATTCTGGTGGTCAGCCGTTCAAAATTGGTGATTTTGGCGCCTCCGTTATATCGGACAACCCGGTAAACTTCACCGTACCCATCTCAGTCATTGATGGAGATGGAGACGAGGTGGATTCCGGCAACCTCGACATAACAGTCAACCCTACCTTCTCCACGCTCGCTATGGATATAGATGGGGACGACGCGATTAGTTTCCTCGGAACTGATCAAGGGCCGCTGATCGATTATACCGGATCTGGTGAGAAGGCTTCATCTGCATGGGTAGGCCCTAACGACGGTTTCTTCGCAATTCTTGAAGGGGGCGCTCTCCAGTTCAGTTTCGGGGATGCTTCGACTGGGGGAGCTTTAGCTGCCTTGGCGGCCTTCGATAAAATCCAGGGAGCCGACAATGACGGTCTCTTGGAAGAGTCCGATGTTGGTCAAGTCATTTGGGCAAAATTTGGAGTTTGGCAGGACGACGGCGACGGCGTCTACCAGGCAAACGAGTTTACTAGTCTCACAGACCTTGGAATCACTGCAATCGCGCTAGGATATCGTGATGGTGTGACCAACCCCCTCCTTTTTGATCTTGAGACATCTCAAGCCGATGGCGAGGTTGTTGTCACGCAAACTGCTTCATTCGTAAGGAATGGGGTGGAATACGTTGCGGCGAATGCGGAGTTGGATCCAGTAATTGCAGAACAGCCAAATACCGAAACAAAGCCAGCCAACGATCTCTTTGCTGAACTGCTCAACTCGCGCAGCTTCGCTGCTTCGATGATAGCTACTGCGGGTCTCGGCGCCTTGATGGTCAATTCCGGTGAAGCGGGCGCTTTTGATGGTAATGCTTCGGCAATTTCCTCTGAGTTCCGCAGCTTTGCTGGTGGTTCGACCTTCGAAATGGTTGCCATGAACAGCCTCGGTAACTTCGAAGGCGCTGTTTTGGTTGACTGGACGTCATCAGCAGAAACGCCGCTTTTGGTTAGCGTTGATGGTAAGTTTGGAAACGATGATGCCTTTACCTTTGATGGCATGGCTGACCTTGCGGACTTCGGCGCAAATGGCATCGGAGCCACAGGGATGGTCGAATTCCTAGCCGAAGGCGCGGCATTTGCCGCTGCAGCCCCGATGATGGGGGCCCTTGATGCGAGTGGCTCGTTGATGGATGCTCTGCTTTCGCTGGCCCCGGAAACCAGCGACGAAAGCCTCGCGCAGGCTGCTGGCCTTGGCGAAAGTGGCGTGACTGTGAAGGTGGTCGACATAATGGACGACGTTATGGCCGGCCATACCGTAGACGGCGTGATCGAGCACTTTGCCAGCTCGACAAACGAATTCGTTGTTTTGGCAAATGAAAATGGTTACCTCGGTAATGACACTTTGGCGGCAATGATCGAGACGGGCGCATTCGCTTTCAAAAACGGCATCGCAGATGACATGACCGAAGAGGCAGCAGCACTTGCAGCGATGCACGCTTGAAATAAGATCCTTTAACGAGGAGGAATGAAATGCGTTTGACTAAGGCGTTGGCGGCAGCGACTTCGCTGGCAATCGGTATGGTGGCTAACCAGGCTGCGCTGGCGCAAGGCAGCGATGCCGAAGTGCTGATGGCGATGGGCAGGGATACCCTGCGCGGTGAGATCCAGATGCGGTTCGAGGGAGCGCTCTCCGCCTCGAAGAACCCGTCTATAATCAACGCCGACGATGCGCGTCATGTTTGGGCTAATGAAGCCAAGGCGCAGTGCGGTATCGCGATGGGATATCTCAAGTCGGGCACAAAGGATCCCGTTTCGATTGGCAAGTGCGTGCGAGCTTACGAGATGATGAGCTTTGTGCCTGCGCCGCCGCCTCCGCCACCTCCGCCGCCACCTCCGCCGCCACCTCCGCCGCCTCCGGCCGTATGCGACAATCCGGCGCTGATCTTCTTTGGATGGGACGACGCAGTTCCTCCGGCAACCGAAGCTCAGCAGGTGATAGATTTCATTGCCGCCAATGCCGGGGCCTGCAACTGGAGCAGTTACAATTTGATCGGCCACGCTGACAAGTCGGGCTCGAACGCCTACAACATGCGCCTGTCCGAAGCGCGCGCCAACAACGTGGCTGACATGCTGCGCCCGGCTGTGCCGAATGCGACCGTGACCGTCGAGTTCAAGGGCGAGGAAGAGCCGCGCGTGCCGACCGAGGACGGCGTTCGCGAGCTGCAGAACCGCCGCGTCGAAATCCAGGTCCGCTAAGAGGAGGGCGAGATGAAAAAAGCAACACTCACAAGCTTCGCCGCCGCCGCACTCTTGGCCGCCGCTTCTTCGGGCGCCATCGCGCAGTCTGGAGACAGCACGGTTTCAATGCAGGATGCGATCGAAACCGCCATCATGTCCAACCCGGAAATCATGCAGGCGCAGTACAACACGGAAGCGATCCAGTTCGAACGCGAGCAGGCGCAATCGCTGTACTACCCGCGCATCGACGTGGAAACTTCGGCTGGTATCCGACGGCTGGAAAACAACACCCGTCGTAATCTGGGTATCGCCAATAACGAGCTTTATCCGCTCGAGGCACAAGGCACGATCGACTGGACTATGTTCGACTTCGGCCGTCGCCGTGGCGAATTGCTGCGCCAGGCGGCACGCGTCGACGGCGCATCGCTGCGCGTGGTTGAGCGTTCAGAGTTCATCGCGCTGCAGGTGGCTCGCCAGTATCTTGATGTGATGCTGCAACAGCGCATTGCCGCCGCCAGCGAAGATAACCGGGCCTTCCATGAGGCGCTGGTGAGCGACCTCGAGCAGGGCGTTGCTCAGGAATCAATATCAATCGCCGACCTGCAGCAGGCTCAAGAGCGGCTGCAGTCGTCGATTGTGCGCGAGGAAGAAGCCAAGCAGGCTCTCGAAGTGGCGCAGAACTCGCTTCGCCGCCTTGCAGGCATATCGATCGACCAGCCAGCCCTGCCACCCGACCTCCTGTCATCGATGCCCACGTCGCGCGATATGGCCATTGGCATGGCCCGAACCGATAACCCTCTGGTGCGTGAAGCGCAGGCTGACGTCGATGCGGCACACGGTTTAGTGATGGCTGCCAAGGGCGAATTCTTCCCCACTGTAGGCGTCGACGTGCGGGGCCGCATTGGTGAGGATATCGACGGCTTTGCCGGCGAAACGAACGATGTACAGGCGCGTGTTTACCTCCGCTGGAACATCTTCGACGGTGGGCGCAAGCGCGGCAACTACCAAGAAATGGTGCATCGTGCCTCTCAGGCGCGCTATCGCCTGCACGAAATGACCCGCCGTGCCGAGGAAGACGCGGCCAATGCCTGGACCACGCTTGAGGCGGAGCAGAACATTGGCAAAGCACTGGCCCGGCAGTCCGAGGTGGCCGACGATCTGCTCTTGAGCTATCGCAGCCAGTTCGACGTCGGACGACGTTCGCTGCTCGACGTGCTTGATGCGCAGAATACGCGCTACAATACTCAGGTTCGGTTTGAAACTTCGCGCTTTTCTGAGATCTTTGCGCAGTATCAGGTTTTGGCGTCCACCAACCGTTTCCTGACCGCGATCAACATCGCGCCAGGCGCGGGTGCGGGCAAGAACGAGCGTGAGCGGTTCGATTACGGTCCTTCGAAAGACGCGGAAAACGATTATCGACGTTACGCCAACTAAGCCTAGTTGAGACAAATGCGAGGTTTTCGTGCTGCAGAACATGAACATGGACGCGCTGCAGGCGAATGATCCGCTGATCAAGTGTATCGGCGAGTTGGCGCGTCGCTATCGTGTCGCCTTCTCCCCATCGCAATTTGACGCCCTCGCACGTGATGCAACCGGGCGCTTGCCGTTCCATCAGGCCGAGGCTGCAATTGAGCTCACCGGGCTTGATTTCGAACGTCATGATTTCAAGAGGCTTCCGACGCGCGATGCCGCTTATCCGGCTTTGATTTCAACCTCAGACGGCAAGGGCGCCGTGATCCAGGAGGCGCGCGAAGGCGAGCTTTTGCTTTGGACGCCCGACAGCGGCGAAGCACGCTGGATGAGCCGGGACGAAGTTGCATCGGAGTACGCCGGTCAGTTCCTAAGCATATTCGGTGATCCGGATGCGCTGCGCGAGCAAGAGGCGCCGTGGCATCAGAAAGCGCGCCATCACTGGTTCTGGGGCGAGCTACGAAAGGAACGCAAGGCCTTCCGGGCGGTGCTGGTCGCTTCGCTGATCATCAACATACTGGCGTTAGCGCTGCCACTTTTCACCATGAACGTCTATGACCGGGTGATACCGAACCGCGCAGTGTCCACCCTTTGGGTCCTCGGTGTCGGCGTGCTGCTAGCTTTCGCGATGGAGTTTGCGCTGCGATCAGCGCGGACCAATGTGATCGACGAGATAGGTCGTCGGCTCGATATCAAACTGTCGCAAAAAATTTTTGGGAGGGTCATGGGTCTCCCGCTAGCCTCGCGGCAGGGCAATACCGGCGCGCTCGCCGCGCGGGTCAGTGAATATGCCGTAGTGCGCGATTTCTTCGCCTCGACGACGATCGTGTTGATCGTCGACATTACCTTCCTTTTGCTGTTCGTGGCTGTGATCGCTTATATCGCCGGCTACCTAGCGCTGGTCCCGATAGTGGCAATGGTTCTGATGGCGTCTGCCGGCTTCTTTCTGCAGCGCAAGGTTACCGATGCGGCGCGCGATGCCCAGGCGGATCATGGCTTGCAGCAGACGCTGCTGGTCGAATCTGTGGCTGGCATGGAAACGCTCAAGTCGATGAATGGCGAACGCGCCATGATGGGCCGCTGGTACAACCTCGCGGATATCGGCAGCGTCTCGCAGCAGCGCTTGAAGAAGATCCAGTCGATAGCCGTCGGGCTGGCACAAACTTGCCAGCAGGTATCGTCGATTTCTTTAGTGGTCGGCGGTTATTATCTGTTCGACGCCGGTGTGATCACCATGGGTACGATTATCGCGGTGGTGATGCTGTCATCCCGCTCGCTTGCGCCGGTCGGCCAGATTGCCTTCCTGCTAACCCGGGGGCGCCAGGCGCGTGAGACGCTTGAATCGATCGAACGGCTGTTCGAAGTGCCTGATGAGCGCAAGCAGGGCTCATCCATGCTGCCAGCAACGGTGAGAAAGGCCAAACTCAAGCTGGAAGACGTGACTTTCTCCTATCCCGATGCGCCAGTGGCTGCGCTCGACCGGATCAACCTCACCATCAAGCCGGGCGAAAGGATTTGCCTGATTGGGCGTGTCGCTTCGGGAAAGTCTACTCTGGGTAGGTTAATTTGCGGCCTATATCAGCCGAATGAAGGCGCTTTCTTGGTAAATAACATCGACTCGCGGCAGTTTCGGCCGCAGGACCTTCGCAATGCCTTCCGCTTTGTGGGTCAGGATGCCACCTTGTTTACCGGTTCCATCAAAGAAAATCTTATGCTCGGAGCCCCCGAGGTCGACGATGAGCGACTGTTTGAAGCGATGCGCATGAGCGGCGCGGACGATTTCTTGGCGCGCGATGACACCGGTTATGACCGCGCCGTGGGCGAGCAGGGCCGCCGCCTTTCGGGCGGACAACGCAGCTTCCTGGCGCTGGCGCGTGCATTTGTGACACCGTGCGAGTTGCTGTTCCTCGACGAACCGACCGGCGCGATGGACTCGCAGACCGAGCGGCAGTTCGTCGAACGGGTCAAGCAGTCGCTTTCGCCCGAGCAGACCTTGCTGATTTCGACGCACCGCCCGGCGCTGTTCGAGCTGTGCGACCGCATCATCGTGCTCGACAAGGGCCGCGTCGTGGCTGACGGTAGTAAGGAAGAGATTCTCGCCCGCGCCAGTGCGCAGGGCGATATGGCGCAGGGGGAAACCTCCAAGTGACCGGGCAAGTCGCCTCGAGGGCGAAGGCCTGGCGCGACAGCAGCGGTGCGACGCCGGGCCGTCTGGCGCTGGGTGGCGGCTTGTTGACGGTGTTCATCGTGGCGCTGGCTTTTGTGATCGGCAGCCCCGATCCGTCTCGCGCTGAAAGCGGCATTTCGATGCGCTCGAGCGAAGTGGCGCGGCTCAAGAACCTCGACCAGGGTGCGCAGGCCGAACTTCTGATCGAAGGCGTGAGCGCGCAGGAACGCAACGCGCTGATCCCCACGGCCGTTTTGCCGCTGGGCCGGGTTTCGGGCTTCAGCGCCATCCCCAAGAGCAGCCAGCAATATCGCAGCGCGTTCACCTGCCTGACGCAGGCGATCTATTACGAAGCGGCGAACGAACCGCTGCAGGGCAAGCGCGCCGTGGCGCAAGTGGTGCTCAACCGGATGCGGCACCCGGCTTATCCAAAGTCGGTGTGCGGCGTGGTATACGAAGGTGTTTACCAGCCCGTTTGCCAATTCAGCTTCACCTGCGACGGCGCGCTGCTGCGCAAGCCGATGGCGCGGCAGTGGGGCGAATCGAAAGCGGTGGCGGAAGCCATGCTGGCGGGCGGGGTCGAGCCTTCGGTCGGCACCGCCACGCATTACCACGCCGATTACGTCGTGCCGCGCTGGGCCTTTACGCTCGCTAAGATCGAGCAGATCGGCACGCATATCTTCTACCGCTTCCCCGGTCGCCCCGGCGGAGCGGGCTCGTTTACCGGCCGCTGGAATGGTTACGAAGCCGTGCCGTCGATCGATTTCGACCGGCTGCGCGGAATGCTTGAAGCCGATCTCGTTCCGGTCGAACCCGAATTGACGCCGGGTCTCACCGTGACCCCTCTTGTGACCGACCGCCACGCGCCGAGCGACGTGGGTGGGCGGATCGACACCACCAAGAGCTGGCGCCTGTCGATCCCAGATCCGGTCGCCGCTTCGGGCGCCTATTCGGCGGCGCGGGCGAACCAGGGTGAAAGCGCCCCGGCCAATGCGCTTACGGAGGCAGGCGAGGCCGCACAGTGAGTACAGCGGATACAGTGAAAAAGTGGTTCGAAATCGTTTCCGACTGGGATCCCAATCGGAAGCTCATCGCGGCTTGCGCAGTGACCTTCTTTACCCTGTTGCTTTGGGCCAGCCTTGCGCAGACCGAAGAGGTGACGCGCGGCATGGGCAAGGTGATCCCTTCGTCCAAGGCGCAGCTGGTGCAGCCGGCGGAGCCATCGGTGATCGAGGAAATCCTCGTGCGTTCAGGCCAGAGCGTCAAGAAAGGCCAGTTGCTGGTCAGGCTCGATGACGACATCGCCGATTCCGAACTGAGCCGCCTCGAAACCGAGAACGATCGGCTGAGCGCGCGCGCCGCACGGCTCGAAGGCGAAGCGACCGGCACTGCGCTGGGCTGCGGAGAAGGCGAGGAATGCGCCGACGAACGGCGCCTGCAGGAAGTGCGCCTGGCGACTGCGCGCAGCCGCGAGCGAGGGCTTGCCGCTGCGGTCGAGCAGCGCCGCCGTGACCTTGGTGAAGCGCAGGCGACCGTGGCGGCGCTGGAAAACAGCACAAGGCTGGCGCAGGATCAGGTCAATATGCTCGAACCGCTCGCGGCCAAGGGCATCGTCCCACGCACCGAGCTGATCACTGCGCAGCGCGACCTTGTCGACACGCGCGGGCGGCTCACTGCGGCGCGGCAGGGCGTGGCCCGCGCGCAGGCGGCGATCAACCAGGCGCAGGCCGACCTTGCGGCGGCGCGCAGCGAATTCCAGCAGCAGGCGCTCAACGAGCGGTCCGAACTTGCCACCCGCATCGCGGTGAACGAGCAGACCATTCGCGGCGCTGCTGCGCGGCGCGATCGCAACGAATTGCGTTCGCCCGCAGACGGCATCGTCAACGATGTGCAGGTCACCACCGTGGGCGGCTTCGTGGGCGCGGGCGAGAAGATCATGCAGATCGTGCCGGTGGGCGACAAGCTTCTGGTCGAAGCGCGCGTTGCACCTAAGGATATCGCCTTCATCAAAGTGGGCGATCCGGCCAATGTGAAGGTCACCGCTTACGATTTTTCGACCTATGGCGGGCTGAGCGGCCATGTGCTGCAGGTGAGCGCCGACAGCGTCTATGACGAAGTCGAGCGCGAGACCTATTACACCGTTTTGGTCGAGACCGACCGTTCCTATCTCACCCGTGGCGGGCAGCGCCTGCCGATCGTGCCCGGCATGATCTGCGACGTGGAGATCATTACCGGCAAGAAAAGCGTGCTGAGCTATTTGATGAAGCCGATCACGCGCGGCCTCAACGAGGCGATGACCGAGCGCTGAGCCCTTCGCGCCCCGCGAAGCGGGCCTGCGCATCGCCTGCTCTAGGTAGGTTACCCTATCGATCCACTGTCCGGGTCGGGCGCATGCTTGCCTCACGCGCGCAATCCCGCGCGTCGTCAGCAAGGCCCGGCATAGGCCAGGAGATTATCATGAGAACGTCCGCAGCAATCGGCATCGCCGCGCTAGGAGGGACGATTGCATATCAATTCCTTCCGGAAAAGCAGCGGGAACGGATTTCCTCGGCCATTCGACGCCAGTTGTCGGAGCGGATGGAAGACGTGTTCGACAGCATGCCTCAAGGTTCCCCGCCATCGCTGGTCAGGGCTGTCCTTCCCAAGATCGAGTCGCAGAACGAGTAAATCCTGTACCTGCTGCGCGAACAGAACGCGCTGCTCAGCGGCAAGGAAAGCGTCAGTGCTAAGTAGCGGGTCCGGCTTCTTGCGAGCCAGGGCGGAGCGTCAGCGGTTCAGCGCGATCTACACCGGGCGCTGCATCTGGGCTTCGCCCACGGCAGTGCCGTGGATGAAACGATCTTTGCCGGCAAAGCTCATCACCGGGCGATAGCCGTAATCTGCGGCGGCAGGCGCGATCCGGTCGCTCGCCATGTCGAGCATTACCCAATCGTCGCCCTGGCGCACCAGCAGCACGGCATGATCAGATCGCTGAGCGGTATCGCGGGCAAGCGTCAGCATCAGGTCGCCCCGCGACACGCCAGCGGCGGCGAGCATCTGCATCTTGAGGATCGCGTAATCCTCGCAATCGCCGGTTCCGCTGCGCAGCGTATGTTGCGCGTCGGCCCAGTAATCGGCGGTGCCGTGCAGTAGGCGGTCGTCGCGATAGCGGATATTGCGGTTGACCCAGCTGTTAATCGTGCCGAGCAATTCCCCGCGGTCCTGCGGTACCGCGCCCACTGTGCGGGTGAGGTCGCGCCGCGACAGCCCCTTGCTTGACACCCGCTTCCAATCAGCGTCGAAGGGGGTGCGGCCGATGCGCACGCGCTGGGTGCCGAGGACGCGCCCGGTCGTGGCAGGAGCGATTGCGCTGGCGACACGCGCGCCGATCGCGGCGCAAGCGTTGGGGTTGGCGAGAGTGAGCGCCTGTGGCCGTGGCGCCGGGGCCGGCATCTCGATGCCTGCCTGCGCGAGCCGCATCTTCTCGAGCGCGCTCATCTGGCCGCCCAGGATCGCCGCGCTGTTGGCTATCCGGGCCGCGGCGGGGGTGGCGAGCGGGTGGCTGGCAGGAATTGGCGGAGTTGCGAGCTGCGCGGTGAAAGCGGCGGGCTGCAGATGGCAGGCCACTTCCGAAATCCCGACTGCTGCCAGCGCCATGGCGCTGGGCACCGTAACCGACAGCGGCGCAGCGGCCGAAAGCGGCGCGGCGGCGAGCACGGTTGCGGCACCTGCAGCAAGGAGGGACTTCCTGAACATGGTCCCTGTTTGCCGCAACAGGAGTGACCAAGCGGTTTGAAGACAAGGTTACCAAACCGGTAGGGCTGATTGACGGGAAGTTATCGCCGGGCTGCAGGAAAGGGCGTGCCGCGCGGCAGGCGAGGGTCAATCCGGCGGCCCGTCTCCCGTCGCACCAAGGTGACTATTTGCGGCCAGAACCGTCCAGTGGAGGATCAGCACCGCGCGCGTTCCATCAAATCGACCAGCTCTTCGAATTTGGCGCGCTGTTCCTTCGCGTCGCCCGAAGCGATCGCCTCGGCCACGCAGCAGGCGGCATGATCCTTCAGGATCTGGCTCTCGACCTTGAGGAGGGCGGATTTGATTGCCTGGATCTGGTGCAGGATATCGATGCAATAGCGGTCTTCCTCGACCATCTTCGCCACGCCGCGTACCTGGCCGGCGATGCGGTTGAGCCGGTTGATCTTCGCGCTGGCTTGTGTGGACATCGAAATAGCCTCTTTCCATATACCCTACGGGGGTATATAGCGGGAACCGATCCCCAAGTCTACAAGTTGCGAACTCCTGTATGTCTATTGCTGTTTCCCGCCGCCGTCTGATCACCAGCACTGTCGGCCTAGCCGCCGCTGCCTCGCTTCCCGTGCCCGCCTGGGCCAAGGGCGCATCGCTGCCGCATGCGCGGCGCGGCTTCGGCGAACTGTCGGGAGAGAATATCCATCTCTCGATCGGCGACCACCACTTCATGACCGGTGCCCGCGCGGGCCATGCCCATGCCGTAAACGGCACGGTGCCGGGTCCGCTGATCCGCCTCAAGGAAGGGCAGAACCTCCGCCTGCATGTGACGAACAAGCTGGCGGAGGATTCCTCGATCCACTGGCACGGGCTGCTGCTGCCCTTCCAGTTCGACGGGGTCCCGGGCGTCAGCTTCCCCGGGATCAAGCCGGGCGAAACCTTCACTTACGAATTCCCGATCCGCCAAAGCGGCACCTATTGGTGGCACAGCCATTCGGGCCTGCAGGAGCAGGCCGGGCTGTATGGGCCGATCGTGATCGAAAGCGCTGAGCCCGATCCGCGCTATGACCGCGACTATGTGGTGCTGCTGTCGGAATTCACGCCTATGCATCCGCATGATATCATGCGCAAGCTCAAGGTGGGCGAGCATTACTTCAACCGCCAGATGCAGACCGCCACCGATGGCGAGATGAGCGGAGCGGATCGCCGCATGTGGGGCAAGATGCGGATGAACCCGCGCGACATCTCCGACGTGACCGGCATGGCCTATACGTTCCTCATCAACGGCCACGGCCCGGCGGACAACCTCCAGCTGGCGTTCAAGCCCGGCGAGCGGGTGCGGCTGCGCGTGATCAACGGCAGCGCGATGACCTTCTTCAACGTGCGCATTCCCGGCGTGCCGATGACGGTGATCGCGGCGGACGGGATCGATGTGGCCGATGTGGTGGTGGACGAATTCCAGATCGGGGTGGCAGAAACTTATGATGTGATCGTGACCCCGCCCGATGGCAGCCACGCGCTTGTCGCCGAAGCGATGGACCGCAGCGGCATGGGCATTGCCAGCCTGACTTCGCATCCCGGACATATCGCTACTCCGCCGCCGCTGCGCGAAGTGCCGACTCTGACCATGGCCGACATGGGCATGGGGATGATGGACCATTCCGCGATGGGGCATGGCGATATGGGCGGCATGGACCATTCGATGCGCGACAAGAGCCTGGTGCCAGATGACGTGGAGGTCGGTCCGGGGGTCGACATGATTGCGCCGATGCCGGTCGACCGGATGGATTTCTCCGGCCTCGGGCTCGACAAGGTCAAGCATCGCGTTCTGCGCTACACCGATCTCAAGGCGAAGCGGATGAACCCGCACCGCATGGTCGAGCGCGAGCTGGAGATCCACCTCACCGGCAATATGGAACGCTACATGTGGTCGTTCGACGGCAAGGCCTTCTCCGCCGTCACCGACAATCCGATCCGCTTCGGATATGACGAGCGGGTGCGGGTGAAGCTGGTGAACGATACGATGATGGCGCATCCGATCCATCTGCACGGCCATTTCTTCGAACTGGTCAATGGCGCGGACCATTTGCACCAGCCATTGAAGCACACGGTGGTGGTACAGCCGGGCGGAACCGCTACTTTCGACCTCACCGCTAATGAGCCAGGTGACTGGGCGTTCCACTGCCATTTGCTCTACCACATGCACGCCGGGATGATGCAGGTGGTGACGGTGCGGCCCTTCCCGCACGGGGGGCACCACTGATGCGCGCGCTCCTTCTTGCCGGCGCTGCAATGCTAGCGCCCCCCGCCATGGCGCAGGACCATTCGGCGCATGACCACTCTGCGCACCAGCAGGCACCCGCGCCAGCTCCCACGCCTACGCCTGCCCCGATGGACCATTGCGCGATGGGGCATTTACCGCCCGAGCAATGCCCGCCGAAGGACGATCACACCAATCATGGCGCGATGGACCACTCGCAGCACACTATGCCGATGGTGGACAGGTCCGTGCCAGGCGCCGCACCCGAAAGCGCGGTTCCACCGCGTGCGCTCGGAGGCCCGCTCCACGCTGCCGACGCGATCTGGGGCACCGACGCGATGGCCACCGCCCGCGAGGAAAACCGCCGCATGCATGGCGAAATGACCACCGGTATGGTGCTGGTCGAACGGCTGGAGGCACGCATCCCGGAAGAGCGCGGCGAGGACGGCTGGCTGTGGGACGCGCAGGCCTGGTACGGCGGCGACATCGACAAATTCGTGCTCAAGACCGAAGGTGAAGGCGAGATCGGCGGCAGCGCCGAGGATGCCGAAGTGCAGGCGCTGTGGAGCCACGCGATCGGCCCCTTCTTCGACCTGCAGGCAGGCGCGCGGCTGGATATCGAGCCCGAAACGCGCAGCCACCTCGCGCTCGGCATACAGGGGCTCGCGCCCTACATGTTCCACGTCGACGCCGCGGCCTTCCTGAGCGACCGGGGCGACCTTACCGCGCGGTTCAAGGGCGAATACGACCAGAAGATGACGCAAAGCCTGATCCTGCAGCCGCGGGTCGAACTGGAATCCTCAGCCCAGGACATCCCCGAACGCGGGATCGGCGCTGGGCTGACCAAGATCGAGCCCGGCCTGCGCCTGCGCTATGAGATCGTGCGCGAATTCGCGCCCTATGTCGGCGTGGAATATGAAGCGAAACTGGGAGAGACGGCGGATATCGCGCGCGCCGCGGGCGATGACCCCACCGGCTGGAAGTTCCTGCTCGGTATCAGGGGTTGGTTTTAAGAAGGTTGTCTCTGATCATCTCCGCATTTTCGGCGATGATCTTGGTCACATCCACCCCGGTGATATAGGCGCGGCCTTCCATCCGGTTCTTCACCATATGGTCGAGCAGCGGGAGCAAATCCGCCACCTGCTTGCTGCGTTCGCGCTGCACCAGCTCGCGCGCTGCGCCTAGCGCGCGTGCCTCCAGCTCGGCATAGAGCGCTTCGGATGGCTTTTCCTGCTGCGTGCCGTGCCGCGCGGGCAGGAAAAGCGCGACCGGCGCTATGACCGGCGGGACGATCGGGATTAGGGCGCAGGGGATCGTGACTGGACCCCACGCCATCCTTGACCTTTGGGCGAATCCAACATAAGGGCGCGCCAACCGAACGGGGCCTTTGGCCTCGCAAGGCCAATAGAGCTGAACATTGCCGGTCATGTCCCGGGGGCCAGTCGCTGTTGCGGCGTGGCTCTTTTCTATTGGGGTGCCATCGGCTTTTTCCGCATTCGACCCTTCGACAAGCTCGGGGCGAACGGATGCGGGAAGGGCAAGGCACTTTGGGGCAGCCGTCAAAGTAACCCGGTGGCCAGTGGCTTTTGGGTGGAGCGTTTCAGCTTGTTCATGCCGCCGCGTGCACAGCCCGTCATGCTTCGACAGGCTCAGCACGAACGGGCTGGGTGAACGAGCAACCTCCATCCCGATCGCATCAAGTCGCCGCCATAAATACGGTGAAGAGTACTTATGCCGACGATCAACCAGCTGGTCCGCAAGGGCCGCACCCCGCAGAAGGCCAAGAGCAAGGTCCCTGCGATGGAGCAGAACCCGCAGAAGCGCGGCGTCTGCACGCGCGTCTATACCACGACGCCGAAGAAGCCGAACTCCGCTCTGCGCAAGGTTGCCAAGGTGCGCCTGACCAACCAGCGCGAAGTCATCTCCTACATCCCCGGCGAAGGCCATAACCTGCAGGAACACAGCGTCGTGCTGATCCGCGGCGGCCGTGTGCGCGACCTTCCAGGCGTGCGCTATCACGTGCTTCGCGGCGTGCTCGACACGCAGGGTGTGAAGGACCGCAAGCAGAGCCGTTCGAAGTACGGCGCCAAGCGGCCGAAGTAAGGTTTAGGCGCGGGAAGGTCCGGCTCCGGCCCGATGCGCCACCCGGCTACCTACAGGGTAGTCTTTGGGTGGCCGGGTAGGGGAGCGGGCTGGAGCCGCAAGGCAACACGGAGGTGTTGCCGCACTCCGAAGGAGTTTAGATAAGATGTCACGTCGTCGTCGTCCCGAGAAGCGGGAAATCCTGCCTGACCCGAAGTTCGGGGATCAGGTTCTGTCGAAGTTCATGAACAACCTCATGCTGGATGGTAAGAAGTCCGTTGCCGAGCGCATCGTCTATGGCGCGCTCGAAACGGTCGAAGCGAAGGCCAAGGCCGATCCGATCCAGATGTTCCACGATGCGCTAAACAATGTGAAGCCGCAGGTGGAAGTACGCAGCCGCCGCGTTGGCGGTGCGACCTACCAGGTGCCGGTCGAGGTTCGCCCCGAGCGTGCCCAGGCGCTCGCCATCCGCTGGCTGATCAACGCCGCTCGCGGTCGCCCCGAAACCACCATGGCTGCGCGCCTATCGGGCGAACTGCTCGATGCGGCGAACAACCGTGGCAATGCCGTCAAGAAGCGCGAAGACACGCACCGCATGGCTGACGCCAACCGCGCGTTCTCGCACTATCGCTGGTAATTTTGGCGCTGGTAAAACCTATCTAGGGGGCAGGCCCCCTCACGGAGACTTAACATGGCACGCGAATATCCGCTGGAGCGGTACCGCAATATCGGCATCATGGCTCACATCGATGCCGGCAAGACCACGACTACCGAGCGTATCCTCTACTACACCGGCAAGTCCTACAAGATCGGCGAAGTGCACGATGGTGCCGCGACGATGGACTGGATGGAGCAGGAGCAGGAGCGCGGGATCACCATTACCTCGGCTGCGACCACCACATTCTGGTCGGCTGAAGACGGGAAGGGCCCTAAGCACCGGATTAACATCATCGACACCCCGGGGCACGTCGACTTCACCATCGAAGTCGAGCGTTCGCTGCGCGTGCTCGACGGTGCGGTCGCGGTGTTCGACGGCGTTGCGGGCGTTGAGCCACAGTCGGAAACCGTATGGCGCCAGGCCGACAAGTATGGTGTTCCGCGGATGTGCTTCATCAACAAGCTCGATCGTACCGGCGCAGACTTCTACTATTGCGTGCAGTCAATTATCGACCGTCTCGGCGCCACTCCGCTGGTGCTGTATCTCCCGATCGGCGCGGAAAGCAGCCTCAAGGGCGTTGTCGACCTCGTCAACAACCGCGGCATCGTCTGGAAGGACGAAAGCCTTGGAGCGGAATTCGAATATGTCGAAATCCCGGCCGAGCTCGCCGACAAGGCGGCTGAATATCGTGAAAAGCTGATCGAGACAGTCGTCGAGCAAGACGACGATGTCATGGAAGCCTATCTCGAAGGCGACGAGCCCGACGTGGCGACGCTCAAGCGCCTCATCCGCAAGGGCACCATGGCGCGCGACTTCGTGCCTGTGACCTGCGGTTCGGCGTTCAAGAACAAGGGCGTGCAGCCGCTGCTCGACGCAGTGGTCGACTACATGCCTTCGCCGCTCGATGTTCCCGCGATCAAGGGCGTCCTGCCTGACAGCGACGAGGAAGCCGAGCGTCCTTCGAGCGATGATGCGCCGTTCAGCGCGCTGGCGTTCAAGATCATGAACGATCCCTTCGTGGGCTCGCTCACCTTCACCCGCATCTATTCGGGCAAGCTGACGAAGGGCCAGGTCCTGAACTCGGTGAAGGACAAGAAGGAAAAGATCGGCCGCATGCTGCTGATGCACTCGAACAACCGCGAGGACATCGAAGAAGCATATGCTGGCGACATCGTCGCGCTGGCGGGCATGAAGGACACGACCACTGGCGATACGCTGTGCGATCCGGCCAAGCCGATCATCCTCGAGCGTATGGAATTCCCCGAGCCGGTGATCGAACTGTCGGTGGAACCCAAGACCAAGGCCGACCAGGAAAAGATGGGCGTCGCGCTCAACCGCCTGGCCGCTGAGGATCCCTCGTTCCGCGTCTCGACCGATCACGAATCGGGCCAGACGATCATCAAGGGTATGGGCGAGCTCCACCTCGACATTCTCGTCGATCGCATGCGCCGCGAGTTCAAGGTCGAAGCAAACGTTGGCGCACCGCAGGTGGCTTACCGCGAGTCGCTCGGCCGTGAAGTCGAAGTCGACTACACCCACAAGAAGCAGTCGGGCGGCTCGGGCCAGTTCGGCCGCGTCAAGGTTGTCGTCACTCCGGGTGAGCGCGGCCAGGGCGTCATTTTCGAAGACGAGATCAAGGGCGGCAACATTCCGCGCGAATATATCCCGGCTATCGAAAAGGGCTTCCGCGAGCAGGCCGAAAGCGGCCACCTGGTCGGCTTCCCGATCATCGACTTCAGCATCCGCCTGGTGGACGGCGCGTATCACGATGTCGACTCGTCGGCGATCGCGTTCGAAATCGCCGGACGTGGCGCGATGCGCGAAGTGGCCAGCAAGGCCGGCATCAAGCTGCTTGAGCCGATCATGAAGGTCGAAGTCGTCACCCCTGAAGAATTCATGGGCGACGTGATCGGCGACCTCAATAGCCGTCGTGGCCAGATCCAGGGCACCGACACCCGCGGCAACGCTCAGGTGGTCGAGGCAAACGTGCCGCTGGCCAACATGTTCGGATATGTCAACGAGCTGCGTTCGTTCACTCAGGGCCGCGCCCAGTACACGATGCAGTTCAGCCACTATGACGAAGTGCCGGCGAATGTCGCGCAGGAAGTCAAGGAGAAGCTTGCTTAAGCGAGCGACACCGTCTAGGGGCGGCGCCTGATTCAGCGGGTGCCGCCTTTTCTCCCGCATCGATTCAATTCTAACCAGAGGTTATTTGAGAAATGGCTAAGGAAAAATTCCAGCGGACCAAGCCGCACTGCAACATCGGCACCATCGGTCACGTCGACCACGGCAAGACCACGCTGACCGCAGCGATCACCAAGGTGCTCGGCGCCCCGGTTGATTTCGCAAACATCGATAAGGCTCCGGAAGAGCGCGAGCGCGGCATCACTATCTCGACCGCACACGTCGAATATGAAACCGACGCGCGTCACTACGCTCACGTCGACTGCCCGGGCCACGCCGACTATGTGAAGAACATGATCACCGGCGCTGCGCAGATGGACGGCGCGATCCTGGTTGTGAACGCTGCTGACGGCCCGATGCCGCAGACCCGCGAGCACATCCTGCTTGCTCGCCAGGTCGGCGTGCCGGCGCTGGTCGTGTACATGAACAAGGTCGACCAGGTCGACGACGAGGAAATCCTGGAGCTAGTCGAACTCGAAGTTCGTGAACTGCTTTCGAGCTACGACTTCCCGGGCGACGATATTCCGATCGTCAAGGGTTCGGCTCTGGCCGCTCTCGAAGGTCGCGATCCGGAAATCGGTGAAAACTCGATCCTCGAGCTGATGAAGGCCGTGGACGAATTCATCCCGCAGCCCGACCGTCCGGTCGACAAGCCCTTCCTGATGCCGATCGAAGACGTGTTCTCGATCTCGGGTCGCGGTACCGTGGTTACTGGTCGCGTTGAAACCGGTGTTGTCAATGTTGGCGACGAAGTTGAAATCGTCGGCATCAAGGACACCCAGAAGACCACCGTCACCGGCGTAGAAATGTTCCGCAAGCTGCTCGATCGCGGTGAAGCTGGCGACAACATCGGCGCCCTGATCCGCGGCGTCGCTCGTGAAGCGGTTGAACGCGGCCAGGTCCTCTGCAAGCCCGGTTCGGTCAGCCCGCACACCGAGTTCAGCGCCGAAGTCTACGTGCTGTCGAAGGACGAAGGTGGCCGTCACACGCCTTTCTTCGCCAACTACCGCCCGCAGTTCTACTTCCGCACCACCGACGTGACCGGTGAAGTGATCCTCCCCGAGGGCACTGAAATGGTCATGCCGGGCGACAACGTGACCATCAGCGTCAAGCTGATTGCTCCGATCGCCATGGACGAAGGCCTGCGCTTCGCAATCCGCGAAGGCGGCCGCACCGTCGGTTCGGGCGTGGTCTCGAAGATCACCAAGTAATCGCGCGCAGGCCATGGCCTGCAGCGAAAAGAGGAGGCCCGGTTCCCGAGAGGGTGCCGGGCCCCTTTTTATGAGAGCCCGGTCCTGATTTTCAGGTACAGGGCAATCATACGGCGCGTGCCCAGTTTTTGGGCCAAATTTCGATGGAAACGGGGTTGCCAGAATCCCGCTACCACCGTATAGGCGCGCCCGAACGCGAGGATTCGTCCTCGCATGACGAATTTTGAAGGGCCGCCCTTTCCGGGAGACCGGGCGCAAGCGGGGCGGGCCTTTGTTTTTTTGAGGGGTCGAGAGGCTCCTTAGGCTCTTTCGCATTGGTGTAGGTAATGGAAGCTCAGAATATCCGCATTCGCCTCAAGGCGTTCGACCATCGTGTTCTCGACCAGGCTACTGGTGAGATTGCAGACACCGCGCGTCGCACGGGTGCTCTTATTCGTGGCCCCATTCCTCTGCCGACGCGTATCGAGAAGTTCACCGTGAACCGCGGCCCGCACATCGACAAGAAGTCGCGCGAGCAGTTCGAGGTGCGCACCTACAAGCGGTTGCTCGATATCGTGCAGCCCAACGCCCAGACCGTCGACGCGCTGATGAAGCTCGACCTTGCTGCAGGCGTGAACGTCGAGATCAAGCTGGCCTAATCCGCTTTTTCTCAGGTCTTCCGGCCCGACCTTAAACCGGCTGCGGAATTAAGGGGCTCCAACGGCCCCGTCGATCTCTCGGGATCGGCAAGACATTGGGATACCGCCGGAGTTCATCCGGGCTGCGTCCCCCGTCTAGCTCTCCAGGCCTTCGGGCATGGTTAGCACTCAGCCCGGACGGGGCGATGCATAAAAAATTCGGGCTGGCAAGCACGCGGGGATGGGCCTCGTGTGCCTCTGTTTAGGAGTTAGACGATGCGCACTGGCGTTATCGCAAAGAAAGTCGGGATGACCCGCCTGTTCCAGGAGGACGGACGTCACGTTCCCGTGACCGTTCTGTCGCTGGAAGACTGCCAGGTCGTCTCGCACCGGACTGCCGATCGCGATGGTTACTTCGCGGTCCAGCTGGGTGCGGGCGAAGCCAAGCAGAAGAATGTCAACAAGCCGCAGCGCGAGCATTTCGCCAAGGCCCAGGTCGGGCTGAAGAAGCGCGTGGCTGAATTCTGCGTCGAGAGCGAAGATGCCCTCGTACCGGTTGGTTCGACCATCAGCGCCGATCACTTTGTGGCTGGCCAGAAGGTCGACATCACCGGTCACACCCAGGGTAAGGGCTTTGCCGGCGCGATGAAGCGTTGGGGCTTCGGGGGCATGCGTGCAACGCACGGTGTTTCGATCTCGCACCGCGCACATGGTTCGACCGGTAACCGCCAGGATCCGGGCCGCGTGTTCAAGGGCAAGAAGATGGCCGGCCACATGGGCGACCGTCAGCGCACCCAGCAGAACCTGGAAGTCGTTCGCACCGACGCAGAGCGCGGCCTGATCTTCGTCAAGGGCTCGGTCCCTGGCTCGAAGAACGGCTGGCTGCTCGTTCGCGACGCTGTGAAGCTGCCGCTCCCCGAAGAGCTGCCGTTCCCCGGCGCAGTGATCGATCTCAACGCCGCTCCGCTGGTCGAAGAGACCGTGGTTGAAGCTCCGGTTGAAGAAGCCGCAGTCGAAGCCGCAGCCGAAACTCCCGCTCCCGAAGCAGAAGCTCCCGCAGCTGACGCTCCGGCAAGCGACGAAAACAAGGAGGGCTGATCCGTGAAGGTGAAGGTCCAGAAAATCGACGGCAAGGCGTCGGGCGATATCGAGCTCAACGATGCCGTGTTCGGAGTCGAGCCGCGTGCCGACATCCTGCACCGCATTGTCACCTGGCAGCTTGAAAACCGCCGTGGCACTGCCCGTCCGACCCGTGAACGTTCGGACGTTGCCCGTACCGGCAAGAAGTTCGGCCGCCAAAAGGGTGGTGGTACCGCCCGCCACGGTGACCGCGCAGCCCCGATCTTCATCGGTGGCGGCAAGGCTCACGGTGCGCGCAAGCGTGACTTCCGGCAGTCGCTGAACAAGAAGCTGCGTGCGCTCGGCCTGAAGATGGCGCTTTCGAGCAAGGCGAAGGACGGCCTCGTGGTTGTCGACAGCCTCGAGCTCAAGGACGCCAAGACCAAGGCGCTCAAGGGTCACCTCGACAAGGCCGGCCTGACCGGCAAGGTCCTTGTGATCGACGGCGAATGCGTGAACGAAGGCTTCAAGAAGGCCGCCGGCAACTTGCCGGGCGTGAACGTGCTCCCCGCCATCGGCGCCAATGTCTACGACATCCTCAACCACGACACGCTGGTCCTGACCAAGGACGCGGTCGCCAAGCTGGAGGCGCGCTTCAATGGCTAAGAAGCAGGAAATCGACGCGCGTCACTACGACGTGATCATCGCCCCGCACATCACCGAGAAGTCGACCATGGCTTCGGAACAGAACGCAGTTGTGTTCAAGGTGGCTGGCGACGCGACGAAGCCGCAGATCAAGGAAGCGGTGGAAGCGATCTACGACAAGAAGGTCGTGGCAGTGAACACGATCGTCGTGAAGGGCAAGACCAAGCGCTGGAAGGGCAAGGCCTACAAGCGCACCGACGTGAAGAAAGCGATCGTCACCCTCGCTGAGGGTGAAATGATCGACATCACCAGCGGGATCTGAGGGCAGGAACCATGGCACTCAAGAACTACAATCCGACGAGCCCCGCACGCCGCGGCCTCATCCTTGTCGACAAGACCAAGCTCTGGAAGGGCAAGCCGGTCAAGTCGCTCACGGAAGGCAAGCGCAAGACCGGTGGACGCAACAACAAGGGTCATGTCACTTCGCGTGGCATGGCTGGCGGTCACAAGCAGAAGTACCGCTTCATCGATTTCAAGCGCCGCAAGTGGGATATGCCCGCGACGGTCGAGCGCCTGGAATATGATCCCAACCGCACGGCTTTCATCGCGCTCATCAAGTATGAAGACGGTGAGCAGGCCTATATCATCGCTCCGCAGCGCCTCGCTGTCGGCGACCAGGTTGTGGCCGGTGAAAAGACCGACACCAAGCCGGGCAACGCGATGCTGCTGGGCCAGATGCCGGTCGGCACCATCTGCCACAATGTGGAGATGAAGCCGGGCAAGGGCGGCCAGATCGCTCGCAGCGCAGGCACCTATGTGCAGATCGTCGGTCGTGACCGCGGCATGGTGATCGCACGCCTGAACTCGGGCGAGCAGCGCTACCTGCGGGCCGATTGCATGGGTACGGTTGGCGCGGTGTCGAACCCCGACAACCAGAACCAGAACTTCGCCAAGGCCGGCCGCAAGCGCTGGATGGGCGTGAAGCCGCTTACCCGCGGTGTCGCCAAGAACCCGGTCGACCACCCGCACGGTGGTGGTGAAGGCCGCACCAGCGGCGGTCGCCATCCGGTGACCCCGTGGGGCAAGCCGACCAAGGGCGCCCGCACCCGCCACAACAAGCAGACGGACAAAATGATCATCCGTTCGCGCCACGCCAAGAAGAAGAGGTAAGGACTAATGGCACGTTCCGTCTGGAAAGGTCCGTTTGTCGAACTCAGCCTTCTGAAGAAGGCGGAGGACGCGCAGGAAACAAACAACAACAAGCCGATCAAGACCTGGTCGCGTCGTTCGACCATTCTCCCGCAGTTCGTTGGCCTGACGTTCAACGTCTACAACGGGCAGAAGTTCATCCCCGTCTCGGTTTCGGAAGAGATGGTCGGCCACAAGCTTGGCGAGTTCGCGCCCACGCGCAACTTCCCGGGCCACGCCGCCGACAAGAAGGGCAAGCGCTAATGGGCAAGGCAAAGGCACCCCGCCGCGTCGGCGATAACGAGGCGCTGGCCGTCGGCACCACGATCCGTGGTTCGGCGCAGAAGCTGAACCTCGTTGCCGAGCTGATCCGCGGCAAGAAGGCCGAAGAGGCCATGAACATCCTCGCTTTCTCGAAGAAGGCGATGGCGAAGGACGCCAGCAAGGTGCTTGCTTCGGCGATCGCCAATGCGGAGAACAACCACAATTTGGACGTCGACTCGCTCGTCGTGGCGGAAGCCTCGGTCGGCAAGTCGGTCACCATGAAGCGGTTCCACACCCGCGGTCGCGGCAAGTCGACCCGGATCCTCAAGCCGTTCAGCCGGCTGCGGATCGTGGTACGCGAGCAGGAAGAGGCGTAAGATGGGCCAGAAGAGCAATCCGATCGGTCTGCGCCTGCAGATCAACCGTACCTGGGACAGTCGCTGGTACGCCGAAGGGCGTGACTATGCCAAGCTGCTCAAGGAAGACATCGCGATCCGCAAGTACATCGTCGAGAGCCTGCCGCAGGCAGCGATCTCGAAGGTAGTGATCGAACGCCCGGCCAAGCTGTGCCGCGTATCGATCTATGCTGCGCGTCCCGGGGTCATCATCGGCAAGAAGGGCGCTGACATCGAAAAGCTGCGCTCGAAGCTGGCCAGCATGACCGACAGCGAAGTGAAGCTGAACATCGTTGAAATCCGCAAGCCGGAAATCGACGCCAAGCTCGTCGCACAGGGCATTGCCGATCAGCTGATCCGCCGCGTTGCATTCCGTCGTGCGATGAAGCGTGCGGTGCAGTCGGCGCTCCGTCTGGGCGCTGAAGGCATCAAGATCACCTGCGGCGGCCGTCTTGGCGGTGCGGAAATCGCACGCGTCGAATGGTACCGCGAAGGCCGCGTTCCGCTGCACACGCTGCGTGCGAACGTCGACTATGCCGAAGCCGAAGCGCTCACCGCATACGGCATCATCGGCATCAAGGTGTGGATCTTCAAGGGCGAGATCCTCGCTCACGATCCGACCGCGCAGGACCGCCTCATGATGGAAGCGCAGACTTCCGGCGTGCGCCCGGCTCGCTGATTGCAGGATTAGGAAAGAACCATGCTGCAACCGAAGAAAACCAAGTTCCGCAAGGCCTTCAAGGGCAAGATCAAGGGCGACGCCAAGGGCGGCACCACCTTGAACTTCGGCTCATACGGCCTGAAGGCGCTCGAACCCGAGCGTATCACCGCGCGCCAGATCGAAGCTGCGCGTCGTGCGATCACCCGCCACATCAAGCGCCAGGGGCGCCTGTGGATCCGCGTGTTCCCAGACGTTCCGGTGTCGAAGAAGCCTGCCGAAGTCCGTCAGGGTAAGGGCAAGGGTTCGATCGAATACTGGGCAGCTCGCGTAAAGCCGGGCCGCATCCTGTTCGAACTCGACGGCGTTGCCGGCCCGCTGGCCGCCGAAGCCTTCGAACGTGCAGCCATGAAGCTGCCGATCAAGACCAAGGTCGTGGCCCGCCTGGGCGACACCTCGCACCTGGGAGGCGAATGATGAGCAAGATCGAAGATCTGCGCACCAAAACCGATGACCAACTGGCCTCGGAGCTCGTCGAGCTCAAGCGCGAGCAGTTCAACCTTCGGTTCCAGGCTGCGACCAACCAGCTCGAAGCGCCGGCACGCGTGAAGCAAGTGCGTCGTTCGATCGCCAAGATCAAGACGCTGCAGAACGAGCGTGCGGCAACCGCCGCTGCCAAGGCTTGAGGAGTTAAACGATGCCGAAGCGTATCCTGATCGGGACCGTCACCTCCGACAAGACCGACAAGACCGTGACCGTGCTGGTCGAGCGCAAGGTGAAGCACCCGCTCTACGGGAAGATCATCCGTCGTTCGAAGAAGTATCATGCTCACGACGAAGCGAATGAATACAAGATTGGCGATGTGGTCCGCATCGAGGAAACCAGGCCGATCTCGAAGACCAAGACCTGGGCCGTGAAGGACCGGGTACAGGCAGGTGGCATGCAGGCGGTGGAAGCCGACCTCGACGTCGCAGCCGCGAGCAACTGAGTTAGACGTAGGGAACTGCCGGACTTGTTCCGGCAAGCCAGTGAGAAGGAAACGGATCAATGATCCAGATGCAATCCAATCTCGACGTCGCGGATAACAGCGGCGCCAAGCGCGTCCAGTGCATCAAGGTACTGGGCGGCTCGAAGCGTCGTACCGCGTCTGTCGGCGACGTGATCGTGGTTTCCGTGAAGGAAGCCCAGCCGCGCGCCCGCGTGAAGAAGGGTGACGTGCACCGCGCCGTCATCGTGCGCACCAAGAAGGACGTCCGCCGTCCCGATGGCAGCGTGATCCGCTTCGACAGCAACGCGGCCGTGCTCGTCAACAAGAACGAAGAGCCGATCGGAACCCGTATCTTCGGCCCGGTGGTGCGCGAACTGCGCGGCCGCGGCTTCATGAAGATCATTTCGCTCGCTCCGGAGGTGCTGTGATGGCCGCCGCTAAGATCAAGAAGGGTGACAACGTCGTCGTCCTTTCGGGCAAGGACAAGGGCAAGACCGGCACGGTCGCCCAGGTCATGCCGAAGGAAGGCAAGGTCGTTGTCGAAGGCGTGAACGTCGCCACCCGTCACCGCAAGCCGAACCAGGCCAACCCGCAGGGTGGCATCGAGCGCCGCGAGGCTCCGATGCACATCTCGAAAGTCGCGGTGGCCGATCCGAAGACTGGCAAGCCCACCCGCGTCCGTTTCGAAGAAAAGGGCGGCAAGAAGGTGCGCGTTGCCGTGAAGAGTGGGGAGACCATCGATGGCTGATTATACCCCCCGCCTGAAGCAGAAGTACGAAGACCAGATCGTCAAGGCGATGACCGAGAAGTTCGGTTACAAGAACCGCCTTGAAGTTCCGAAGCTCGAAAAGATCACGCTCAACATGGGTGTGGGCGAGGCGAGCCAGGACAAGAAGAAGGTCCAGACCGCTGCCGAGGAAATGGCGCTGATTGCCGGCCAGAAGCCGGTCATCACCAAGGCGAAGAAGTCGATCGCGCAGTTCAAGCTGCGTGAAGGCATGCCGATCGGGTGCAAGGTTACCATGCGCCGCGACCGTATGTACGAATTCCTCGACCGCCTCGTGACCATCGCAATGCCGCGTATCCGCGACTTCCGTGGGCTCAACCCCAAGTCGTTTGACGGTCGTGGCAACTATGCGATGGGTCTCAAGGAACAGATCGTGTTCCCTGAGATCAGCTACGACAAGATCGAAAAGGTGCGTGGCATGGATATCATCGTCACCACTACCGCAAAGACCGACGAGGAAGCGCGCGAACTGCTGAAGCTGTTCGGTTTCCCGTTCCCGGTCGAACAGACCGAAGAAAAGGAAGCGGCGTGAGCCGCTGACCAGGAGAGCTTAAGTCCATGGCGAAACTGAGTTCCATCAACAAGAACGAGCGTCGTAAGAAGCTCGTCAAGAAGTACGCAAACCAATACGCCAAGCTGAAGGCGATTGCGGACAACGAGTCGCTCGACGAGGGCGAACGTCTGATCGCGCGCCTGAAGATGGCGGAAATCCCGCGTAATGCAAACCCGACCCGGGTGCGCAACCGCTGCAACACCACCGGCCGCCCGCGCGGCTATTACCGCAAGTTCGGGCTTTGCCGCATCGAACTCCGCGATCTTGCCAACAAGGGCATGATCCCGGGCGTGACCAAGTCGAGCTGGTGAGGATCTGACAGATGGCTATGACCGATCCCCTGGGTGATATGCTCACCCGTATCCGCAACGGCCAGCAGGCGAAGAAGGACAGCGTCCTTTCGCCGGCTTCCAAGCTGCGTGCGAACGTGCTCGAGGTGCTCCAGCGCGAAGGCTACATCCGTGGCTACAGCGAAGACAGCACCGGCAAGCACAAGGCGCTGCGGATCGAACTGAAGTATTTCGAGGGCGAACCTGCGATCAAGCATGTCGCTCGCGTCTCCAAGCCGGGCCGCCGGATCTACTCGGGCAGCAAGGAGCTCCCGACTGTCCGCAACGGCCTTGGCATCACCATCGTCTCGACCCCCAAGGGCGTGCTTTCGGATGCCGAAGCGCGTGCCGAGAACGTCGGCGGCGAAGTGCTGGCGGAGGTGTTCTGATGAGCCGCATTGGCAAGAAGCCGGTGGTGATCCCCAGCGGGGTCACCGCCAATATCGACAACGGCACGATGACCGTGAAGGGCCCCAAGGGTACCCTTTCGATGGGCCTTTCCGACCTGATCGATTACAAGATCGACGGTGAGGAAATACAGGTCAAGCCGGCCAATGACACCAAGGCCGCACGCTCCTTCTGGGGCATGCAGCGCACGCTAGTTTCGAACCTGGTCGAAGGCGTGACCGAGGGTTTCACCAAGGTGCTCGAGATCACGGGTGTGGGCTATCGCGCCAACGCCCAGGGCAAGAAGCTGAAGCTCCAGCTCGGCTACAGCCACGATGTCGATCTCGACGTGCCCGAAGGCCTCGAAGTGAAGACCCCGGACCAGACCACGGTCGAAATCTCGGGGATCGACAAGCAGGCCGTTGGTCAGTTTGCCGCCGAAGTCCGCCGCTGGCGCAAGCCCGAGCCGTATAAGGGCAAGGGCATCAAGTACCGCGGCGAGTATGTCTTCCGCAAGGAAGGGAAGAAGAAGTAAGATGGCAAAGCTTTCTCTCTTTGAACGTCGTCGTCGCCGTGTGCGCACCGCTCTCAAGAGCAATGCCGGCGGTCGCCCGCGTCTGTCGGTGCACCGCACCGGCAAGCACATCTATGCGCAGATCATCGATGATGCCGACGGCCGCACCCTGGCCGCAGCTTCCACCCTTGGTGGCAAGCCTTCGGGCGCCAATGTCGATGCCGCTGCCCAGGTGGGCAAGGATATCGCCGCGGCGGCCAAGAAGGCCGGCGTGACCACCGTCGTGTTCGACCGCGGCGGCTTCCTGTTCCACGGCCGCGTCAAGGCGCTGGCCGATGCCGCCCGCGAAGGCGGGCTGGAGTTCTGATGATGGCTGACGAAACCAAAAACGAAGAAACCCAGGTCGAAGCGACCGTTGCGGTTGAAGCGACCGAAGCTCCGGCCCAGGAGGCTGCTCCGGCGGTTGAAGAAGCCGTGGACGCCGAAGTCGAACAGCACGAGGGCCGCGGACGTGGCCGTGGTGGCCGTGAAGGCGGTCGTGGTCGTGGCCGTGGACGCGAAGAGCGTCGCCCGCGCCGCGAAGAGGAAGATGACGGCATCATCGAAAAGCTGGTGCACATCAACCGCGTCTCGAAGACGGTGAAGGGCGGCAAGCGCTTCGGCTTCGCAGCTCTGGTTGTCGTGGGCGACGGCTCGGGTCGTGTCGGCTTCGGCCATGGCAAGGCGCGCGAAGTGCCGGAAGCCATCTCGAAGGCGACCGCTGCTGCTCGCAAGAAGATGATCCGCGTTCCGCTCAAGGAAGGCCGCACGCTGCATCACGACGGCAATGGCCGTTTCGGTGCCGGCAAGGTGACCGTTCGCACTGCACCTGCGGGTACCGGTATCATCGCCGGTGGTCCGATGCGCGCCGTGTTCGAAAGCCTGGGCGTGGCCGACGTTGTGACCAAGTCGGTCGGTACGTCGAACCCCTACAACATGATCCGCGCCACTTTCGACGCGCTGCAGAACCAGACTTCGCCGAAGTCGGTTGCCCAGCGTCGTGGCAAGAAGATCGCCGACCTGCTCGGCCGCGGTGGCGCCAGCGAAGCTGAAGCTGAAGCTGCAGCCGCTGCTATCGTGGAGTAAGTTAGATGGCTGACAAGAAAACCATCAAGATCAAGCAGATCGGTTCGCCGATCCGCCGTCCTGAAGCCCAGCGCAAGATCCTGATCGGCTTGGGCCTCAACAAGACGCATAAGATCGTCGAACGCCAGGACACCCCCGAGGTGCGTGGCGCAATCGCCAAGATCCCGCATCTTGTGGCTGTGATCGACTAATATCCGTGACCCCGCTTCGGCGGGGCTCACTTTTCCAGCGCGAAACAAAGCGAAAGCGAGTGCACACATCATGAAACTCAACGACATCCGCGACAATGCCGGCGCCCGCAAGGGCCGCATCCGCGTGGGCCGTGGTATCGGCTCGGGCAAGGGCAAGACCGGTGGCCGCGGCCAGAAGGGCCAGAAGAGCCGTTCGGGCGTTGCCATCAAGGGCTTCGAAGGCGGCCAGATGCCGCTCCACATGCGTCTGCCGAAGCGCGGCTTCAACAATCCTTTCGGCAAGGACTATGCCGAAGTGAACGTTGGCATGATCCAGAAGTTCATCGACGCCAAGAAGCTCGACGCCAAGAAGGATCTCGACGAAGCGACTCTGCGCGCAGCGGGCCTGGTCCGCGGCGGCAAGGACGGCGTCCGCCTGCTGGGCAAGGGCGAAATCACCGCGAAGGTCAAGTTCGTCGTTACCGGCGCTACCAAGGGCGCGATCGCCGCAGTCGAAAAGGCTGGCGGTTCGGTCGAAGTTATCGCTCCGGCCCAGCCCGAGCATGAAAAGAAGGCCGCGCGCCGCGAGGCCAACAAGGCTGCCAAGGCCAAGTAATCGACGAAATCGGGAAGCGGGGGTTCGACATCGGGCCCTTCGCTTCCTATGTGTCCTTCCGACAGCCGGGAGGGACCGGCGACAAGCTAGGATTCATTCGTTCCCATGGCATCACGCGCCGACAGCATTGCGAGCAATCTTAACCTCGCGAACTTCTCCAAAGCCACCGAACTGCGCCAGCGTATCTGGTTCACGATCGGTGCGCTTATTGTCTTCCGTTTCCTCAGCTTCGTGCCGCTGCCGGGTATCAACCCGCTGGCGCTGCGCGAGCTGGCTGCGCAGACGCAGGGCGGCATCCTCGACATGTTCAACATGTTCACCGGGGGCAGCCTTGAGCGTATGAGCCTGATCGCGCTCGGCGTGATGCCTTACATCACCGCCTCGATCGTGGTGCAGATGGCAGCGGCGCTGCATCCGACGCTTGCTGCGCTCAAGAAGGAAGGCACCACCGGGCGTCAAAAGCTTAACCAGTACACCCGCTATGGCACGGTGTTCCTGTGCGCGATCCAGGGCTGGTTTCTGGCTGCGGGGCTTGAAAGCTTTGCCAATGCCGCCGGCCTGCAGGCCGTGGTCAGTCCCGGTTACATGTTCCGCGTTGGCGCTGTGATCAGCCTCGTCGGCGGCACCATGTTCCTGCTGTGGCTGGGCGAACAGATCACCAGCCGCGGTATCGGCAATGGCGTGTCGCTCATCATTATGGCCGGCATCGTTGCGCAATTCCCGACCTTCACTTCGAACCTTTTCGAAGGTGGCCGCACCGGTTCGATCGGCGCGGGCATCATCGTCGGCTTCGTGTTGATGGTGATCGTGCTGATCCTGTTCATCAGCTTCATGGAACGCGCCCAGCGCCGCCTGCTGATCCAGTATCCCAAGCGTGCAACGCAGCGCGGCATGATGCAGGCGGACAGTTCGCACCTGCCGCTCAAGCTCAACACTGCAGGCGTGATCCCGCCGATCTTTGCCAGCTCGCTGCTGCTGCTGCCGCTGACGATTTCGCAGTTCGCGGGCAATTCGATCGATCCGTCGAGCGGTGCGGGCAGCGTGATCCAGTCGCTCAACCAGTATCTGCAGCACGGCCAGCCGATCTATATGACGCTCTATGCACTGGGCATCATGTTCTTCGCGTTCTTCTATACCGCAGTGGTCTTCAATCCTGAGGAAACGGCTGAGAATTTGAAGAAGAACGGCGGCTTCATCCCCGGCATCCGCCCGGGCAAGCGGACTGCCGACTATCTCGACTATGTGCTCACGCGCATTACGGTGGTCGGCGCGATCTACCTGACGCTGGTCTGCGTCATTCCGGAATACATGATCGCACAGACCGGCATCCCGCTGTTCCTGGGTGGCACCAGCCTGCTGATCGTGGTCAATGTGACGGTGGATACGATCACTCAGATCCAGTCGCATCTGTTGGCACACCAGTATGGTGACCTTATCAAGAAGGCCAAGTTGAAAGGCCGCATGCGCTAAGCCAATCCGGCACTTCGGGGGGTTGAGTAGTCACATGAACATCATTCTTCTCGGGCCTCCCGGAGCGGGCAAGGGCACGCAGAGCGGCCGCTTGGTGGAACAATACGGCATGCGCCAGCTTTCGACCGGCGACATGCTGCGTGCGGCGGTGAAGGCGCAGACCCCGGTGGGGATCAAGGCCAAGGCGGTGATGGACCGCGGCGAACTCGTTTCGGACGAGATCGTCTCGGAACTGATCGACGCGGAACTTGCGGCGATGGACCCTGCCACCGGCGCGATCTTCGATGGTTACCCGCGCACCGAAATGCAGGCGCAGATGCTCGACGCACTGCTCACGAAGCACGGCCGCTCGCTCGACTATGTGATCGAGCTTGGAGTGGACGAGGACGCTCTGGTCGAACGGATCACCGGGCGCTTCTCATGCGGCAATTGCGGGGCACTGTATCACGACACGGCCAACCCGCCTGCGACGCCGGGCGTGTGCGACGCATGCGGCAGCACCGAATTCAAGCGGCGTCCTGATGACAATGAGGAAACCGTGCGAACGCGGATGCAGGAATATCGCGCCAAGACTGCGCCGATCCTGCCCGGATATGAATCGCGCGGAATCGTCCGCCGGGTCGATGGCATGGCCAGCATCGACGAAGTGGCCGCCGCGATCGACGCGATCCTCGGCTGATCCGCATGGCCCTTTTCCCTTGGCCGCGTCTCGCCTAGACCATGCGGCAAAGGGAGGGTTCAACAACATGAGAAACCAGCTTGCGGCAGCGCTCTGCGCGCCAATGCTCGCCGTGGCGCTGCCAGCGCAGGCCGAAGTCATCCAGAGCGGTGGTGACGGCTTTGTCACCCGCGACGCGGCGGTGGTCGATGCGACTCCCAAGGAAGTGTGGCTGGCGCTGATCAGCCCCGCAAAATGGTGGAACTCTGGCCATACCTGGTCGGGCGATGCCGCAAATTTGACGCTGACGCCCAAGGCCGGTGGCTGTTTCTGCGAACGTATCCCCGAAGATCCGGACGCCAGTCGCATCACGCTTGAAGGCAGTGCCGAGCACATGCGGGTGATCCAGGCCTATCCCGAACATGCCTTGCGCATGCGTGGCGGGCTGGGGCCCTTGCAAAGCGAACCGGCGAACGGAGTGCTCACCATCACGATGAGCGAAACTGAGAAGGGCACGCGGATCGTGTGGGAGTACGCCGTGGGCGGCTTCATGCGCTATCCGGTGGAAGTGATCGCTCCGGCTGTCGATGGCGTGATGAGCCAGCAACTCAATGGTCTCGCCCAATTGCTTGGACGGATCGATGAGCCCAAGGCAGAACCTGCGCCTGATCCTGAGCCCGCGCCGGAAGCTGAAGCAGATGAACAGGCTGCCGCGCCGCGCGAATTAAGCCTCGAAGAAGCGATCGATGCGATGGCGGGCAAGGATAAGTGACAGCACGGCGTCCAATCCACATGGCTTGTTTTGACCGGGCGGTTGAGTTGGTGTAGCCTTGCAATTCGTCGATCGCGGCCCATATCGGGCTGTGTGACGTGTCGCGTGCGCTTGGCGGTTGACGCCGCGAGAGAATCGCATTAAGCGCGCCCTCATTCGACATGTTCGAAAACAGTCCGGCAGGCGGCAGCCCGATGCGCGCCAACCGGGCTTTTTGCCGTTTGAGCACCAGCTTGGCGGTTTCGGGCATGGCGAAGGATCGCGTTGAGATAGGGGAAGGCCGGTTTCCGGCGGGACCCTGTGGAGCATGGAGAAGTAAGTGGCTCGTATTGCCGGGGTCAATATCCCCACCAACAAGCGCGTTATCATCGCGCTCACCTATATTCACGGTATCGGCCGTACCACGGCCGTCCAGATCGCCGACAAGCTTGGCATCGATCACACCCGCCGCGTGCAGGACCTCAGCGATGAGGAAGTGCTGCGCATCCGCGAAGCGATCGACGCCGAATTCACCGTGGAAGGCGACCTGCGTCGGCAGACCGCGATGAACATCAAGCGGCTGATGGACCTGCGCTCCTACCGGGGCCTGCGCCACCGTGCCGGTCTGCCCGTTCGCGGTCAGCGCACGCACACCAACGCCCGCACCCGCAAGGGCAAGGCAAAGCCCATCGCGGGCAAGAAGAAGTAAGCCGGACCGGGTTTCCCGAACCGCTTTTTCCTTCTGACGAGCTAAAGGACACACACGATGGCACGCGAACCAGGCCGTATCCGGCGCCGCGACAAGAAGAACATCACCAGCGGCGTTGCGCATATCAACGCCAGCTTCAACAACACCATGATCACTATCACCGACGCGCAGGGCAATGCTATCAGCTGGTCCAGCGCAGGCATGATGGGCTTCAAGGGCAGCCGCAAGTCGACTCCCTATGCAGCGCAGGTCGCCGCGGATGACGCCGGCAAGAAGGCCGCCGAACACGGCGTGCGCACGCTGGAAGTCGAAGTGAAGGGCCCTGGCTCGGGCCGCGAGAGCGCACTGCGCGGTCTCGCTGCGGTCGGCTTCAACATCACGTCGATCCGCGACGTGACGCCGATCCCGCACAATGGCGTGCGGCCTTCCAAGCGCCGTCGCGTCTGATCCGTACCTGCCCGGCGGCCGGTTACGGTCGCCGCCTCCCAACGGACCGGACGCGTTACCAGCGCTCCGGTCCTGTCCGCACCTGAACCCTAGGGGAAATCCATGTCCGTCAATATGAAGAACTGGCAGGAACTGAAGAAGCCCAACGCTCTCGAGATCAAGGAAAGCGGCGACAAGACCCGCAAGGTCACTTTCGTCGCCGAACCGCTCGAGCGTGGCTTCGGCCTCACTCTCGGCAACGCGCTGCGCCGTGTGCTGTTGAGCTCGCTGCAGGGCGCCGCGATCACCTCGATCAAGATCGAGAACGTGCTCCACGAATTCTCGTCGCTTGCCGGCGTGCGTGAAGACGTGACCGACATCGTCCTCAATGTGAAGCAGATCGCGCTCAAGATGGAAGGTGAAGGCCCCAAGCGGCTGCAGCTTTCCGCCACCGGCCCTGGCGAAGTCAAGGCCGGCGACATTGCCGTTTCTGGCGATATCGAGGTGATGAACAAGGATCTCGTGATCTGCCATCTCGACGAAGGCGCCACGCTGAACATGGAGCTCACCGCCGACACCGGCAAGGGCTATTCCCCTGCCGTGGCGAACCGCCCGGTTGATGCGCCGATCGGCCTGATCCCGGTCGACTCGCTCTATTCGCCGGTGCGCCAGGTGAGCTACAAGGTCGAGAATGCCCGCGTCGGGCAGGAGCTCGACTACGACAAGCTCTCGCTGACCGTCGAAACCGATGGCACCGTCACCCCCGAAGACGCCGTGGCCTATGCCGCGCGCATCCTGCAGGACCAGCTGACTCTGTTCGTGCACTTCGAAGACGGTATCCCGCAGCCTTCGACTGGCCTTATCGGCCAGGCCGCAGAACCGCAGGAATCGGATGCCAACCAGCTCAACCGTTACCTTCTCAAGAAGGTCGACGAGCTCGAGCTGTCGGTGCGTTCGGCCAACTGCCTCAAGAACGACAACATCATCTACATCGGCGACCTGGTCCAGAAGACCGAAGCCGAGATGCTGCGTACGCCGAACTTCGGCCGCAAGTCGCTCAACGAGATCAAGGAAGTGCTCTCCAGCATGGGTCTGCGCCTCGGCATGGACATCCCCGGATGGCCGCCTGAGAACATCGAGGAAATGGCTAAGAAGCTCGAACAGGAGCTGCTGGGCTAATCAGGGCTATCGGCGGCGGGCCCAAACCGCCGCCAGAACTGGGGTACCTGAAACGGCCCCTTTGCGAACGCCCGATCCCCTCAGGGAAAGTGGGAACCGGATTGACCTGATGGTCAGCTTCGCTTTCCCGCCCGGAGGGGTCGGCAAAAAAAGGAATGAATTATGCGTCACGGAATGAAGCAGCGTAAGCTTGGTCGCAAGACCGGCCACCGCCACGCCCTGCTGCGCAACCTCGCAGCTGCGCTGATCAAGCACGAGCAGATCCTTACCACGGCTCCCAAGGCCAAGGAACTGCGTCCCTATGTCGAAAAGCTGGTTACGCTCGCGAAGCGCGGCGGCCTTTCGAACCGCCGCCTGGCGATGAGCCGCCTGGGTGACGAAACCCAGCTCAAGAAGCTGTTCGACGTGCTAGCTGAGCGTTATTCGGACCGCGACGGTGGCTACACCCGCGTGATCAAGGCCGGTTTCCGCGCCAGCGACGCTGCGCCGATGGCAGTGATCGAGTTCGTAGAGCGCGACACCGACGCCAAGGGCCAGGACTCGGGCCCGGTCATGAGCGAAGAAGAATTCGAAGACGCGTAAGCGCGCTCGAAGCTAAACAGCGAAGGGCCGGTGGAGCGATCCGCCGGCCCTTTTTCTTTTGCCGGCCCGCTCGTAGTGTCGCGCGCATGATTCGAACCACTTTCGCAGCGCTGGCGCTGCTCGCTTCCGCCCCGCTTGCCGCGCAATCGACCACGCAGGACGAACTCGATGCGCGTTATGATCGTGCGCTCGCCGCCGGGTACAAGGCGTTGTTTCTGTGCGGGGCCATCGCCAATGCGGAGCGGAATGGTGCCACGCGGACGCCTGAAAGCGTGATGGAGTGGGAACTGGCGGGAATCCAGGCGCCACAAGATACAGTCATCGGTAAGCTGCAGTTTGAAATTGTTCGGCATGGCATAGGCAACCCGAAAGGGAGTGCGCCTCAAATCAGCCATGTCGATGTCCAATGGGCAGATGGAATGGCGCCTCGACGAGCGGTTCACGACTCACAGCAAGGTTGTTCGTTGCTGCCAATAGGCGGATCCATGCCTCCCGCAGCGATGGTGCGGGAGCAAAAGCCGGCTGAAGCAGACCCGCAGGGGCCAGTCGTTCACTCCGACATCCAAAATGCAATTGGCAGTGCATTCAGTCAGAATGGCCCAAGGACAACAGCGACGATCGTAACCAGCAATGGCAAGGTCGTGGCGGAACGATATGCCGAGGGCTTTGGCCCCAAGGTCCCCCAGCGCACTTGGTCGGTTGCCAAGAGCATAGCCGCTACACTGGTTGGTGCGGCGGTGCAGCGTGGTGATACATCAGTAGATCGTTTTGCAGGATTGGGATTGAGTCCTCAGGATTACACACGCCGCTCTATCACCATAGATCAACTCCTGCGCATGGCGTCGGGCCGCTATTCCGACACGCCGGGCAATCGCACCGATCCGCTCTATTTCGGAGGATCGACTGTCGAGGAAACCGCGCTGCACTGGCCATTGGTGCACCAGCCGGGATCAGCGTTCCGCTATGCCAACAACGATACGCTCGCGGCGGTGCAGGCGATCAAAAGCACGTTCGTAGAACACCCGCCTGCCGAATTGTTTGCCAAGCTTGGCATGAGCCACACCGTCGCTGAGACCGACTGGCAGGGGAACTATATCCTCTCCAGCCAGGTCTGGTCGACCGCGCGCGATCTGGCGCGGCTTGGCCAGCTCTATCTGGACGACGGTGTCCTGCCAAACGGCGAGCGCATCCTGCCCGAAGGCTGGGTCCACTATGTTTCCACCCCATCAGGCCCGCAGCCCGATGGCCCGCTGGGCTATGGCGCTGGCTTCTGGCTGTTCAACAAGACCGACGGCATCCCCCCAGATACTTTCGCCATGCAGGGCAATCGCGGCCAGTTCGTCGTGATCGTGCCCAGCCGCAACGTCGTGATCGTGCGGCGTGGCGAGGATCCGGTCGGCAGCCGTTTCGATATCCTGTCCTTCACCCGCGACGTGCTGGCGGCGCTTGATTGAGCATGTCGCAACGCTAGTGTCCTCGCCCAAGACCCTGTTGGAGAGAATTTCCCGATGATCCGCATGTTGACGCTGGCCGTGAGTGCCAGCCTGCTCGCCGCGCCGCTTGCTGCGCAGGCGCAATCGTTGGCTGGCTATCCCGAAACTCGTGCGGAGCCGCTAGTGGAAGAGATCTTCGGGGAGCAGGTGACAGACCCATATCGCTGGCTGGAAAACGATGTGCGTATCGATCCCGAAGTGGCCGACTGGGTGGAACGCCAGAATGCGGTGAGCGCAGGTTTTCTCGCTTCGCTTGAAGAGCGCGACTGGTTTGCTGCGAAGATCGCGGGGCTTACCGATTTCGAACGTTTCGGCATTCCGCAGAAGGCGGGCCGGAACTATTTTTACACGCGCAATTCGGGCCTGCTCAACCAGTCGCAGCTCTATGTGCAGGAGGGACTGGAGGGCGCAAGGCGACTGCTGATCGATCCGAACGCATGGGCCAAGGACGGGGCGACCGCGCTGGCCGGGTGGGAACCTTCGCCCGATGGATCGCTGCTTGCCTATAGCGTGCAGGACGGCGGCACCGACTGGCGCATCATTCGCGTGATCGACGTAGCGACCGGGCAACCGCTCGGCGACGAAATCCGCTGGGCCAAATTCACCGGAATCGCCTGGGTCGGCAGCGAGGGTTTCCTCTATTCGCGCTTCCCCGAACCGGAGGAAGGGCAGGACTTCCAGGCGCTCAATTACAACCAGGCCGTTTATTACCACCGCATCGGCACTTCGCAGTCTGAGGACCGGTTGGTCTTCTCGACGCCGAACCACCCCGAGCGCGGCCATGCCGTGCGCACCACGCATGACGGGCGCTGGGCGGTCATCACTACTTCGACCGGCACGGATGACCGGTATGAAGTGCATGTGATCGACCTTGCCAGGAACGGCGAACACCGCTGGTATGCTTTGCCGCTCGTGACAGGCTTCGAGCATAGCTGGCGGCTGATCGCCTCATTGGGCGGCAAGCTCTATTTCACCACCAATAGCGACGCTCCCAAATACCGCATCGTGATGGTCGACCTCGATAGCAAGCAGGCCGACTGGCAACTGGTCGTGCCCGAACGCGAGGAACCGATTTCGGGCGCGTCGATCGTGGGCGAGCGATTGGTGGTCGAATATCTCAAGGACGCTACCAGCCAGGCTCTGCTTTATGACCTCGAAGGCAGGCCGGTCGGCCAGATCGCGCTCGCGGGAATTGGCGCAGCGGGCGGCTTTGGCGGAACACCGGGCGATCCGGAAACCTTCTACAGCTTCACGAGCTTCAACCGGCCTGCCTCGATCTACCGGCTCGATCTGGAAAACGGCCAGACGGGCATCTTCGCCACGCCCGAACTCACCTTCGATCCTGAACGCTATGCGATCGAGCAGCGCTTCTATGCCTCGAAGGACGGGACGCAGATCCCGATCTTCATCGTGCGCAGCAAGGAACTGGCGGAAGGCGGGAAGGCCGCGCCCACGCTGCTCTATGGTTATGGCGGGTTCGACATTTCGCAGACTCCCGGCTTTTCGGCCACGCGCATGGCCTGGCTCGAAGCGGGCGGGGTGTTCGCGCTGGCCAATATCCGTGGCGGCGGTGAATACGGCAAAGAATGGCACGATGCCGGGTGCCGGGCGAACAAGCAGAACGTGTTCGACGATTTCATCGCCGCGGGCGAATTCCTGAAGGCAGAAGGTTACACCACTCCTGATGGTCTTGCGATCGAAGGTCGCTCGAACGGCGGGTTGCTGGTCGGCGCAGTGACCAACCAGCGCCCCGACTTGGTCAATGCGGCGCATGCCGCCGTCGGCGTGATGGACATGCTGCGCTTCGATCGCTTCACCGCCGGGCGCTATTGGGTCGACGACTATGGCTTTCCCAACCGCGAAGAGGACTTCCGCGTGTTGCGCACCTATTCGCCCTATCACAATGTGCGGAACGGAGTGGATTATCCGGCGGTGCTGGTCACTACGGCAGACACGGATGACCGCGTCGTGCCCGGGCACAGCTTCAAATACACCGCGGCGCTGCAGGCGGCGGAGTTGGGCGACAAGCCGCGTATCATCCGGGTGGAAACGCGTGCCGGGCATGGATCGGGCAAGCCGACCGACAAGGTGATCGACGAGGGTGCCGACGTGCTGGCCTTCCTGGCGCATTTCACCGGACTTGAGGTGTCAGATAGTGATGTTCAGGAAAAATAGGACTTAGCTGAACAATTGCTGTCACAGCGATTCAGCAAGTTAACAGCGCGAATCGCCTAGCTCTCTCCTCACAGCCGCGGCAATCCCGCCACGGCCCAGATGAGGAGAACCTCAAATGAGCAAGACCAGGAACTTTGCGAAGGGTGGGATCGCAACCGCAGCGGTGGGTGCCATGGCACTGGCCGGAGTAACCCCCGCTTTTGCCGGCGACCGCAACCGCGACAGGATCGACGCAGGCGATGTGATCGCCGGGGCGCTGATCATCGGAGGCATCGCCGCCATTGCAAGCGCCGCGAGCAAGGACCGCTACAATGATGGCTATCGCTACCGCGAAAGCCGCCATGGCCATGGCAACTCGCGCGCTGCGGTCGAACGCTGCGTGGCGGCTGTGGAACGGGATGCGCGCCGCGCGGGCTATCGCTTCGCCGAAGTGACCGAGATCCGCGATGTCGATCGCGAGCGGCGCGGGTGGGAAGTCACCGGCCGATTGATCGTCGACGGGAAGCGCCCTTGGGGCATGCGCGGGGCCGATCGCTACAGCGTCGGCTACAACGACCGCTACAACGATCGCGGCAGTTATAACCGTGGTCGCGATTTCGATCGCGGCAGCTTCAAGTGCGAAATCAATCGCGGCCGGGTGGTGGACATCGATTATCGCGGCATCCGCGGGCTCAACTGAGCAGGATTGACCGTTTCAAGAGCCACCAATGGGCGGTTCAGGCTTCGCTAAGCCTGGGCCGCCTAGCTGCCAAAAGGATATCGGAGCGGTGGTGGACGCTCGCCTTAACCGGAGGGACCCGATGGCCCAGATTAACCGCTTCGCCGCGTTGAGCGGCCTGATTGCCGCTCTTTCGATGGCTGCGACGCCCGCTGCCGCTGCGGACATGCCGCGCGCCGCGCCTTCAGCCAATTCCGCCATTCCCATGCACGGCGTGTTCGACGCGGATTCGCTCAAGGCAGAACGGCACCGCTATTGGCGGTATCGCCATCGCGACCGGATCGATGCAGGTGACGTGCTGGCGGGCGTGCTGATCATCGGCGGGATCGCGGCGATTGCCAACGCAGCCTCGAATTCGGAGCGCGATCGGCGCTATCTTGACGAGCGCTATCGTGACTCCCGCTACGAGCGCCAGGACTATCGCGACCGGCGCGACACCCGCCGCTCTACCGGCGGGCGCGGCATCGACGGCGCGGTCGACATGTGCGTCGCCGAAATCGAACGCGATGTGCGGATCGACAGCGTGGACAGCGTCGACCGAAGCGGCGACGGCTGGCGCGTGACCGGCACGATCTTCAACGGCGACCGCTTTACTTGCCAGATCGGCGCGGATGGCCGGATCGACACCGTCGATTATGGCGACGGTTTCGCGGCTGCGGAGCCCGTGCAGGGCAACCAGCATAGCGATGACCGCTATCGCGCCGCTTGGGCCAATGTGGATCGTGGCGCCCAACCGGCGACCGGCGAACGCGCCGAGCAGCTTCCCTCCTATCCGGGTGGGCCGATCGACGGCGATCTCCAGGACGGCGGGGATGACCGCTACGGGATGGCGGAATCACCCGGCAACTGAGCCGGTACGTCAGTTCTCGGCGGATTCGTGATAGCTGGGCAGGGCGATCTGCCAGCGGATCGCCGCGCTGCGAACGGCAAAGCCTGACAGGAAGGCCGCGCCCCACACCAGCGGGTTTGCGATCCCCAGCGCCATCCCGCCAGCAGTGAGCGCGGCGGAGACGGCAGCAGCCGTAACGTAAAGCTCCGGCCGCATGATGATCGATGGGCGCCCGGCGACGACATCGCGGATGATCCCGCCGACGCAGCCGGTGATCACCCCCATCAGCGCGGCGGGAACCGGCGGTACCCCATATGATAACGCCTTGGCGCTGCCGATGACGGCATAGGCGGTGAGGCCCGCACCGTCGGCATAGTCGAGCAGTTTCCCTTCCCACCAGCGGGTTGGCGTGAACCAGGCGATCAGTGCGGTGGCAAGGCAAATCGCCGCCACCCACGGGTCAGTCATCCAGAACACCGGCGCCCCGATTAGCAGGTCGCGTACAGTGCCGCCGCCGACGCCGGTCACGAGCGCGAAGAAGGCCATCGTCACGAAAGTCTGGCGCAATTTGGCCGCCAGTAGCGCGCCGGTTAGCGCGAAAATCGCCAGTCCCAGTATGTCGAGCCCGTCAAGCAGCGGAGTCAGGACTTCAGCACCGTTCATGCAGTTACGCGCGCCTTGCGCCGCCGGAACATCAGCACGCAGCCGAGCAGCGCGCCGACCAGGCCCAGTATGGCGAACAGGATCAGGATCGGGTGGCTCGTGTCCTCGCGGGTCTGGAGGTCCATGATGTGCAGCCCCCACATGAAATCGAAGGCGCGCCACCAGCTCGTGCGCACCGCTTCGATCTGGCCCGTATCGCGGCCGACATAGACATGCGTGCCGCCCTCAAGCGCGACCTGCCATACTGGCATTTCGCGGCGGAAGTCGAACGGCACTTCGGACGCCTCGAATGCAGTGACGCTCAGTACCTTGTCGCCGCCGTCGATCCGCTGGGCCACGATGCGCCGCGCATCGCTGGCCGTGAGCGAGGGAAGGGCGCCGCCACTGGTCATGTCGACCCGGCGCACGCTGCCATCCATGCCGGTGAGGATCGCAACTGCCCGCCCGTCCTGCATGACTGCACGCATTTCGCGGATCGGGAATTCCGGGCTTGCCAGCGAACTGCCGGGCAGCACCAGGGCCTCAGCCGGTTGCTCCAGGACCAAGTGATTGCCGCGCACTTCCTCGATCGGGCGCGCCGCCATAAACAGGCCGGTCACCATCCACATCAGGATTGGAAAGCCGACCAGCCAGCCGAGCCAGATATGCCATTTGGCAAAGCGCTGCATGAGCAGTGGGCGCGCCATTAATTTTCCTTTGAAGCTTAAGAGTTGACGATCGCGTCGATGCTGCGAGCGGCGGCGATGCAATCGAGGTCGCGCCAGCGCGGCCCTATCACTTGCATGCCACAAGGCAATTCGCTGCCGCCCACCATGCTGCTGCCGATGGGAAGGACAGTGGAAGGCAAATTGGGGAAAGTCGCCAGCCCGGCCCATGCGAGCCCGCCTGCGGCCGGCTCGTCGTGCCCATCGATCGAGAGGGTTCCCCGGAACACCGCCTCGTCGCGATGCGGCACGGCGAGGACGGGGGCAGGGGGCGCGAGCACGAAGTCATAGGCTTCGAATACCTGCTCCCATGCCAGTTCGTTGCGCGCCTGCTTGTCGAGCAGGTCGAACCAGTCGGTCGCCGTGGCACGCTTGCCATCGGGCGAGGGCATGCCGCGCGCCATCGCCACGTTGAGCATTCGCAGGTAATCGTCATGCTGCATGGCGAGATCGGGCACCAGGTCGCTCTTGTGGTCCACCCGCACACCGGCTGCTTCAAGCGCCGCAAGCGCAGCTTCAGTCGGGCCGCGCACGCTGCCGTCGATCGGGCTCGAGGGATGGTCGAGCAGCGCAAGAATGCGGCAATCCTTCAGCGGCTTCTTGCTTTCGTGCAGCGGGAACTGCGCCGTCAGCCGCAGCAAAATCTCGATATCTTCGGCATTGCGCGCAAGCGGCCCTGCGATCGAAAGCGCGCCGTCATGCGCGTCCTTGCCCGCCATAAGCGGGTGATCGTGGCCATGCTTGCTGACGAGGCCCCAGCTGGTCTTGTGGCCCCACACGCCGCAGAAATGGGCGGGAACGCGCACCGATCCGCCGATATCGGTGCCATATTCGCAAGGCACCATGCCGCTCGCAACCGCGGCCGCCGAACCGCCGGACGATCCACCCGGCGAACGGGTATGGTCGTGCGGGTTGTTGGTGCGGCCATAGACCGCATTGAAGCTCTGCCAGTCGGCAAGGTCGATCGGGACGTTGGTCTTGCCCAGGAACACCACGCCCGCCGCCTTCAGGCGGCTGACGACCTTCGCGTCGCGCTGCGCGATATTGTCCCGATGCGGCGGGTGGCCCCAGCAAGTGGGCAGCCCCGCTATGTCGAAGCTTTCCTTGATCGTCATCGGAGCGCCAAACAGCGGCTGCTTCGTTCCCGGCTTATGCTTGTCCATCGACTTTGCGGTCGCAATCGCGCGTTCGAAATCGCACACGACCACCGCGTTCACATGCACGTCGAGATGCTCGATCCGGGCGATGGCGTCTTCCACCGCTTCGTGTGGGCTCATCTCGCCAGCGCGTATTGCGGCGGCGGTCGCCAGCGCACCGGGCTCGTCAGTCAGTTTCGGATAGGCCAAGGCAAACTCCCCCTCGGCTGTCGATCTTAGGCAGCCAAGCGGGCGCAATCAAACGCGAATTCGCTAGATGTGGATCGGCTTCCCTTGCACCGCCATCGCCGCTTCCTTGATCGCTTCGGAATGCGTCGGGTGGGCATGACAGGTATAGGCGATATCCTCGCTGGTGGCGCCGAATTCCATCGCCTGCGCCGCCTGTGCGATCATCGTGCCTGCGACCGATGCGATGCACCACACGCCCAGCACGCGATCCGTTTCGGCATCGGCGATGACCTTCACGAAGCCTTCGGGCTCGTGATTGGTCTTGGCACGGCTGTTGGCCATCATCGGGAATTTGCCGACTTTCACCGCGCCGCGCTCTTTAGCCTGTTCTTCGGTCAGGCCCACGCCTGCAAATTCGGGCCAGGTGTAGACCACGCCCGGGATCACATCGTGGTTCACGATGCCGGTCTGGCCAGCAATGTTTTCAGCGACGGCGATGCCTTCATCCTCGGCCTTGTGCGCAAGCATCGGGCCGGGGATCACGTCGCCGATCGCCCACACAGCCCCATTTTCATCGGCCACCTTGGTGCGGAAGTCATGGTCGGTTTCGATCTGGCCGCGCTGGTTGAGCTCGAGCCCTATCTTCTCGAGACCCAGCCCTTCGGTGTTGGGCTTGCGCCCGATCGAAACGAGCACGCAATCGGCATCAAGCGTCTCGCTTTCGCCCCCCGCGGCTGGTTCGAGCGTGAGCGTGGCCTTCTTGCCCTTTACGGTGCAGCCGGTGACCTTGGTTGAGAGCCTGAGCGTCATGCCCTGCTTCTTGAAGATCTTCGCGGCTTCCTTGCGGATATCCATGTCCATGCCGGGCAGCAGCTGGTCGAGAAACTCGACCACGGTGACTTCCGCCCCGAGGCGGCGCCACACGCTGCCGAGTTCGAGCCCGATCACGCCGCCGCCGATCACGACCATCTTCTTGGGCACCTTGGGCAGTTCGAGTGCGCCGGTGCTGTCCACCACGATGTGCTTGTCGTTGTCGATTTCGACGCCGGGCAGGGGAGTGACCGAGGAACCGGTGGCAATCACCACATCCTTTGCGGTGTAATCCTTACCATCAACGGTGACGGTGTGCGCGTCCTTGAACGTGCCATAGCCCTTAAGCCAATCGACCTTGTTCTTCTTGAACAGGAACTCGATCCCGCCGGTCAGCCCCTTCACCGCGTCGGCCTTGTCGGCCAGCAGCGCGCCGAGGTCGAGTTCAACCTTCCCCAGCTTCACGCCGTAGCGGGCGAGAGTGCCGTTCGCGGCCTCCTCATACTTCTCCGAACCGTGCAGCATCGCCTTCGACGGGATGCAGCCGACATTGAGGCAGGTTCCGCCCAATGTCGCGCGACCTTCCGCGCAGGCTACCTTCAGGCCCAGTTGCGCCGCGCGGATCGCCGCGACATAGCCGCCGGGGCCGGCACCGATGACAAGGACGTCGTAGTCGTATGAATGGTCAGCCATTCCAATCTCCGTTCGCCCTGAGCCTGTCGAAGGGCCGTACTTCCTTTTTTCCGTCGGTCCTGAAGAAGGACAGGACTTCGACAGGCTCAGCCCGAACGGAAGAAAATGTGGTTTCTACAAATCGATCAGCATCCGCGTCGGGTCTTCGATCGCTTCCTTGATGATCTTCAGCGCAGTCACCGCCTCGCGCCCGTCGATCAGGCGGTGGTCATAGCTCAGCGCGATATACATCATCGGGCGGATCACGATCTCGCCGTTCACGACCACTGGGCGTTCGTCAATGCGGTGGAGGCCCAGCACGGCGCTCTGCGGCGGGTTAATGATCGGCGTCGACATCAGCGAGCCGAACACGCCGCCATTCGAGATGGTGAAGGTGCCGCCGCTCATGTCTTCCATGGTCAGCGTGCCTTCCTTGGCGCGCTGGCCGAAGTTGGCAATGTCCTTCTCGATCCGGGCGAAGCTCTTCTTGTCGGCATCGCGCACGACCGGCACCACGAGGCCGTTCGGGGCGGAAACCGCGACCGAGATGTCGATATAGTCGTGATAGACGATCTCATCGCCTTCGATGTAGGCGTTGACCGAAGGGACATCCTTCAGCGCGAGGCAGGCCGCCTTGGCGAAGAAGCCCATGAAGCCCAGCCGCACGTCGTGCTTCTTGGCAAACAGGTCCTTGTACTTGTTGCGCGCTTCGATCACCGCCGACATATCGACATCGTTGAAGGTGGTGAGCAGCGCCGCATTTTCCTGCGCGCCCTTGAGCCGCTTGGCGATGGTCTGGCGCATGCGCGTCATCTTCACGCGCTCGGTATTGCGGCCCGGGGCTGCAGTAGCAGCGACCGGAGCGGGCGAGGGTGCGGTGGCCTGCGCAGCCGCGGGGGCGGTTTCCTTGGCCTTGGCCGCGGCCAGCACGTCTTCCTTAGTCAGGCGCCCGTCCTTGCCGGTGCCTTTGATCGTGGTCGGATCGACACCGTGTTCCAGCACGGCGCGGCGCACCGCAGGCGACATCGTCACCGTGTCGCCGCTCGCGGCGGGTTCTTCCTTGGCGGCGGCGGGGGCGGGCGCAGCTTCCTTGGCTGCGGCGGGCTTGGCTGCAGCGCCGCTGCCTGCCTCGATCAGCGCGATGACTGCGTCGACTTCGACCGTGTCGCCAACCGCGGCCTTGTGTTCGCCCATTACGCCGGCGACCGGCGAAGGCACGTCGATCGCGACCTTGTCGGTCTCGAGGCTGGCAATCGGTTCGTCTGCCGCAACCGCTTCGCCGGGCTGCTTGAGCCATTCGCCGACAGTGGCTTCGGTGACCGATTCACCCAGGACGGGAACTTTGACTTCAGTGGCCATGTGCTTGTTTCCTCAGGCCTTCTTCTTGGAAGATTTGGTTGAATTGGCTTTGCCGTCCAGCCCCAGCGCGGCAGCCACAAGGGCTTCCTGCTGTTCCTGGTGGCGCTTGGCGAGGCCGGTGGCCGGCGAAGCGGAGGCATCGCGCCCCGCATAGCGCGGCCGCATGCCGTCATGCCCGGCGTCGCTCAGCGCCTGCTCGATCTGGCTTTCGACGAAGAACCATGCGCCATTATTGCGCGGTTCTTCCTGGCACCAGATCACCTCTTCGAGGCCGGTCATGCGCTTGAGGCGCGCGGCAAGCGGCTCGCCGGGGAAGGGATAGAGCTGCTCGATCCGGACGATCGAGACGTCTTCGAGCCCTTCCTCGTCGCGCTTTTCCATCAGCTCGTAGCTGACCTTGCCGCTGCACAGCACCAGGCGGCGGACCTTCTTGTCATCGATCGACTTGAGGTCCGACTTGATCCGCATGAAGTGCTGTTCGCCCATGAACTCGCTGGCGCTGCTCTTCGCCTTCGGATGGCGCAGCAGGCTCTTGGGAGTCATGATGACCAGCGGCTTGCGGAAGGGGCGCAGCATCTGTCGGCGCAACACGTGGAAGTAATTGGCCGGGGTGGTGATGTTGCAGACCTGGATATTGTCGTTCGCGCACAGCTGCAGGAAACGCTCGAGCCGGGCGGAGCTGTGCTCCGGCCCCTGGCCCTCGTATCCGTGCGGCAACAGCAGCACCAGCCCGTTGGCGCGCAGCCATTTGGCTTCGCCGCTGGCGATGAACTGGTCGATCATGATCTGCGCGCCATTGGCGAAGTCGCCGAATTGCGCTTCCCACAGCACCAGCGTCTTGGGATCGGCCATCGCGAAGCCGTATTCGAAGCCGAGAACGCCATATTCGCTGAGCGGGCTGTCATAGACTTCGAACTTGCCATGCGGCAGTTGGCACAGCGGGATGTATTTGGCCTCGGTCTTCTGGTCGACCCACACTGCGTGACGCTGGCTGAAGGTGCCGCGGCCCGAATCCTGGCCCGACAGGCGCACGCCGAAGCCTTCGGTCACGAGGCTGCCGAAGGCGAGCGCTTCGGCGGTGGCCCAGTCGAAGCCGTCACCGTCCTTGAACATTTCGGCGCGGCCGTCGATCACGCGGCGCAGCGTCTTGTGCGCTTCAAGATCGTCCGGGATCGTAGTGATGGTGCGTCCGATGCTGTCGAACAGCTTCTTTTCGATCGCGGTCTCGACATTGCGGCGCGCGCCTTCGGGATCGAGCGGCTTGTTGAGCCCGGCCCAGCGTCCGCCGAACCAGTCGGCATGGTTGGGCTGGTAGCTCTTGGCGGCCTCGAATTCCTCATCAAGCAGCGCGACGAATTCCTCGCGCAGCCTGGGGGCATAGCCCTTCTCGATCACGCCTTCCTCGATCAGCCGGTCGGCATAGATCGAGCTCACCTTGGGATGCTGGCGGATCGCGTCATACATCAGTGGCTGAGTGAATTTCGGTTCGTCGCCTTCATTGTGGCCGAAGCGGCGATAGCACCACATGTCGATCACGACGTCGCGCTTGAAGGTCTGGCGATAGTCGATCGCCAGCTTGCAGGCGAAGGTCACCGCTTCCGGATCGTCGCCATTGACGTGCAGGATCGGCGCCTGGACGCCCTTGGAAACGTCGGACGGGTAGGGCGACCCGCGCGAGAACTTGGGTGCGGTGGTGAAGCCGATCTGGTTGTTGATGATGAAGTGCAGGCAGCCGCCGGTGTTGTAACCGGGTACGCCCGACATGCCGAGGCATTCCCACACCACGCCCTGGCCGGCAAATGCCGCGTCGCCGTGGATCAGCACAGGCAGTACCTGCTCGTGCTTCGAAAGGTCGTCGCGGATCGCCTGCTGCGCGCGCGCCTTGCCCAGAACCACCGGATCCACCGCTTCGAGGTGGGAAGGGTTGGGCACGAGCGACATGTGCACTTCGATACCGTCGAAGTCGCGATCGGTGCTAGTGCCGAGGTGATACTTTACATCGCCCGAGCCGCCGACTTCGTCGGGGTTGGCGCTGCCGCCCGAGAATTCGTGGAAGATCACCTTGTAAGGCTTGCCCATAACGTTCGCGAGCACGTTGAGGCGCCCGCGGTGCGCCATGCCGTAGATGATCTCGCGCACGCCGTTGGCGCCGCCATATTTGATCACCGCTTCGAGCGCGGGGATCATCGATTCGCCACCGTCGAGCCCGAAACGCTTGGTGCCGACATATTTCTTGGCGAGGAATTCCTCATATTGCTCGCCGCGGATCACAGCACCCAGGATGGCGCGCTTGCCCTCGTCGGTGAACTGGATCGTTTCGCCCGGGCTTTCGAACTTGTCCTGCAGGAAGCGCCGCTCTTCGGTGTCGGCGATATGCATGTATTCTAGGCCGACCTTGCCGCAATAGGTGCGGCGCAGCGCGTCATAGAGGTCGCGCACCTTGACCCATTCGAAGCCGAATACCCCGCCGACATAGACTTCGCGGTCTTCCTGGCCGGCAAAACCATGCCATTCGAGCGAGAGGTCTTCGGGCATGTTGTGCGCATGCAGGCCCAGCGGGTCGAGATCGGCCGCCATGTGCCCGCGCACGCGATAGAGCCGCACCAGCAGCATTGCGCGGATCGAATCCGCCGCCGCCTGCTCGATCGCCTTGGGATCGACGGGCTTGCCGGCCTTTGCCGCCGCTTCCTTCACCGCCGCCTTGAGCTGTGTGGGGTCGAGCGCGGCAGTCAGGTCCGCGCCCGCATCCGACACGGCATCCAGCCAGCGCGGATTGCCCCAGCTGGGGCCGGGCTGCGGGCCGTCCTGGTCGCCGAGCTCAGGCAGGAAATCGTGGCTTTCGTTACCCATTACAATTCTCCGGGGAGGAGGCGTGTCAGGCGAGTTCCTTCAGCAGCGCGTCGAGCGTGGTGCCGAGTTCGGATGGCGAGGGGCTGACGCGGATGCCCGCCGCTTCCATCGCCGCGATCTTGTCTTCGGCGCCGCCCTGGCCGCCCGACACGATCGCACCGGCATGGCCCATGCGGCGGCCCGGAGGCGCCGTGCGGCCTGCGATGAAGCCGACCATCGGCTTCTTGCGGCCCTTCTTCGCCTGTTCCTTGATGAACTCGGCGGCTTCCTCTTCGGCGCTGCCGCCGATTTCGCCGATCATGATGATCGACTTGGTCTCGTCATCGCTCAGGAACATGTCGAGCACGTCGATGAAGTTGGTGCCGTTCACCGGGTCGCCGCCGATGCCGACTGCGGTGGTCTGACCCAAGCCGACTATGGTGGTCTGGTGCACGGCTTCATAGGTCAGCGTGCCCGAACGCGAAACCACGCCGACGCTGCCCTTCTTGAAGATCGAACCGGGCATGATGCCGATCTTGCATTCGCCGGGGGTCAGCACGCCGGGGCAGTTGGGGCCGATCAGGCGCGATTTCGAGCCCGAGAGCGCGCGCTTCACGCGCACCATGTCGAGCACCGGAATGCCTTCCGTGATGCAGACGATCAATTCGACTTCGGCGTCAATCGCTTCGAGGATCGAATCCGCGGCGAACGGAGGCGGCACATAGATGCACGAAGCGGTTGCGCCGGTGGCGTGCTTGGCTTCGGCCACCGTGTCATAGACCGGCAGGCCGATATGGGTGCTGCCGCCCTTGCCGGGGGTCACGCCCGCAACCATCTGCGTACCATAGGCCAGCGCCTGCTGGGTGTGGAAGGTGCCGGTGTCGCCGGTCATGCCCTGGGTGATGACCTTGGTGTTCTTGTTTACGAGGATGGACATTCAGTCTCTCCTGAGAAGATTGGATAGAATCGAGGTCAAGCCAGCGACGGCTCAATGCCCTTGCACGCTTCGAGCAGTTCCCTGACCGCGTCGACGCTGACCTGGAAGTTCGCCTTGGCTTCGCCGTCGAGCGCGATTTCGATCACTTCTTCAGCGCCGCCAGCGCCGATCACCACCGGCACGCCGACATAAAGGTCATCCACGCCATACTGGCCGGTGAGGTGCACTGCGCAGGGAAGGATGCGCTTCTGGTCGCCCAGATAGGCTTCGGCCATGGCGATCGCGCTGGTGGCGGGCGCATAATAGGCCGATCCGGTCTTGAGCAGGGCGACGATCTCGCCGCCGCCGCTGCGGGTGCGCTGCACGATCGCGTCGATCTTTTCCTTGGTCGAACGGCCCATCTTGACGAGATCGTCGACCGGGATGCCCGAAACGGTGGTGTAGGCGGTGACGGGGACCATGGTATCTCCGTGGCCGCCCAGCACGAAGGCGTTCACGTCCTTCACGCTCACGCCGAATTCCCACGCGAGGAAGGTTGCAAAGCGCGCGCTGTCGAGCACGCCGGCCATGCCGACGACCTTGTTGTGCGGCAGGCCGGAAAATTCGCGCAGCGCCCAGACCATCGCGTCGAGCGGGTTGGTGATGCAGATCACGAAAGCGTTGGGGGCGTGAGTGGCGATGCCCTGGCCCACAGCCTTCATCACGCCAAGGTTGACGCCGAGCAAATCGTCGCGGCTCATGCCCGGCTTGCGGGCGATGCCGGCGGTGACGATGATCACGTCTGCTCCGGCGATATCGGCGATATCGTTGGTGCCCTTGATGGTGGCGTCGAAGCCTTCGATCGGCCCGCACTGGCTGATGTCCAGCGCCTTGCCCTGCGGCATGCCTTCGGCAATGTCGTAAAGGACGATATCGCCCATTTCGTGCTTGGCAGCGAGGTGGGCAAGCGTGCCGCCGATCATGCCGGCGCCGATGAGTGCAATCTTCTTGCGGGCCATTGGGGGAAGGGTCCTTTCGTCAAACTCGGGACGCTGAGACGGTGTGGGCCGCAAGTGGCGCGTTCCCCTGCGTCCGTGAGGGAGTACGCCTGGCTATTTGCAGGCGACCTAGGCCTCGCAGCAAGCGAATGCAACTGCGAAATGCCCTAATTGCAAGGGAATTTTCGCAAACAATTCGCAATAGCAATAAGAGCTGCTGGAATCGGCAATCCAGTTCCGCAGAACAGGCTGCGGAACGGGTTCAGGCAGATAGTCTGGTTGGTGGGATTGCTATGGCCTTCAGGCCATCAGCGCCTTGGGCAGGTCGTCATCGCGTTCCTGCGCCAGCAGCATTGCCGCAAGGTAGTCCGGCACGGCGCGGCTGAAATAATAGCCCTGGCCCAGCGTACATCCGGCTTCGCGCACCGCGCGCACCTGCTCGATCGTCTCGATCCCTTCGGCGACGATCTCCATGCCCAGCGTGGTGCCCATTTCGGCCACGGCGCGGATGATCGCGTCGCTCTTCTTGCCGACATTGGGGCCGGACACGAAGCTACGGTCGACCTTGATCTTCGAGAAGGGGAAAGAGTTGATGTAGCCCAGCGAGGAATAACCCGTACCGAAATCGTCGAGCGCGAAGCGCACGCCGCGGTCAGACAGCTCTTCGATGAATGCCGCGGTGGCATGGGTGTCGTCGACGAACAGCGTTTCCGTGACCTCCAGCTCGAGCCGCCGGGGATCGAGCTTTGCCTCGCGCAGGGCGTTGAGGATGCCCAGCGCGGCGCCGGGCGCGCGGATCTGCAGCGGTGAAAGGTTCACTGCCACGCTCACGTCCTCGGGCCATTGCGCGCAGGCGCGCGCGGCCTGCGCGGTGATCCAGTTGCCCAGCGTCACGATCACGCCGGTTTCCTCAGCCACGGGGATGAACTCGTCGGGGCGCAGCTCGCCCTTTTCCGGATGGAACCAGCGCACCAGCGCCTCGAACGAGCGAATCTTGCCTGTCCCAAGGTCCACGATCGGCTGGAAGAAGATCGACAGCTCGTCGCGCATGATGGCGAGCCGCAATTCGTCCTCGATCTCGCGGCGGCGGACAAGCTCGCGCGTCATCGACGGATTAAAGAAGCTGGTCTGCGAGCGGCCGGCAACCTTGGCGTGGTAAAGCGCAAGGTCCGATCGCTGCATCAGAGTGTCGATGTCCTGTGCGTCGTCGGGCATCAGCGCGACGCCGAGCGAAGCGCGCACGTTTAGCGCGCGGTTGTCGACCCGCAGCGGCCGCATGATTTCGATATGGATCTCGCTGGCGAGGCGCTCGGCCTCTTTGCGTCCGGAAACCGGGCTATAGAGCACGAATTCGTCGCCGCCGAAGCGCGCGACGGTCGATCCTTCGGGTGCGATGTCGCGCAGCCGCTTGGCCACTTCCGCCAGCACCCGGTCGCCGACAGGATGGCCCAACAGGTCGTTGACTTCCTTGAAGCGGTCGAGGTCGATCCAAAGCAGCGCCATGCGCGTGTCCGGTTCGAGCGTCATCATGCTTTCGACCATCGCGTGGTTCAGGCCCGCGCGGTTGGCCAGCCCGGTTACGTCATCGGTCCGCGCCAGCAGCTGCATTTTGTCGGCCAGCTGCGTGCTGGTTTCGGCTGCGCTGATTGAATCGCGCAGCACCTTGAACACGTTGAGCGTGATCGACCACATCGCGGGAAGCAGCAGCAGCATGGTCACGAACAGCGCCACGAATGCGATCGTGCCGACGTAGAGCGAAGCTGCCATGATCGGCAGGCAGACCAGCACCATCTGGCCCAGCGCAATCGTGGGCCGCCCGGCGTTGCGCGCGCAGATGCCCACGCCATAGCAGGTGGCATTGGCGATCATCAGCACTTCGACCGAAGCCGGCGCCTTGAGCGCCAACACCAGTGCCGCCAGCGCGCCGAGCACGAAGGCATAGCTGAACGCGCCCACTTCATAGGCGATCTCAAGCTTGTTGGTGCTGTTGCTGTTCTCGTCGGGCGAAAGGCCCAGCGCCGCCGTGACGCGCGCCACTGCGATCACGGTGAGCACGATGCAGCCGGTATAGAGGATGTCGATGCCCGAGACCCAGGCGGCGATCGCAGTCGATGCGATCCCGTTGATCGCGCCGATCGCGAGGCTTGTGGGCTGCGTGTACAGCGTGGACACGAGGATGCGGCGCACCCGCTCAGACAAATTGTCCTCACGCGATAGCAGCGAAAGGCGTTCCCGCAGGGCGCCGAAGTGGGTGATCCGTCCCATCACAGCTCCGTGATAGGACGAAGTCGTCACTTTCCGGTTAACGCGCCGCTTACCATTATACCTGATGGATTCGAGCCGTTTTCTCAAGAATTGGCTTAAACTTGAGATAATTGGCGCTTTCGCCAGAGATTGGCTGAGCGGTTTCAGCCGATCTTTCCGGGCGGGTTTGTTTCGAATTCGCGTGCTGCGATCATCGCCATGCGCTTGTCGAGCAGGCGGCAGATACCCAGCCACCAGCGATAGGCTGTGCGGTCACCGGCAAAGAAGGCGAATTCGGCCTGCAGGCGAGCCGCGCGTGCCGCGCCAAGTCCGTACGCGGCGAAATGCCGCAACGACGCTTCGAGCATGGCTTCGCTTACCGGCTCCTCGCCATTGTCGTTGGCGGCGGCTTCGGGCCGGGCCGGAACGATAAGGCGAGCGAGCGGGCCGCGCTGCAAATTACGCGCGGCATTCGAAGAGAACTGCATTGGTGCGACCTCAGGGGGTATTTGTCTGGTTGAGCACTCTCTAACCGGCCCGGCCTAAGGCTTGGTTCTGCGACAGGGTTAACGGAACGTTTTCCATGGCCTTTCGCGTTCCGAGGGGCAGGAGCGCCAGCTTGCAGCCCCGCCGCGCCGCCTCTATCGCTGGCCGGGCGAAGGGGATCGATGCGCACTGGATTCTTCACGACCGGCAAACGCCTTGCAGCTTGCTCGCTCCCGGCTTTCGCGCTGGCGCTGGCTGGCTGCGCGCCCGGCGCGCAAGAGAGCGGCGCGCGCGATGCTGGTGCGATGCCGCGCATCGTCAGCCTCAACCCCTGCATCGATGCGATGCTGGTCGAAGTGGCCGATCCGGAGCAGATCCTTGCCCTCTCGCATTACAGCCGCGATCCGGCAGGCAGTTCGATCCCGGCCAGCGTCGCGCAGAAATATCCCAGGACCGGCGGTACGGTGGAGGAAGTGCTCGCGCTCGATCCCGATCTTGTGCTGGCGGATACTTTCCTTGCCCCATCCACGCGTCAGGCGCTGGCCGATTTGGATATCCCGACCCGTTTCGTCGGCATCGCCAGCACACCTGAAGAGAGCATTGCACAGGTGCGCGAGATCGCCGCACTTGCCGGGCAGCAAGGTCGCGGTGAGGAACTGGCGCAGCGGATCGAAGCCGCGCTGGCGGATGGTACGGCACCTCCAGGCACGCCTGCGGTTTCGGCAGTGCTGTGGCAGCCGGGGCAGATCGTCCCGGGCAAGGCGACGCTGGCGAGCGAATTGATGCGGCGCGCCGGGTTCGGTAATCAGAGCGCGTTGCGGGGAATGGGGCAGGCGGACTACCTCTCGCTCGAAGCGCTTCTGGCCGATCCGCCCGAAGTGCTGCTGGTCGCCGGGGATGCGCGTGCGCAACGCCACCCGGCCTTGTCGCGGCTCAAGGCAACGCGCGTCGAAAGCTTCGATCCCGCATTGCTCTATTGCGGCGGCCCAACGATCATTCGGGCCATGGCGCGGCTGAGCGAAATAAGGGCGGGAGGCACATGATGAACCGTGCCACACTCGTTTTCGCAGGCTTTCTCTCGCTGTTGCTGCCGCTGTCGTTGCTTGCGGGGCGCGTGTGGATCGATCCAGCTACGACCCCCAATGCCACGTTGATCCTGATGGAGCTGCGCCTGCCGCGCGCACTGCTGGCGGTCGTGATCGGCGCGGGATTGGGGGCGGCTGGCGCTGCGATGCAGGGCTATCTGCGCAATCCGCTGGCCGATCCCGGCCTGTTCGGGATTGCTCCGATGGCTGCACTGGGCGCGGTTTCCAGCCTGTGGTTCGGCTTTTCGGCCAGCCCCTGGCTCTTGCCGCTGATGGCGCTGGCGGGCGCGGCGGCTGGCATGGCGATGCTTGCCGCGATTGCCGGGCGCACTGGCGGGATCGCGCTGTTCACGCTGGCCGGCCTGATGATTGCCAGCCTCGCCGGAGCATTGACAGCACTGGCGATCACTCTCTCTCCCAACGCCTTCGCCATGAGCGAGATCGTGTTGTGGCTGAATGGCGCGCTGACCGATCGCAGCTGGCGCGATGTCATGCTCGCCGCGCCGCTGGTGGCGGCAGGGATCGGCCTGCTCGCGCTTGCTGCTCGCTCGCTCGATGCGCTTACGCTGGGCGAGGCGGCGGCACGGTCGCTCGGCGTGCGGCCCGGCTGGCTGCTGGCCCTGCTGGTCGGCGGGGTGGGCCTCACCGTTGGCGCAAGCGTGGCGGTGGCGGGGATCATCGGCTTCGTCGGCCTGATCGTGCCGCATCTTGTCCGCCCGCTGACTGACCGGTTGCCGTCGAGCCTGATCCTGCCAAGCGCGCTGGCTGGCGCCTGCCTGGTGCTCGCGGCGGACAGCCTGGTCCGCATACTGCCGCTCGTCACTGAACTGCGGCTCGGGATCGCGCTGAGCTTGCTTGGCGCGCCGTTCTTCCTGTGGCTGCTGGTGCGGATGCGCCGGGGGAGGCTGTGATGCTTGCCGCTGAAGGGCTTTCGCTGGTGCGTGGAGGGGCGCAGGTGCTCGACCGGCTGAGCACGGCGCTTGAGCCGGGGAAGGTCATGGCTATTTGCGGCCCAAATGGCGCAGGCAAGTCCAGCCTATTGATGGCGCTGGCAGGGCTGCTCGAAACTTCTGCCGGGGCGGTCACGCTGGACAGCGAGCCGCTGGGCGCGATGCATCCGCGTATTCGCGCGCAGTATATCGGATACCTTCCGCAAGAGGCCGAAGTGGCATGGGATGTCGCGGTAGAGAACCTCGTGCGGCTTGGGCGGATGCCGCATCGAGATCGCGGGGAGCAGGCGGTCGAAAGCGCTATCGCCGCTCTCGATCTTGAGGGGTTGCGGCACCGCCCCGTCTCGCAATTGTCTGGCGGCGAGAAGGCGCGGGCCTTGCTGGCGCGGGTGCTGGCGGGGGAGCCCCGCTGGATCCTGGCCGACGAGCCATTCGCCGCGCTCGACCTCGCGCACCAGCAGGCTCTGTTGCGCCATCTTGGGCAAGCCGCGCGGGCAGGGGCAGGGGTGGTGCTCGTCGTGCATGACCTTGCCACCGCGATGAACCATGCCGATCGCGTGCTGGTGCTGCGCGAGGGGAAGCTGTTAGCGGATGGCCCGCCGCCGGATGCCTTGTCGTCGGGTAATATCAAGTCGGCCTGGGGCGTTTCGATGCGCTGGATCGGGGATCAAGGAGCACGCGCTCTGGTGGGCGATCAGGCCTGAAGCGAAGGCTTGCGGAAAGCTTCACTGAACCCTGCATAACAGCGTAAGGCCGGACATGCGGAGAGGTGCATGCCCGGCCCGTCCTTGCATTTCCAATCTGCGGCCCTGGTGCGACCCGAAGGGCAGGAGGGATAGACTTGCAAAGAGAAGCTCTTGCTAGCGATTTGGGGATAGAGATTGGCCTTCAGTTTTCCTGTAGGCTGGCTTCAAGCAGGCGGGGCGGCAGAAAAAGTGAAGTGCGATTGAGCAATTAAGCATCGGGTGCCCTTCGGAGCGCCAGCCATGAAGCGAAGCGCGAAACCCGTTTGCATCCGGCGCATTTGCCCCCACATCTATCCGATCCCAGTGGGCTGCACCTGCGCTTCACTTGACTATCCGGAACATTTGCGGAACACGAATTTCCATGGCCCTTAGCAAGATTTCCGTCCGCGGCGCGCGCGAACACAACCTCAAGGGGATCGATATCGATCTGCCGCGCGATGCGCTGATCGTGATCACCGGCCTGTCGGGTTCGGGCAAGTCTTCGCTCGCTTTCGACACGATCTATGCCGAGGGGCAGCGGCGCTATGTCGAGAGCCTTTCCGCCTATGCGCGCCAGTTCCTCGAGATGATGCAAAAGCCCGATGTCGAGCATATCGACGGGCTTTCTCCAGCCATCTCGATCGAGCAGAAGACCACCAGCCGCAATCCGCGCTCGACCGTGGCGACCGTTACCGAGATTTACGACTACATGCGCCTGCTGTGGGCGCGGGTGGGGGTGCCTTATTCTCCCGCCACGGGTGAGCCGATCAGCGCGCAGACCGTCAGCCAGATGGTCGACCGGGTGATGGCGCTGCCCGAAGGCACGCGGCTCTACCTGCTGGCGCCGGTGGTGCGCGGGCGCAAGGGCGAATACCGCAAGGAACTGGCGGAGTGGCACAAGGCCGGCTTCACCCGCGTGCGGATCGATGGCGAGATGTATGCGATCGAGGAAGCCCCCGCGCTCGACAAGAAGTACAAGCACGACATCGAAGTGGTGGTCGATCGCGTCGCGGTGAAAGAGGGGCTGGAGACGCGCCTTGCCGACTCTTTCGAGACCGCGCTCAAGCTTGCCGACGGGCTGGCCTATGTCGATCTGGCCGATGGCGTGGTGCCCGGGCGCGAGAGTGAGGGCGAAGCGGGCGGCGCGATGAAGGGCGCGGGCATCCCCGCCAACCGCATCGTGTTCAGCGAGAAGTTCGCTTGCCCCGTCAGTGGCTTCACCATCGAGGAAATCGAGCCGCGGTTGTTCTCCTTCAACGCGCCGCAGGGCGCCTGCGCCACTTGCGACGGGATCGGCGAGAAGCTGTTGTTCGATCCGCAGCTGGTCGTGCCGAACGAGGCGCTCAGCCTGAAGCAGGGCGCGGTGGTGCCCTGGGCGAAGTCCAACCCGCCGTCGCCCTATTACATGCAGGTGCTGGCGAGCCTCGCCAAGGCATACGACTTCGACCTGACCACGCCGTGGAACGAGCTTGAGCCCGACCAGCGGATGATCATCCTCCACGGCACGGGCGGCATGCCGGTCGAGCTCACCTTCAAGGACGGTCGCAAGGAATACACCGTGCGCAAGCCCTTCGAAGGCGTGATCGGCAACCTCAACCGCCGCATGCTGCAGACCGAGAGCGCGTGGATGCGCGAGGAGCTGGGCAAGTACCAGACGGCGCAGCCGTGCGAGACCTGCGGCGGCAAGCGCCTCAACGAGAAGGCGCTGTCGGTGAAGGTCGCAGGAACGGACATCGCCACGCCGGTCAGGATGAGCGTGGCCGACGCGAAGGCGTGGTTCCTCGCGCTCGAGGCCAAGCTCAACGACACGCAGCAGCAGATCGCCCGCGCGATCCTCAAGGAAATCAACGAGCGGCTGGGCTTCCTCGACAATGTCGGGCTGGACTACCTCAACCTTGATCGCACCAGCGGCACGCTTTCCGGCGGCGAGAGCCAGCGCATCCGCCTCGCCAGCCAGATCGGCAGCGGCCTCTCGGGCGTGCTCTACGTGCTCGACGAGCCCAGCATCGGCCTGCACCAGCGCGACAATGACCGGCTGCTCGAAACGCTCAAGCGCCTGCGCGACCTTGGCAACACCGTGATCGTGGTCGAACACGATGAAGACGCGATCCGCGCCGCCGACCATATTGTCGACCTTGGCCCCGGCGCGGGCGTCCACGGCGGCGAAGTGGTGGCGCAGGGCAAGCTTGCCGATATCGAGCGCGCCAAGGGCTCGCTCACCGCGGATTACCTGACCGGCCGACGCCGGATCGACGTGCCAACCACCCGCCGCAAGGGTAACGGCCAGCACATCACCGTCCACGGCGCGCGCGCCAACAACCTCAAGCAGGTCACCGCCAGCATCCCGCTCGGCACCTTCACCTGCATCACCGGCGTCAGCGGCAGCGGCAAGAGCTCGTTCACGATCGACACGCTCTACGCCGGCGCGGCCCGCGCGCTCAACGGCGCGCGGGTGATCGCGGGTGCGCATGACAAGATCACCGGGCTCGAATATTGCGACAAGGTGATCGAGATCGACCAGTCGCCGATCGGCCGCACCCCGCGCTCCAACCCCGCGACCTACACCGGCGCCTTCACCCAGATCCGTGACTGGTTCGCCGGCCTGCCCGAGGCGCAGGCGCGCGGCTACAAGCCGGGCCGCTTCAGCTTCAACGTCAAGGGCGGGCGGTGCGAGAAGTGCCAGGGCGACGGGCTGATCAAGATCGAGATGCACTTCCTGCCCGACGTTTACGTCACGTGCGAGGAATGCCACGGCAAGCGCTACAACCGCGAAACGCTGGAGGTGAAGTTCAAGGGCCACTCGATCGCCGACGTGCTCGACATGACGATCGAGGATGCGGAGGAGTTCTTCAAGGCCGTCCCCCCCATCCGTGACAAGATGCATATGCTGAACGAGGTGGGGCTGGGCTACGTCAAGGTGGGCCAGCAGGCGACCACGCTGTCAGGCGGCGAGGCGCAGCGGGTGAAGCTGGCGAAGGAACTCAGCAAGCGCAGCACCGGGCAGACGCTCTACATACTGGACGAGCCGACCACCGGCCTTCACTTCGAGGACGTGCGCAAGCTGCTCGAAGTGCTCCACCGGCTGGTGGACCAGGGCAATTCGGTGGTGGTGATCGAGCACAACCTCGACGTGATCAAGACCGCCGACTGGATTCTGGACCTTGGGCCGGAAGGCGGCGTGCGGGGCGGGGAAGTGGTGGCGCAGGGCACGCCCGAACACGTGGCGGAGGTTTCACGCTCCTTCACTGGGCAGTACCTCAAACCCATGCTCGAACGTCAGCAAGAGGCAGCCGAGTAGGGTTGGTTCGGCGAGCGCCCAGCGAGCCGCAAGGGCGACCGGCCACCCGCAGCGCGTCGAGCTTTGCTCGTAACGCGCGAGGATATCGCACGCCGGAGGGCGTGCGGAAAACAAAACCAGAATTTTCATTCTGGACTATGTCGCATGTGTCGCATGGGGTACCCTCTCCGGTGGAAGGGGAAGGAACATGCAGATCAGGAATTGTGCGATAGCGCTGGCGGCGCTGGCGGTGCCCTGCGCGGCGCAGGCGGCGGCCTATATCAAGCTGGGCGATATCAAGGGCGAGAGCGGCCTCGCGACTGCCGGGATCGAACCGGACGAGATCGACGCGCGCGCCGCCGCGGCCGACAGTTCGGGCGAAGTCTGGGTTGAGCTGGTCGCGCTGGATTTCGCGCCCGAGGCATCGGCAGAGGGTTCGTCGGGCATGGCCACCGGCAGGCGCACCTACCAGCCGATCGTTATCCGCAAGCGGATCGACAAATCCTCTGCTGAAGGGGCAGCGCCGGACGATGCCGCTGCGGCCGCGGAAGCCGCTCCCGCCCCCGCGCCGCGCAAATTCTCGAACATCACGCTCAAGCGCGGGGTGGCCGATACCAGCGGCCAGCAGGCGGGGGGCAGCACCACCACCTATGGCCCGGTGATCACGATCAAGCCCAAGGGCGACCATACCGGCGGCCCGGGCGATATCGCGGCTCCGGGCAAGGAACCGACTGCCGTGGCGCTGCTGCTTCCGGCGGTGCAGAAAGTGCGAGAGGCGGCAGCGCGCAGGAGCCCCGGCAGCAGTTGCAGGCTTGGCCCTGTTGGCGGGCCGGTGCCGATGCGCGATGACACGACCGGCGGCACGCGCACCATACTCGATGCGCAGATCGTCGCCTGCGAACCGGAAATGGTGGTGTTCACCTTCTCGAAGATCGAGTGGTAGCGGGCCTGTCCGGCGCGCATGCGAATTCGTTTCCGCGACTCGCGGCACAGGCGTAAATCGCTGCTGCCGGGCCGCCTGTGGCTCGCAGGAGAGACGCAATGCGGTATGTGACGGGACTTGCGGGCGCGCTGGCGCCGTTATTGCTGGGGGCAGGGCTGGTGGCGGCGGGCGCCGCATCGGCGCAGGATGCCGACTATGCCTATGTGGGCGCAACGCTGTTCGGCGAGAATGAAGTGGGACATGAAGGGGCCGGAGAGGATGTGAGCGGCGATTTCAATGCCGAGCTCGACCTGACCAACGGCAAGATCTGCTATCTGCTTGAGGTGGAGGGGCTGGACGAGGTGGTCGCGGCGCATATCCACGAGGGGCGCGAGGGCAGTAATGGCGCGCCGGTGATGTCGCTCCAGCTGGCGAGCGACAATGGCGACGACGTTTGCGTCGATGCCGACAAGGAACTGCTGAAGCGTATCGCGCGCAGGTCTGACGGATATTACGTCAATGTCCACACCAAGGCCTTCCCCGAAGGCGCGGTGCGCGGCCAGCTGGGGAAGTGACCGACGCCCTCAAGTAGCGAAGCGGTAGGGCGGACAGGACTCCACTAGCCGCCCATCATCGCCTGGAGCTGGGCGAGGCCCTCCTGCTCCTCGGTGGTGAGCTCGGTCGCTTCGCAGCGTGGATCGGTCTTCTGCAAGGCGCGGATCATCGCGTCGTTGAGCGGGATCGGGTCGCAGCCATGGTCTGTGCTGCAGATCATGTCCCACTGGGGTTCGGCCTTCTCGTGGCACTCGAGGCAATTGCCGCCGAAGCGGTTGACCACGTCGGCATGGCCGCGCGTGAGGATCTTGGTGCCGGTGGGCGAAATGTCGAGGTCGAAGAATTCCCAGTCCTTGGTCGCCGCGCTGTATCCCGGCGCGCGCTTGACCATCGCTTCGGTGGGGACGAGCTGGATTATCGAGCCGACCGGATAGGTGCCGCCGGTCTCCGATTGCGCGACTGCCAGCGTGGCCTCGAGGTCGCCTTCGAGATTGCCAACGAAGAAGCGGTCGACCGGGGTCAGCTGGCTGATGCAGCCGAAGGTGGCATCGGTGATCGTGTCGGTGGCGAGTGCGGCGGGTTCCTCGCCCGGCCCGGAGCAGGCGGCGAGCGCGAGCGCGAGCGCGAGTGCGGCGGTGGTGACTAAACGGTGTGGCTGGCGGTTCATGCTTGTCCTCCCCTTGCGACAGGCGAAGAGCGAGGGTGAAGCGTTGCCGGTGTGATGTCAAACGCTTGCGCGCAGGAGGTTCAGCTGGCGAGAAGTTCGAGGTCGACTTCGCCGCTGCCCGGCGCGATCAGGCCGAGCTCGGTCGCTGCGGCGCGGCTGACGTCGATCACGCGGTTGCCGTGGAAGGGGCCGCGATCGTTGATGCGGACCACAACGCTGCGCCCGTTGGCGACATTGGTTACTCGAACGAGGCTGCCGAAGGGGAGGGTGCGATGCGCCGCGGTCATCGCGTGCATATCGAATGACTCGCCGCTGGCCGTGGGGCGGCCGTGGAAGCGGCGGCCGTAATAGGATGCGCGCCCGCTGCCGAGGTGTTGAATAACTTCGACGGGGCTTGTTGCAGGGGCTTCTTCGGCAATGGGGATCTCGCCGGCCGCCTCTCCATCCTGCGCCAAGGCGGCTGACGAAGCCAGCGCCAGCGGCAGGAGCCAGGTGCAGACGGCCGAGAAGCCGCGCAAGGGACGATCCCGTTCCATGCGCGGCGCTTTACAGGCATGTTCGGAGTGCGGGCAACTCGTCGCTGTGCATATGAGGCCAAACTGACGAAAGCGGTGCCGAATTTGCGGCGAACTGAGTGAATGGCGATGTTCGCTAGCGCATCGAGGAGCAGGAAATACCGCTTTCCGTAGTGTTACTTGCGATTCGGAAGGATCAAAGCAAATGGGGCCGGCATTGCTGCCGACCCCACTCTCACCGACGCGTGGTCTTCTTTTCCGGCGAACCTTCAAGAAGCGCTTGGCGCCCGATGCCGCTGCCTCCAACGGGTTGGAGGCTATCGTCACCGGCGCTCGCGCCGGCATCCGGTTCCGCTTTCCAACCGGTCCTACTCTTCCTGGCCGAAGCCCTTCCAAGCGGTGCCTGCCTTCCAGCGATACCGAGACCATTCCCCTTTTGGCGGCCACCTCACTCAAGCGGCTGGATTTCGCCTCGGCGTCCTCCCTCCATCGATCGGCAACCAGGTTCCTGGCCTTACCGGTGGATCTGCGATCGCGTTCTCCTCAAACAACCGCACTTGCTTCCAGTTTGCACCTTCTGCATGTCCGGTCTCAAAGACCGCGTGGACAATCACCACCGCGTCGGACTGGTTTGAGAAACTCTTGAAAATCAACTCGTTAGAGCCAGATTTTCGCGGATTTTTCGCTCCCTTCCGATGCTTTGAGACTGCGCCTTCCGGCTGAGTCGCGCAAGTTTGACAACCCCGAGTTTTCCACTTTTCCGCAGATCACCTGTGGACGAGAGTGGATAACTCAACGGTTCATCGCAAAAATCCGCGCATACTTGCTCCGATCCCGCAATTCGGGATCAGGAATGCGTGATCACTTGCCTTGGTCGCGCTGCGCGAGGAGCCGCAAACGCAGCGCATTGAGCTTGATGAAGCCCGCCGCATCCTTCTGGTCATAGGCGCCGGCATCGTCCTCGAAGGTCACATGCGCTTCCGAGTAGAGCGAGTTCGGCGATTTGCGCCCCACTACGCTGGCAAGCCCCTTGTAGAGCTTGAGGCGCACGGTGCCGGTAACCTTCGCCTGGCTGTGGTCGATGGCAGCCTGCAGCATCTCGCGCTCGGGCGAGAACCAGAAGCCATTGTAGATGAGCTCGGCGTAGCGCGGCATCAGCTCGTCTTTGAGGTGCGCCGCCCCGCGATCGAGCGTGATCTGCTCGATGCCGCGATGCGCGCGGGCATAGATTTCGCCGCCCGGCGTCTCGTACATGCCGCGGCTCTTCATGCCGACGAAGCGGTTCTCGACCAGGTCGAGCCTGCCGATGCCATGCTTGCGACCGAGCTCGTTGAGTGCGGCAAGCAATGTCGCCGGGCTCATCGCTTCGCCATTCAGCGCAACGCCATCGCCCTGCTCGAAGTCGATAGTGATGTATTCGGGCTCGTCCGGCGCGTCCTCGGGATTGACGGTGCGCGAATAGACATAGTCGGGCGTTTCCTTCCAGGGATCCTCCAGCACCTTTCCTTCGGATGAGGTGTGAAGCAGGTTCGCGTCGGTCGAGAAGGGGCTTTCGCCGCGCTTGTCCTTTGGCACCATGATCTGGTGCGCTTCGGCCCAGGCGATCAGTGCGGTGCGACTGGTAAGGTCCCACTCGCGCCATGGCGCGATCACCTTGATGTCGGGATCGAGTGCATAGGCGGAAAGTTCGAAGCGGACCTGGTCATTGCCTTTGCCGGTCGCGCCGTGGGCGATGGCGTCAGCGCCGGTTTCATGCGCAATCTCGACCAGCCGCTTCGAGATAAGCGGGCGGGCGATCGAGGTACCAAGCAGGTAATCGCCCTCGTAACGGGCGTTGGCGCGCATCATCGGGAACACGAAATCGCGCACGAATTCCTCGCGCAAATCCTCGATGAAGATGTGCTTGTCCGGGATGCCCATCGCGCGTGCCTTGGTGCGGGCCGGCTCGATTTCCTCGCCCTGGCCAAGGTCGGCGGTGAAAGTCACGACCTCGAGGCCGCGTTCCACCTCAAGCCACTTGGCAATCACGGAAGTATCGAGGCCGCCGGAATAGGCGAGGACGACACGCTTGATATCGGACATGATTGGGCCGCTCCTGAGATTCTTGCCGCGCCCGCTAACAGGCAGAGGCCCATGGAGCAATGGCGATCAGTGCGGCCTGAGCGAAGTCTCCATTCCTTGAATGTAGTCTCGGGTCAACGGCAGGGTCCGCCGGTTTCGGGCGAACTGGATCTGGTAATTGCCCATTCCGCCATATTCGAAGGCTGCGGTCGCCCCCGCGAGGTAGAAAGTCCACATGCGATAGAAGCGATCGTCGAACAGGCTGACGATCGCGTCGCGGTTCGCTTGGCAATTGGCATACCAGGCGCGCAGCGTCTTTGCGTAATGCAGCCGAAGCGTCTCTATATCGGTGTGGATCAGGCGTGACTTTTCCGATGCTGCCAGCGTCTCCGAAAGTGCGGGGATATAGCCGCCGGGAAAGATGTACTTGGCAGTGAAGGCGTCGGTCGTGCCGGGCCCGCCGAAGCGGCCGATCGTATGCAACAGCATCACGCCTTCATCGGTGAGCAAATTGGCGCAGCAACGGAAGAAGGTTTCGAACTGCGGGCGGCCGACGTGCTCGAACATCCCGACCGAGACGATCCTGTCGAATTTCTCGCCTCGGCCTGCGAGGTCGCGATAGTCGACCAGTTCGAAGCTCACACGGCCCGAAACACCCGCCGCCTTGGCGCGCTCTTCTGCCAGCGCCAATTGCTGCTCGCTCAGGGTGATACCGTGGACGCCGACATTGAAGTGGCGGGCGAGGTAGATCGCCATTCCGCCCCATCCGCAGCCAATGTCGAGGACACGCTGGCCCTCCGACAGCGCCAGCTTTGCCGCGATGTGAGCCAGTTTGGCTTCCTGCGCCTCGTTGAGCGTGGTGACGCCTTCCGCCCAATAGGCGCAGCTGTATTGCATGTGCGCGGGATCGAGCATGAGCCGGTAGAGCTCATTGCCGATGTCATAGTGGTGCGAGACGTTCCGCTTTGAGGAGCGGGCTTCATTGAAGGAAGTCGCGGCGAATTTCAGGCCATCCCGGATGCGGCGTAGCGGCGACGGCGGCCTCAGTTCTCCTCCGCGTTCCCACGGTTTGTTCATGCGCAGCAGCTGGACCAGCTGCATCACGTCGCCCTGCTCGATCACGATGCGCCCGTCCATATAGGCTTCGCCCGCGCCCAGCCTGGGATCGAGCAAGATGTCGCGCGCGACCTTGCTGTCGGTCAGGCGGATGGCGACTTCGGGGAAACCCTCGGCCGGTTGGCCAAGCTCGTGGCGCTTGCCTGAGGGGAAGGTGACCGACAATCGGCCTTTTGCGATAGCCTTGCCAAGAAAGCGGTCGATCAGCGATTCCGACATCGTGCCACAGCCTTTCCCCCTTCGGTGCTAGGCTTGCGGTGCAACTCCTGCCGTTCTTGCGGTGTCGAAGATCGCGCTCACAAAGCCTTCGGGATCGTCTTCCTGGATAAAGTGCCCACCCTTCAGTGTCCGGTGCGATCCCAGCTTAGCACCCGGAATGCGATTGACGAAATTGGCATCGCCGCCGCGCGTTATCGGATCCCCGTCGGAAAAGGCGCAGGTGAAGGGCTTCTCGAATGCTTCGAGCACTTTCCACGCGGCCTTCTGGTCGGGCACGGCGACATTTTCGCCCAATGGCACCAGCGATGGGAAGATCCGCGCCCCGGCCTTGCTGGCGCGGGTGGGGAAGGGCGCATCATAGGCCGCAACTTCGGCCGCGCTGAGTTCGGTCTTCGTGGCTCGCTGAAGGATTCTGCCGATCGGGAACACCGGACTGTATTTTGAGAAGCGCCGCCATGCTGCGAATGCCTTGGGAGCCTCCTGTCCCTCGGGCAGTCCGCCATTCGACAGCACGACGCCCGAGAACTTGTCAGGCATTTCGGCGACCATGCGCAGCCCGACCAGCGAACCCCAGTCCTGGCAGGCAAGTATCGCATTCTTGAGCCCGAGTGCCTCGAACCACTCGCGCATCCATCCAACGTGCTTGGCGTAAGTATAGTCGCTCTTGCGGGTCAGCTTGTCGGACTTGCCGAAACCGATCAGGTCGGGCGCAAGTACCCGATAGCCAGCCGCGACCACTGGCGGGATCATCTTGCGATAAAGGAAGCACCAACTCGGTTCGCCGTGCAGCATGAGCACGATCGGGCCATTCCGCGGGCCTTCATCGAGGTAGTGCAGCCGCAGGCCGCCCGTCAGCTCGAAATAATTCGGCTCAAAGGGAAAGTCGGGAATCTGGGCGAAACGCTCGTCCGGTGTGCGGTAGATTTCGCCCATTCTTACTTTCCCCTATTCAGCCGCTTCTTTCAGCTCCGGATCGAAACGCCATTGCGGCACTTCGCCCATTGCGCGAAGTCGGGCTGATTCTTCGCCAATATACTCGCGAGTCATCGGGATGGCTGCACGGTCTTTCACATATTGGACCTGCCAGTTCACCATCGTGCCGTTGCGGAAGCTTTGCTCGGCTCCGGCGAGATAGAACAGCCACATGCGATAGAATTGCTCGTCATACATATCCGTGATCTCCTCGCGGTGCATGACAGTGCGATTGTACCATTCCTCAAGCGTATAGGAGTAATGGAAGCGCATCGCCTCCACATCCATCACCTGCCATCCGGCCTTTTCACTCTCGCTCACAAGTTCGGACAGTGCGGGGATGTAACCGCCCGGGAAGATATACTTCCGGGTCCAGGCATCGGTGAAGCCGGGAGGGCCGGCGCGGCCGCAGCAATGGCTGATCATCACGCCGTCGGGCTTCAGCAGCCGGTGGGTATGCGCGAAGAACTGCGGATAGTGGATCGTGCCGACGTGTTCGAGCAGGCCGACCGAGGAAATGCGGTCGAATTCACCCTCGACATCGCGATAATCCATCAGGTGGAAGTGCACCTTGTCGGCGACGCCTTCGGCCTCGGCGCGCTCCTTGCAGAAGGCGATCTGGTCTGGCGCGAGCGCGACGCCGGTTACTTCCACGCCATACATCTTGTTGAGATACAGTGCGAAACCGCCCCAGCCGCAGCCGATATCGAGCACTTTCATGCCGGGCTTCAGATGCAGCTTGGCCGCGAGATGTGCCTTCTTGTCCATCTGCGCCTGTTCGAGCGACGTCGAGGACGGGTCTTCGTCGCGGTAATAGGCCATGGTGTATTGGCGATCCTCATCGAGGAAACGCTCGTAGAGTTCGCGCGTGAGATTGTATGTGTGTTCGGCGTTCTTGCGGGCGGAGGCGCGCAAATTGATCCCGTCGAGCTTGGCGAGCGTTCGCTGGAGTGTTCGCCGGATCGGCCCCTGCGGCTTCAGCGATGCTTCGCCCAATCGCTTGGCGTTCATTGTCACGAGCAGGATCATGTCGCGGATGTCGTGAGGGTCCTCGACGACCAGCCATTCCCACATGAATGCCTCGCCCGCGCCGAGCTGCGGATAGCGGGCGATATGATGCGCGGCCTTGGGGTGGGTCAGGCGGATTCTTACGGGGCCAGGCTTGCCGCCGATCTCGGCCGGATAGCTTCCCGGATCCCTGCCGTAGACATATTCCTTCCCATCGTGGTCCGTTATTATCAATTGCCCGTGCTTGATTACCTTTGTCAGGAATTTGTCCAGCAACCACATTAATTTGCGCCCCCCATTCTTCTCTCACTGACAGACTGCGTGTTGCACGCTAAGCTGTCAATTGCGGAGGCACTGGCACCATGACCGAGCCCAAGACCCAGATCACTGAGCAGGATCCCGCCGATTTCATCGCAACGGTGGATCCGGAAGCCAAGCGCGAGGAAGCGCGAGTGCTCGATGCGCTTTTCCGAAAGGTGACGGGAGAACAGCCACGCATGTGGGGGCCTACGATCATCGGCTATGGCGAATATCGCACCACCTATGCCAGCGGACGCGATGCCCACTGGATGCGCGCCGGCTTCTCACCTCGCAAGGCCAAGCATTCGCTTTATCTGATGGGCGGATATTGCGATGAACTGGCGGGGCAACAGCGAGACGAGTTGCGCAAGAGGCTGGGCAAGCATTCGACTGGCAAGAGTTGCCTCTACATCAACAAGCTTGCCGATGTGGACATGAGCGTGCTGGAAGAAATGATTGCGTCCGACTGGGAAGCAATGACACGCAGGTTCCCGTAATAGCCGGAGTGAACAACCAATTGAGTGGCTTGACGCCAGAAGGCGGTAATTCGCGGTTGGAAGCTGTCGAGCTGCGCAAGCGCTTCGGTGCACGTCCGGTGCTCGACGGCGTGTCGCTGAGCATCGATCAGGGTGAGGTTGTTGGCCTGTTTGGTCCGGACGGCGCGGGCAAAACAACCACCTTCTATTGCCTGCTGGGTCTGGTGAGGCCCGATATGGGGCGCGTGGTCCTCGATGGCGAGGATGTGACGCGGCTGCCGTTTTATCGCCGCGCAGTTCTGGGACTCGCCTATCTGCCAGAGCAGCCTTCGATCTTTCGCGGGCTGACGGTGGAGCAGAACATCTCCGCCATGCTCGAAGTGGTGGAGCCTTCGCCGGAACTGCGCGACGAGCGATTGGAGGAACTGCTCGAAGCGCTCGACCTTGTCCGCTTGCGAGACTCACCTGCAAATTCGCTGTCGGGTGGTGAGCGTCGTCGTTGCGAAGTTGCCCGCGCACTGGCGCTCGATCCGCGCATCGTATTGCTGGACGAACCCTTCGCCGGGATCGACCCGCTCACTATTGCCAGCATCAAGCAGATGATTGCCGACATGCGGGGCAGGAACATCGGTATCCTGCTGACCGACCAGAACGTGCCCGAAATGCTCGATGTGATCGATCGCGCCTATGTGATGGCCGAGGGCAGAGTGATCTTCTCAGGCGATTCGCAGGAAATGCTGCACAACCCCGATGTTATTTCACGCTATCTCGGCCACAAGCACTGAGCCTGGCCCTGCTGGCAATCCGGGTCACATTCCGGCGTACCATTGGTAGCCATACTGGTCCTCCCAGAAGCCGCCTTTGCCACCCTCGATCCCGTCGAGGGTCGCGACCGCTTCGATCGCCGTGAGGTACTTCGGGTGCTTGTAACCGAGCTGGCGCTCGACCCGCATGCGCAGCGGCGCGCCGTTCTTCTCAGGCAAAGGTTCGCCATTGAGCATGTGCGCCACAATGGTCTGCGGGTGATAGGCATCGACCATGTCGATGCTTTCGTAATAGCGGTGGCCGTGGAGCGTGTCGGCGCAGCGGAACAGGATGAAATTCGCTTCCGGAAGCACTCCTGCCGCATCGAGCAACAGCGATAGCTGCGGGCCCGTCCATTCGCCGATGGCGCTCCATCCCTCGACGCAGTCATGCCTTGTGATCTGCGTGCGCTGAGGCAAGCGGCGGATATTCTCGAGGCTGAACGTAAGCGGCGTCGCCACCAAACCCGTCACTTCCAGCCGCCAGTCAGGGAAGCCGCTGGCCAGCTGCTCGCGGTAAAACGGCGTGTCGACCGTCAGCGAGCCATTGCCACGAAAGGTCGGCGAAAGGTCCGCGCGGGTGAATTCCGGCGCCAGCGCCTGCCGGTTGGCGAGCGCGCGATGCGCCTTGCGGTGCCAGTCCTCGGCGGCGGAAAGCAGCGCGCTGCCCGCTTTGCTGTCGGCTACTTTCGAACAGCCCGCGGCAAACAGCCCCGCCATGCCGGCGATGAGGTTCCTACGCTTCACGGCGCCCTCCCGTGATCATGTCTCGCAACTGTCCGACCGGCCCCGACAGCAGCACCAGCGCGATATGGACGAGGAAGAAGGCGCAAGTTCCCCAGGCGACAATGAAATGGATCGAGCGCGCGCTTTGCCGCCCGCCGAAGATTTCGACCAGCCAGGGCGCAGCCGGCTCGAGTCCCGGGCTGATCGCCATGCCGGTGAAGATCATCAGCGGCAGGAACACGCCCAGCACGAGGCCATAGGCCAGCTTCTGCAGGAAATTGTATTTCGCGCCCGGATGCGAAAAATCGAGCTTCATGTGCTGCACGATGTCGCGCCAGATCGCCGCGGGCTTCCATTCCGCGCACGTGGTGCGCAGGTCGCGCCAGAAGTGGCGGCTCAGCAGCATGGCGATCCACATTGCCAGAAGGCCCAGCGCAAAGGGCCAGGCTATCAGCATGTGCCACCCGCGTGCGCCCGCAAGATCGTAATAACCGGGGATGGTCATCCAGCCCGGGAAGCGCGGCACCACCAGCCACGCATCGGCAGGATCGAAACCGTAATTGCCCCAATAGAGATAGCGGTGCGCGTTAGAGATGTTCAGCCCGCTCATGAAAAGCACGATCACGCACAGCGCATTGAGCCAGTGCCACAGGCGGGTTAGGAGCGAGTGGCGCTTCATTTCGCGGCTGCCATCGCCCGCGCCAGCCAGATCACATCGCGCTTCTGGTCGAGCAGGTGCTGCCCGCTGTCGACGAAGATCGTCTCACCGCTTCGCAAAAGCCCCTTGGCAAGCATCAATGCAGCCGCAGCAACCTCGTCAGGCCCGGTCTTGCGCTTGAGCGGATTGAGCCGGTGCGAGATTTCTATCTCTTCCTCGCTCTGGTCATGGCTGGCGAGGATTGCGCCCGGCGCGAGGCCATAGACGTGATCTTCCGGCCCGGCCGCTCCGCCTTCTTCGCGCAATTCAGCCAGCATGGGAATGGTCGCGGCCAGCGCATGCTTGCTCATTGTGTAGCTGAAGAAGTCCGGATTGGGGTTTTCCAGCTTCTGGTCGGTGATGTGGATCACGCGCTTGCCGGCCTTTGCGCGGGCATGGGCAAGAAAGACCTGCGACATGCGGGCAGGGGTTTCGGCATTAATCTGCATCGCCAGCTTGTTGATTTCCGAATCCAGATCGGTCGCCGAATCATAGGGAAAGATCGAGGCATTGTTCACCAGCACGCGCCAATCCTGCAGGCGATCCGCCAGCTGCCGCACCATCGCCACTGCCGCATCGCCATCGGCGAGGTCGCAATGGACGATCTCCGCCGAGGGCAGGCGATCGGCAAGCGCCCCCGCTTCGTCGTCCGACCCGCGATAGTGGATCACCACATGCCAGCCGTCTGCCGCGAAGGCCTCGGCGATCTTCGCGCCGATCCGCGCCGCACCTCCCGTTACCAATGCTGTTGGTAGGACCATATTTTCTATTCAGCAGATTCGCGCTGGCTTGGCTAGATTGGGCTGATAGCGGCCCACCGGCGAGGGGATGGAGAATTGCAATGAAACTCGAACTTGTCGACGTATTCGGTTCAGGCCCCTTGAGCGGCAACCCGCTGGCGGTGGTGCATGGCGCCGACGGCCTCGACGCATCCCAGATGCTGGCGCTGACGCGCTGGCTGGGCTTTTCGGAAACGACCTTCCTGCTGCCCCCGACCGATCCGGCTGCAGACTATCGTGTCCGCATCTTCTATCCGGCCGGCGAACTGCCCTTCGCCGGGCATCCCACGCTCGGCACGTGCCACGCATGGCTGGCCGCTGGCGGCACTCCCAAGATCGCCGGAAAGGTGGTGCAGGAATGTGGCGTGGGGCTGGTCGAGGTGCGGCAGAAAGCCGATCGGCTGGCTTTTTGCGCTCCGCCGTTCACGCGCAACGAACCGTTGAACGACGCAGAGCGGGCCGAGGCGATTGCCCTGGCGGGCGTCGACCCGGCGGCGGTGGTCGAGGCCGTGCACGTCGCCAATGGGCCCAAGTGGCAGCTCCTTCGCCTGCGTTCGGCTGACGATGTCCTTGCCGCAGAGCCCGCGGCCAAGGCAGCGCCCGGCACCGATATCGGGCTGGCCGGGCCCTGTCCCGCCGGAGGAGATATCGATTGGGAGATCCGAGCGTTCTTCGCGAATGCGATCGGGCGCTTCGTCGAAGATCCCGTAACCGGCAGTTTCAACGCCGGGGTTGCGATGCATCTCTTCCAAACGGGGTTGGCCAGCGGCAGCTATCGCGCCGCGCAGGGGCGCAAGACCGGCGCCGACGGACTGGTTTACTGCCAGCAGGATGCAGCGGGCGATGTCTGGATTGGCGGGCGCTGTGCCACGGTGTCGCAAGCAGGCGATCTCACCGCTTTTGCCTGAACCATGAGAAAGGGCGCGCCCGTGCAATGCGGACGCGCCCTGGACTTGCCTCTTGGGCCTCAGGTCAGCGGCACTGCAAATCGCCGCGGTCGATCGCGCGGCCCAGAACGCCACCGACTGCTGCGCCGAGCAGCGCGCCCAGCGTCTTGTCGCCGCGCCCGGCGAGTTCATGGCCCGCTAGTGCACCCACGCCTGCTCCGATGATCAGGCCGGTCGTGCCATTGTCGCGCTTGCAGTAATAACGTCCGTCCTTGCCGCGCCAGATATAGCTGTTGCGCGTGATGCGACGCGGCTCGATGTAATAACCCCGTGAATCATAGATTGCCGCGCGATCCTTGGCGCGCTTGCCGTGTGCGGGGGCCCATGGCGGCGGGTCAGCCGCAGCCGGAGCAGCTGTCCCAAGACCGGTAACCGCCACGGTTGCAGCGGCAAATGCGAGTGCGATTTTCCTCATTATCCGAACCTTTCCGTTGTTCTTACGGACACCGACATCGATTTCGTTCATTGGACCACAACGCCACCTGAACGGGCAAGGTAAACGGAAATTATGCGGTGAATCGAGGCAGAAAGCGGGACGAATCGCCGGAATTCATCTGAGGTTGCTTAAGGCTCTCTCGGCGGCGCCACGCCATGACGGAGAAAGCAGTTCGCAGAGAGCCATTTCCGAAAGGCGCTCGCGGGTCGAAGGCGCGGCGGGGTTGGCGATTTCGGAGAAGATTTCGGAAATCGTCCACGGCGTGCGACCCGTCTCGATGCGCTCCAACGCGTCGCCGGCCTGCGCCGTTCCTTCCTCGATAACGCGGAAATACCAGCCGCTGCGCCCAGTTCGCAGGATCGTCTTGACCATTCCCGGAACGCCGAAGCGATGTTCAATCTTCCAGCACGGCATGCGCGGCTGGCTGATCTCGATCAGTGCGCGGCCCAGCCGGAAGCGATCGCCGAGCCAGACCGATCCTTCGTCGATATCGCGGGCGGAAACATTGCTGCCGAATGCCCCGTGAAGGTCGAGCAGTTCATGTCCGCTCAATGCCTCGTGCCAGAAGGCGTGGTGATCGAGCGGATAGAGGTGCAGCGCCATGTGCTCGCCGCCATGATGCTTGCGATCGGCCTGTGCGTCTCCGCTGAGGCCTTCGCGCGTAATCCGGACCGGCCCATCGACCGGATCCTTGGCAAAGGCGCTCAATTCACCGTCGCGGAACGGCTTTGGCTGGCCCACGCAAAGCGCTTCTACCGTGGTTTTCATGCGAAACCTTTCCGTGCGGTCAGCGCCAGCCAGTCGCGTTGTGTGCCATCCGCCGCCATGCCGGGATATTCCTCGGTCTCCACGATGGCAAATCCTGCATCGCGATAGCGGTCGAGCAGCCAGTCAGAAGGCGCGAAATTGTGCAACCGGCCCAGCAGGTCGCGCCCTTCGCCAGCACCCAGTTTGTAATTGGCGAAGTGCCAGCCGCCGGGGCGCAGAGCGCGGTGGATTCTGCGAAGCACTTCGGGCAAGTCCGCGCGCGCTACGTGGAGCAGGCATGCATGTGCCCACACGGCATCGCAGCTATTCTCGGCATCGAGTTCGTCGAAGCGCATCTGGCGTGCGCCGACATCGAAGCGCTCATTGGCCTTGCGGACCATAGCCGCCACGCCATCGGTCGCGTCGAGCGCAAACCCGCGCTCGATGATGCGCGCGCTGTCACGCCCGCCGCCGCAGCCGAGTTCGAGGATGGTTGCTCCTGCGGGCAGGCGGTCGAGAAAACCGTCGAGATGGCGGCTGGGCGCCTGCCCAAAGCTCAAGGTGTAGTGCGGCGCGCGTTTCTCGTAGAAGGCGAGGGTCGCCGGATCGCTCATTCGGCGACAGTAGCGGCCGCTTCGCGATCCCGCTCGGCGCGGCTCTTCTTCTCGGCTGCCGTTTTGAGCTGGCCGCAGGCCGCATCGATGTCGCGGCCGCGCGGCGTGCGCACCGGTGCGCTGATCCCCGCTTCGAACACGATGTCTGAGAAGCGCCTGATCCGTTCGGGCGTTGAGCATTCGTAGACCGCGCCGGGCCAGGGGTTGAACGGGATCAGGTTCACCTTGGCGGGCAGCTTGTACTCGCGGATCAGCCGGACCAGCTCGCGCGCGTGCTCGTCAGTGTCGTTCTTGTCCTTGAGCATCACATATTCGAATGTGATCCGCCGAGCATTCGACGCGCCGGGGTAGGCGGCGCATGCCGAGAGCAGTTCCTCAATGCCGTATTTCTTGTTGATCGGCACGATCTCGTCGCGGATTTCCTTGGTCACCGCGTGGAGCGACACCGCCAGGTTCACGCCGATTTCCTCACCGCACTTTTCCATCATCGGCACGACGCCGCTGGTCGAAAGCGTGATGCGGCGCTTCGACAGCGCCAGACCGTCGCCATCCATCACCAGCCGCAACGCATCGCGGACATTGTCGAAATTGTAGAGCGGTTCGCCCATGCCCATCATCACGATATTGGTCAGCAGACGCCCGTCGGCGGTGTAATGCGCGCTGTCCTCGTCATCTTCGAGGCCAGCCATGCTTCCCTTGGGCCATTCGCCCAGCGCGTCGCGCGCCAGCATGACCTGGCCCACGATCTCGCCCGGCGTGAGGTTGCGCACCAGCTTCATCGTGCCGGTGTGGCAGAAGCGGCAATTGAGCGTGCACCCGACCTGCGAGGAAACGCACAACGTGCCGCGATCCGCATCGGGGATGAAGACCATCTCGAAATCGTGCCCGTCGGCGGTGCGCAGTAGCCATTTGCGGGTGCCGTCGACCGAATGCTGCGCTTCGACCACTTCCGGTCGGCCGATGACGAAGCGTTCCTCCAGCCAGGGGCGCATGGTCTTGGCGATGTCGGTCATCGCGTCGAAGGCGGTGACGCCGCGATGGTATAGCCAGTGGAACACCTGCTTGGCGCGCAGCTTGGCCTGCTTCGGCTCGAGCCCGGCTTCCTCGAACAACGTGCGAATACGTTCCTTGGGCAGGCCGATCAGGTCAATACGGCCATCGGCGCGCGGCGTGATGTCACGCGCGACGGGAACGGGATCCACCTGTCCGGGGATCGGCATGAGAGCGGTATCGGCCATGGAGCGCGCGCATATAGTGCGCAGGCGAGGGTTTGGCTAGCGCTTGCCGCGCAGCGCCGCCGGGGCGCATCCAACGGTGGAGGCGTCCATTGCAGTAGCCGCTCCCGCCAGCAGGTAGCGATCGGAGAAACGGCGGCCCGTCTTCGCGAGCGAACTGACGGTCATGCTGTCGGCAGAGCGCATCGCGGCGATGATCGCGGCATCCATCGCCGGATCGACTGCCCAAGCATCGCCGCCGCCGCCGGTGAGGGCGAAGCTGAGCCCGCCGAGGCGCAGCGAGATCCGTGCGCCCTGCACCAATTCGCGCGAGAGGCGGAAGTGGAGCTGGCCCCTGATCTGCCGCGTGGGCCAGGTCGCGACGCTGGCATAGGGTTCGTAGTCGCGGGCGCGCATGGCCTGGGGGCCGGTCGGCTCTGGCTTGGCGATCGCATAGCAGCGCGGCACTTGCGCATCGCGGAAGGCGGCCCAGCCGGAAAACACGCCGAGGCTGTCCTTGGCGGCGAGCGGCGCAGCCAGCACCATGGCGCAAGCGAGGATCAGCAGGGAAGGGCGGGAGCGGCTAGTCATAGCTTATCGCTATAACTTCCCATTCCTTGCTGCCAGAGGGAAGCCTGACGGTGCGCAAATCCCCCAATGATGCGCCACGCAGCGCGCGAGCCATCGGCGAGTTCCAACCGATCCGACCGGCGCCGGCATCCTGCTCGTCATCGCCGACAATGGTCACGCGCCGCTCGTCATCGTCATCATCGGCGAGCGTAACGGTCGCACCGAAGAAGACCCGCGCCTTGTCCGGCTGTTCGCGCGGATCGACAACGCGCAGCGCCTTCATCCGCCGCGCGAGATGCGCCAGTTCGCGGTCGATCTCACGCATGCGCTTGCGACCGTAGAGGTAGTCGCCGTTCTCGCTGCGGTCGCCATTACCCGCCGCCCAGCTGACGATCTCGACGATTTCTGGCCGTTCGGTGCCAAGCAGATGGTCGTAACGCGCCTTGAGCGCGGCCATCCCTGCCGGGGAGATCGGATCGCCAGTCTGCGCCATGAATGCGGCCTAGCGGCGGAGGAAATCTGAAATGGTACGCGGCTTGCCGCCCGGCGCGCGTTCCGGATGCATATTGTCATAGGCGACCGCATTGCCCAGCACGCGCATGATGTAATAGCGGGTCTCGAAATTGGCCGGGACCTTCTCGATCCAGGTGACATAGTCGATCTCCCCGGTGCGCGGATCGCCATTGGCGCGGAGCCACTGGTTCACGCGGCCCGGCCCGGCATTATAGGCGCCGATGGCAAGCGGGTAGGCACCGCCATAATAGTCGAGCAGGCGGCGGAAATAGGCATCGCCCAGGCTGATATTGTACTGCGTGTCGGCGGTGAGGTCGGCCGACAGATAGTTCATGCCCATCTTGCCCGCCTGTTCCTGCGCCGTACCGGGCATCAGCTGCATCATCCCGCGCGCGCCAGCATGGCTGACGCGGTGCTGGTCGAACTCGCTTTCCTGCCGCATGATCGCATGCGACATGGTCCAGTCCGCAGTGAGGGGCACCTGCACAGTCGGGTGTCCGAGCCGCTCGAAACCGGAAAGCCCGTGCTCGGGCGCGGTTGCACCGGCGACGACGGCGAATTCCTCGAGCCGCAATTCGGATGCAAGCCCGGATAGGAGCGTGAGTTCCTCTGGCGTATCGGCGCGCTGCGCGATTGCTTCGAAGAAGGCGCGCTCGGTGCGCCAGTCGCGCCGTGCAGACGCGATCGCGCGGAGCGCCTTGATCAGCGGCTGTTCGTTAAAGGCTGCGCGCTGCTCGGCGCTCGGTTCGGCAGTGGGCAGCGCGGCGAAGGACGGCATCGGGCGACCCAAAGCTCCCAACGCCAATTGGCCGTAATACTGGTCGGCATATTGCGCCGCCATGTCGAAATAACGGTTGGCGTCGTTCGTATTGCCGACCTGCCGCGCGGCGCGGCCTGCCCAATAGAAACCCTTGGCGCGCGTCAGCGGGGTCTTGGCCGCTGCGCCATAACGATAGAATAGCGGAGCGGCCGCTGCACCGTCGCCCAGCTTCCACAGCGCTTCCGTGCCGCCGAGCCACATCAGATCGGTATATTTGTCGCGCAGAGCGAAGGAGCCGTCGCTGACGTCCTCGTCGGGCGCGAACAGATCGTCGACCGAAGCGGCGATCGTCACGGCATTGCGAGCGCTCGTGCCCTTCGCCGCGATCAGCATTTCATTGACCAAATCGGCCGGGTCATGCGGCAGGGATGTGAATTTCGGGCGGCTGGTGAGGATCGAAATCGCCTGCGGCAATTGCTGTTTCTTGCGGTAATAGCGCACGAGATTGTAGACCACGCCGGGCTGGTCGAGCGCGGCGCGCGGGATGGCAATCCCTTCGTCCTCGGGCAGATGGTCGCGCAGCAACGCCAGTCGCTTGGTGAACAGGTCACGCTTGCCGAGCGAAGTCATCAGCATGTGCCGCTCGGCCGCGTCGGCTGCGCCTTCCCACAGCAGCGATTCCATCCTTGCGTCGTTGTCTTCCTGCGTGAAGATACCGGCATAGCGGCCCAGCAGATAGGCTTCGGAGGTTTCGCTCATCGGGCCTGAGCGCCACGCGGCGCGAGCGACTTCGCCCGCTTCGGGCCGCTGCAAGGCCGCAAGCGCCAGCGCATACCGGGCGCGGCCCGTATTGGTGAGCGGCGGGTGCTGGTCGAAGAAGGCGACCAGCGCATCGGACGAGGGTGCTTCGCGATCGAGCGAGTTTTCCGCCAGCGTCCGCAGGCGCCCGTCGCGCGGGAAATCGGGATAGGCCAGCAGGAAGCCCGAATAGTCTGCGAAACCGAGCCGGTCGTTACGGGTAAGTTCTTCCCAGCGGCTGATCGCAAGCGAGATGTTGGTCGGTTGCTGCGCCACCATTTGCACCCGCGCCATGTCCCACGCTGCGGCATCGCGCGTGGCCGCGGGCGCGCCCAGCGCGAGGCCCGCTGTGGCGAGAAAAAGGCCGCCAAAGACATATTTGTTGCCGGGGAAATTATGCATGCTGGACATATTGCCTGCCCGCTCCTTATCAGGCCGTGAACAGCGCATGAAGCCCACGACGTATCGGTTTTCCCCTCGCGTGATAGAATGCCATCGAGAAAGGTATGAAATCAATGTTTAGTGGCTCCATTCCGGCCCTGGTGACTCCTTTTCGCGACGGAGTGTTCGACGAGGCAGCGTTTCGCAAGCTGGTGGACTGGCAAATCGAACAAGGCAGCGCTGCAGTGGTTCCATGCGGCACGACCGGCGAGGCTTCGACGCTCTCGAATGCCGAACACCATCGCGTGATCGAAGTGTGCATCGAACAGGCAGCCGGAAGGGTGCCGGTGATTGCCGGTTGCGGCTCGAACGACACGCGCAACGCGCTGCTGCATATGAATTTCTCCCGCAAGGCAGGGGCCGCGGCGGGGCTTTGCGTTGCCCCCTATTACAATCGCCCGAGCCAGGCGGGCCTGATCGCGCATTTCAGTTTTCTTGCCGAAAACAGCGATTTGCCGATCGTTCTTTATAACGTTCCGGGGCGGACCGTGACCGATATCCTGCCCGAAACGGTGATCGATCTGGTCAATCGCTATCCTGACCGCTTCGTGGCGATCAAGGACGCCAGCGGGGATCTGTCGCGGGTGACCGACCACCGCAAGGGAATCGGCAAGCAGTTCGTCCAGCTGTGCGGAGACGACGAGTTGTGGCTGCCGCACAATACCGCGGGCGGCAGGGGCTGCATCTCGGTCACGGCAAACGTTGCTCCGGCGCTGTGCGCCGAGTTCCAGGCGGCCTGTGCCGCCAACGACCTGGTCGAAGCGCGCCGCCTCAACGACCTGCTTTACCCACTGCATTATGCCATGTTCAGCGACGCCAGCCCGGCGCCGGTCAAATATGCGCTATCGCGCGTGCATGAGTGGATCGAACCGGGCGTGCGCCTGCCGCTGGTCGAGTGCAGCGATGCATCGAAGAAGGCTGTCGACGAAGCGCTGGTACTGGCGGGTTTGGTCTAGCTGCCTGAAGGGACGGGCGATTGTCGGCGCAACGGATTGAAATCTTCCTTTCCGAAAGCGAGATCGCCCGGCTTGAACAGGTGGTGGCGCGGCATTGCCGGCGTTTCTGGCGCGAAAGCGTCCCCGGCGAGATCGAGAAGCTGACCTGCCTTGTCCAGCGCCGCTACACCGAGCGGCTGATCGAAGACGTCGAAAAGACCTTCATTGGCAATCCGTCATTGATGGTGATTGTGTCCGACATTGCGGCCTCGATCCCTGCCGTGGCCGAAGATGCCGCATCAGCGCTGCCGGTCGAAGACGCACCGCCGCCGAATGCGCTGGAACGCTGGTTCAGCCGTGACCGGCTTAGCACGGACGAACTCTATGAGGACCTCGATGACAGCCTTCGGGTCCAGCCGAACTACCTTCTGACAGTCGTCCTCTCCGCCTTGATCGCGGCGCTGGGAATGAACAGTGGCCAGACCGCAGTGGTGATTGGGGCGATGGTCATTGCACCGCTGCTCGGGCCTACAATGGCGCTCGCGCTGGCGGCGACGCTCGGTGACGGGCGGCTTGGGGCAAGGGCTGCGGGAACGCTGGGAATCGGTGCCTTGCTGGCGATTGGCGCGGGCGCATTGGTGGGAAGTCTCGCCACGATTCATCCGGAGATCGCGGAGCTCTCCAATCGCACCGTGGTGAACGCCGCAGACGTCGTGCTGGCGCTGGCATGCGGCATGGCCGGCGTGCTGGCATTCAGCCGGGGCGGATCGCTCTCGCTGGTGGGGGTGATGATCGCAGTGGCGCTGGTTCCGCCGCTGGCCGCCTGCGGGGTTTTCCTTGCCCTGGCGGATTTCGGCCGCGCGGCTGGCGCGATACACCTATTTGCGATCAACCTTGTGAGTGTGAACGTGGTCGGGATCGGAACATTCCTGATGCAAGGGCTCCCGCCCAAGAGTTGGCGCATGACGGCCGGGATATTGCTGATCTGGCTGGCCTTGCTGCTGGCATTGGCTTCGCTGCTCCTCGGCCCGTTCGCTTTCGACGTGCTGGGCTGGGCACGCTGATCGCATAGTCGCCCGACGGAGCTTCCCAAACCGGCTGCATCCCCCTACATGGCGCGCCACTATGGCCCGTCCCAAGCCCGAAACCTTCGACAAGCTGAAAGTTGTCGCCGAGAACCGGCGCGCGCGCTTCGACTATTCGATCGAGGACAAGTTCGAGGCCGGGCTGGCGCTGCAGGGCACTGAAGTGAAGGCGCTGCGCGCGGGTGAGGCCTCGATCGCGGAAAGCTATGCCGAAGTGCGCGATGGCCAGGTTTGGCTGATCAACGCCAATATTCCCGAGTACAGCCACGGCAACCGGCTCAACCATGAGCCGCGGCGTCCGCGCAAGCTGCTGCTGCATGAACGTGAGATCGAAAAGCTGTTCGGCGCGGTCGAGCGCAAGGGGATGACGCTGGTTCCGCTGTCGATCTATTTCAACCGCACGGGGCGCGCGAAGGTGGAACTGGCGCTGGCCAAGGGTAAGCAGGCGCATGACAAGCGCCAGTCGATCAAGGATCGCGACTGGAAGCGCGACAAGGCGCGGCTGATGCGCGATCGCGGCTGATCGGACGTTTTTAGGCCTGCGATTCACCATATTGTCAGGGAAATCCTGATACCCATATCGACCGGAACAACCGCTTCGCCGAAATAGCCCTTAGTCCCCCTTGCGGATCGACGGGTTGAGGAGCAAGGCGGCGGCGGAAAAGACATGGCGACACGATCGAAAACCTGGCTGGCTGACAAACTGCGCGGATTTTTCCCGAAGCGTGAGGAAATGGCGCGCAACCGCTATCTGGCGCCGATCGCGCATCGTTTCCTGTCGCCCGAGTTGTGGCGCTTCACGCGCCGTTCGGTGCCGCGCGGCGTTGCGCTTGGCCTGTTTGCCGCGTTTATCGTGCCGATCGGGCAGATTTTTCTCGCGGCATTCCTGGCCTTGCCGATGCGCGCCAACATGCCCTTGGCTGCCGCAGTCACCTTCGTGACCAATCCCTTCACCCTGCCGTTCTGGCTGGTGGTGGGCAACAAGGTCGGCGCCTTCACGCTCAAGGTCGACGCGGTGACTGTTGGCGTCGCGAACCAAAGCATTGAAAGCGGCCGGTTCACCTGGCTGTTCGAACTGTTCGAGCTGGCCGGAGTCACCGCCTTCGGCTTCGTGGTGCTGGCGATCGTGACTTCGGCGCTGGGCTATGTCGTATCCGGTGCGGTGTGGCGGGTCATCGTCTCGCGCCGCAGGGCGCAACGGTTGCGCAAGATGGAAGCGCGGCTCGACCAGCGGCTGGGGGCACACCACGGATGAAACCGGCTGGGGGACTGCTGCAGGGTGGGGCGATAAGCGAATCGACCAGATTGTTCGGCGGCATTGCAGTGGCTTTGCTCGCCAGCACCGGCGTGCTCTGGCTTGCGACCGGCGAAGTGCTGGTAGTGCTGGCCTATGCGCTGGGGCTGGTCGTGCTGCTCGCGGGCGGGTTGGCTTTCCAGCGCCTGCAGGAACGGCCAGAGACTGACCAGCTTGCGGCGCCCGACTGGTCGGTGACCGTGGCGGCAATCGAGCAGGCGGGCGAAGCCGTGGCGATCACCGATCGCGCCAACCGGCTCACCTGCGCCAATTCCGCCTATGCCGAATGGTTCGGCGCTGACACGGCTCCGCCCAATCTGCCGCTCGAACGTGCCGGACTGGAAGAACTGGTGCGGCTCGTCCGGCGCGCGTGGCGCGATGGCTTCGCCAAGACCGAGCGGCTTGAAAGCGAGGGCGGGCAACAGCACTGGACTGTCAGCGCGGAACGGGCCGGGCGAGGCGACGACCACCTGATCTGGCGCTTCCACAAGATCGAGCCGAAGATCGCCGATCCGCTGGTCAGCTATGATGTGACGGGGCCGTTCGGGCGCATGCTTGCGCGTGCCGGCATCGAAGCGGCGATTACCGGGCCGGACGGCATGATCAAGAGCGCCAGCGCGGGCTTTGCCGAGCGTGCGGTGGGCGATCCCAATTCCACCCTTGCCGGGCAGGACTTCGTCTCTTTCCTGCGCTCGGACGATCGCGACCGGATTTTCTTCGCACGCGAAGGCCGCACCGGTACGCCGCAAACGCTGATCCATGTTCCGCTCGACGATCCGGATAGCCCAGCCACGACAGGGCCCGAAGATGCACAATCGCTGATGCTGCTGGTCGACAGCGGCGTCGGGATCGGCGCAGGCTGGGAAGCATCCTCACAAGGGGTGGCGCAACTCGAATCGCTGCTGGGGCAATTGCCGCTGGGCCTTGCCATGACTGACCGCGACGGGCGCTTCCTGTTCTCGAACGATGCTTTCCTGCGCGCGGTCGAGCGCGAAGAGCGTGGGCTGCCTGCATTCCCGACCGACCTCGTCGTGCGCGAAGACAAGGCGGCGCTGTCGGACGCCGTCCGTCGCCACGGGCGCGGCCCCGCCACCAGCGGCAATATGGCGATCCGGCTGGCCAGCGCGCCCGATGACACGGTGTCGCTGGGGCTCGCCGGAGTGCGCGGGCTAGGCGAGGCAGCTGTGCTGTTGAGCCTGGCGGATTCGACCCAGGAGGCCCAGCTGCGGCGGCAGGTGGCGCAAGCGACCAAGATGCAGGCGGTGGGGCAGCTCGCGGGCGGCGTCGCGCATGACTTCAACAATGTGCTGACCGCGATCATCGGCACGTGCGACCTCATGCTGCTCCGCCACACCCCGGGCGACAGCGATTATGACGATATCCAGCAGATCCGGAACAATTCGAACCGCGCGGCATCGCTGACTCGGCAATTGCTCGCTTTCTCGCGGCAGCAGACGCTCCGGCCGGAAATCATCCAGTTGCCTGATGTGGTCAGCGAAGTGGCTCCGCTCATCAAGCGGCTGCTGGGCGAGAAGATCGAATACAAGGTCAAGCATGATCGCGACCTTAGCCCGGTGCGGGCCGACCCGCAGCAGCTCGAACAGGTGATCATGAATTTGGCGGTCAACGCGCGCGATGCGATCCAGTCGCACCGTGGCGGTGCCGGACAGATCACGCTCACCACGCGCCGCATCAACATGCGGCAGGTCGAGCAGATGGGCTCGGAGATCCTGCCTGCGGCCGACTATACAGTGCTGATTGTGGAGGACACCGGCGGCGGAATCCCGCCGCAGGTCATGCCCAAGCTGTTCGAGCCTTTCTTCACCACGAAGGAGCAGGGCAAGGGCACCGGGCTGGGCCTTTCAACCGCCTATGGTATCGTCAAGCAATCGGGCGGCTTCCTGTTCGCGGACAATGTGAAGGGCACGGGCGGCCGCGTGATCGGCGCGCGCTTCTCGGTCTATCTGCCCGCGCATCATGGCGCCGTGCCGCAGGCTCCGCAGGCGCCGGTCGAGCAGGAAGCTAGCGAATGGTCGGGCGGCGGCCGGATCCTGCTGGTCGAGGATGAAGACATGGTGCGGGCTGTGGCCGAACGCGCGCTCAGCCGCGCAGGCTATGTCGTCACCGCCTGCAGCGATGGCGAAGAGGGCCTTTCCGCGATCACTGCCGGGGGTGAGTTCGACCTGGTCGTGAGCGACGTGGTGATGCCCGGCATGGATGGCCCGGCGATGGCGCGCGCAATCCGCCAGTCGCATCCTGAATTGCCGGTGCTGTTCATGTCGGGCTATGCCGAAGAGCAGCTGCGCAAGGATATCGACATTCCCAAGATGCACTTCCTGGCGAAGCCCTTCAGCGTGCAGGACATCAGCGACAAGGTGGCCGGGATCATGCGCGGATTGGCCAAGCGCTAGCCCGGTTTTCCTCGCCGGCCAGCATTCGTTCACCTTCGTATGGTGAAACAGTGACTTGGTAAGCCGGGAGGAGGAAATCATGGCGAATTTGCGCAAGTGGAAGCGGGCCTTGCTTGCGGGCGGCCTGCTGGCGACGAGCACAGCGGTCCTTTCGCAATCCGGCGACAGCGCGCAGGGCGACGTCTCGGTCACCATCTACAATAACGACTTGGCGCTGGTGCAGGACGTGCGGCAGATCGCCATTGCAGCCGGGCGCAGCCGCATCGAATTTCCCGATGTGTCGGCCCGTATCCGTCCTGAAACGCTGAGCTTCGCTGCCAGTGGCGCCGCGATCGTCGAACAGAATTTCGATTTCGACCTGCTCACACCCCAGAAGATGATGGAAAAGGCGATCGGTCAGACCGTAACGCTGATCCGCACCAATCCCGCCACCGGGGTCGAGACGCGCGAACGCGCCAAGGTACTCTCCACGGCAGGGGGCGTGGTGATCCAGATAGGCGACCGTATCGAGGTCCTCCGCGATGACGGTTTGCCGGTGCGTGTCGTGTTTGACGGGGTTCCGCCAAACTTGCGCGCGCGGCCCACGCTGTCGGTCAATGTGCAAAGCCAGCGGGCGGGCGTGCGGCCGGCCTCGATCCGCTACCTCACGCCAGGGCTGGGCTGGAATGCGGATTATGTCGCGCTGTTCGATGAGGCGCGCGGCACCATCGATATGCAGGGCTGGGTCACGCTGACCAACAACACCGGCACCACTTTCAACAACGCCGATACGCTGCTGGTGGCGGGCAACCCGGCGACAAGCCAGCAGCAATATAATGGCTACCCCTATCGCCCTGTGCCGCGAGGCACGCCGCAGGTGAGGCCGGGCACCGAAAGCGCAAACCGCGAACAGGTGGGCGATTTCTATCTCTATCCGATCGCCGCGCGCACCACGATCGCCAATGCGCAGACCAAGCAGGTGAGCTTCCTCGATGTGCAGGGCGTTGCTGCGCGCAAGGTCTATGGCCACACGGTCGGCTGGCTGGCGAATTACGACCAGCCGCAGAACGTCAGCAGCCAGATCGCTTTCAGTTCATCGAAATCGGGCGGGCTGGGCGATGCCTTGCCTGCAGGAACGGTGCGGTTCTACCAGCGCGACCGGCAGGGCAGCCCGCAGTTCATCGGCGAAAGCGGCATTGACCATACCCCGATGGGTAGCGAATTGACGCTGCGCACCGGCGATGCCTTCGACATCTTCGTGAAATCCGAAGTCTTGAACCGCGACCGGATCACCGAACGGCAATGGGAAGATTTCGAACGCTTCACGGTCAAGCTGCCCGATGGGCAGGCAGTGACCGGCACGACGCAACGGGTCAACAAGTCCGAATATTGGGTCACCACCATGCGCTATACGCTGACCAATGCGAAATCCTCGCAGGTCGAGGTCGAACTGGTGCAGGCGGGGCTCGACCGGGGCTGGTGGAGCCGCGACTATCGTATCCTCAGCGAGGATTTGCCGGGCGAACAGCTCAATGCCGACAAGCGCAAATATGTGATCACTGTGCCCGCCAATGGCGAGCGCGTGGTGCGCGTCAGCTACGCAACCCGGTATTGATCCGATGCTTCGGCTTCGCGCCGTTCTGACCGCTTTGCTGGCTCTGCTCGGCGCGCCGCTGGCTGCGCGCGAAGCGGTCGACGCTTCGGCGCCGCAGCAGGTCGCCGTCACGATCTATCGCGACCCCGATGGCGGGGCCTTCGACCGTAACGACCCGCGCGGGTTCGCCATGATCAGCGAGACGCGGACCGTTACCTTGCCGCCGGGCGAATCGACCATCCGCTTCACCGGGGTGGCGGAAGGCATGATCGCCGTGTCGGCGATCGTGACCGGCCTGCCGGGCGGGAAAATCGAGAAGAACCGCAATGCCGCGTTGCTCTCTCCGGCGGCGCTGGTCGACGGCACGCTTGGCAATCGCGTCACCATTACGCGCACCAACCCTGCAACCGGGACGGAGCAAAGCGAGCGCGCCATTGTGCGGACCCGTGCAGATGGCGGCATCGTGCTGCAGACCTCGCAAGGCTATGAAGCGGTGCGTTGCGCGGGCCTGCCCGAACGCCTGAGTTTCGATGGCGTGCCGCCGGGGCTCTCGTCGCAGCCGGTGTTCAGTATCGACACCAGCGATGCCACAGGCGGCACCTATCAGGTGCGGCTGACCTATCTTGCATGGGGCTTCGACTGGCAGGCGCACTACGTCGCGACGCTTGCCGAGGGCGGCGCCAAGGGGCGCAAGCAGATGCGCATGCTCAGCTGGCTGACGCTGGTGAATGACAATGGCCAGAGCTTCGAGAATGCCGAATTGCTGGTGGTGGCGGGCACGCTCAATGTCGAGAGCGATTTCGAGCAACTGGCCGCGCCGCCGCGCGGCGAGCCGTTGCGGCTCGAATGCTGGCCGATCGGCAGCACCGCGACGGGGACCTATCCCGAACCCTATCCCGCGCCGCCGCCCATGCCACCGGCCATGGCAGACATGATCACCGTCACCGGCGCGCGCATGCAGCGGGAAAGCTTCGAAGCGGCCTCGCCGGTTGCGGTGCTTGCCGGCGAAGAGAACCTTGGCGACCTCAAGCTGTTCCGAGTGCCCGAACCGATTACGGTGAATGCCAAGGGGCTGAAGCAGGTCGCCTTCCTCGCCAGGGACGAGGTGCGCGGTGAGTTCATCTATAAAGCCGATTGCGCGCTCTATCGCCCGCTGGAGCCGGATGAGGCATTCGGGCCCGCGCGCCTCTTCTTCCGTACCGACAACGAGAGTAGGAACGGGCTGGGCGTTTCGCTGCCGCGTGGCGGGGTGACCGTGTTCGAGCCGTCATCCTACGGCGATCTCCTTATCGGCGAAGACGGCATCCGCGACTATGCCGTGGGGCAGGAGGTCGAGTTCGGGCTGGGTGCGAGCACCAAGGTGTTTGCACAATGCGGATTGACCGGTGCCATCGAGAAGGCAGGTGCGCAGAAGTCGGACTGGCAGGAAATGCGCGCGGTGCTGACCAATGCAGGCAGCGAAAGCGCCACTGTCCGGCTTGAGATCGGGTCGGCCTTGGATTGGCAGGTGCGCCCGGTGCGTGGGCTCGAACTGAAGGATGGCGGACAGGTGATTGTAGTGAAGGTGAAGCCGGGCGAGGCGGCCGAACAGCGCTTCTGGATCCGCCACAACGACTGAAAATCGGGCTTGTAGGAAAAATTTCGTTCCCCACTTGTTCTTATGGAACAAAGCAGATACATAACCTCCCAACAGGGCAGTCGATAACCGGCTAACGGCCCTAGGCAAGCAAGGGAGGCCATGCGATGGCGACGAATCTGAAACTGGTTGAAAAGGAGTCATCCGTGGATCGTCAGAAGGCGCTCGAAGCCGCGCTTGCCCAGATTGACCGGGCCTTTGGCAAGGGCTCGGCGATGAAGCTGGGCTCGAAGGAAGCGATGAATGTCGAATCGATTTCGACCGGCTCGCTCGGCCTCGACATTGCGCTGGGTATCGGCGGCCTGCCCAAGGGCCGCGTGATCGAAGTCTATGGCCCCGAAAGTTCGGGCAAGACCACGCTGGCGCTGCATGTCATCGCTGAAGCGCAGAAGGCCGGCGGCACTGCTGCCTTCGTCGATGCCGAACACGCGCTTGACCCGGTTTACGCGAAGAAACTCGGAGTCGATATCGACGAGCTGATCGTGTCGCAGCCCGATACGGGCGAACAGGCGCTCGAAATCACCGACACGCTCGTGCGCTCGAATGCAATCGACGTGCTGGTGGTGGACTCGGTGGCCGCGCTGGTGCCGCGGGCCGAAATCGAAGGCGAGATGGGTGACAGCCATGTCGGCCTGCAGGCCCGCCTGATGTCGCAGTCGCTGCGCAAGCTGACCGGTTCGATCAGCCGTTCGAAGTGCATGGTGATCTTCATCAACCAGCTGCGCATGAAGATTGGCGTGATGTACGGTAACCCCGAAACCACGACCGGCGGCAATGCGCTCAAGTTCTACGCTTCGGTCCGGCTCGACATCCGCCGCACCGGCCAGATCAAGGACCGCGATGACATCGTGGGCAACACCACTCGCGTGAAAGTGGTCAAGAACAAGGTCGCCCCGCCGTTCAAGCAGGTCGAATTCGACATCATGTATGGCGAAGGCATTTCGAAGATTGGTGAGATCCTCGACCTGGGCGTCAAGGCAGGGCTGGTCGAGAAGTCCGGTAGCTGGTTCTCCTATGACAGTATCCGGATCGGCCAGGGCCGCGAGAATGCCAAGCAATACCTCAAGGACAATCCCGAGCTTTGCGACAAGTTGGAAGCTGCCATTCGCAGCCAAACCGACAAGGTCGCCGAGGAGATGATGACGGGCCCGGACGCGGACCCAGAAGACTGACCCTCAAGCGGGCGCAGGCGGTCCTTTCGGACTGGCGCCCGGAAACCCGGAAAGCCGGCGTGCGCCTCTCCCCCTTGAAAGGCTGCGCCGGCTTTTCGCTGTCTGCACCATATGTTGCATTCCGCCATGCCAGCGCGCATGGCTCGCGCGGCGGCACCGGCAAGGTCCGGGCGGCGTCAAAGCAATGGAGTGGAAGTCGACATGGCGGGAATGGATGCGCAGGAATGGCAGGGGCGCGTGGGGAAATCCTGGGCGCACGAATGGCAGCGGACTGATCGTAGCTTCTCGCATCTCACTGCCGAGCTCGAACGACGAATCCTTGCACTGGAGTTCACCCATGCACTCGATGTCGGGTGCGGTGCGGGGGAACTTTCCCTCAAGGTGGCAAGGCAACGGCCCGCCGCCGATGTAATCGGGGTCGACGTTTCGCCCGATTTGATCGAAGTGGCGCGTGAACGAGCCGGCAATGCGCCGAATTTGAGCTTTGAACTTGCCGATGCGGCTGCATGGCAGCCTGATGCCGGTGCCCGGCCCGACCTGCTCATGTCGCGCCATGGGGTGATGTTCTTCCCCGATCCGGTTGCGGCATTTGCCAACCTGCGTGCGGCCACGGCCAGCGGCGCGCAGATGCTGTTCTCCTGCTTCCGCGAGGTTTCGGAGAATCCCTTCTTCGGCGAAGCCGGTCGGCTCATTCCCGCAGAACCCGGTACTCCGCCGCCCGATCCTCATGCACCCGGGCCCTTTGCCTTTGCCGACAATGCGCGGGTAGAAAGCGTACTTTCCGATGCAGGTTGGCGCGATATCCGCTTCGAGCCGTTCGACTTTGCCATGATCGCGGGTGCGGGTGACGATCCGATTGCAGACGCCGTCAGCTATTTCAGCCGGATCGGCCCGGCAGCCCGCGCGCTGGCGGGAATGGACGATGCGGCGCGCGCTGAAGTTCAGGGCAAACTGGCCGAACTCGCGGGGCGCAATCTGAAGGACGGTATCGTCAGCCTTGGCGCAGGCGTCTGGATCGTTTCCGCAACGCACAATTAGGCGGCGATAACGCCTTGCCGCAGGCGCAGCTAAGCCCTAACTGCGCTTGCATGACGTCGACCAACGATATCCGCCGGTCCTTCCTCGACTATTTCGCGGGCGCCGGCCATGCCGAGATCCCGAGCGCACCGCTCGTTCCGTATAACGATCCCACGTTGATGTTCGTCAACGCGGGCATGGTACCGTTCAAGAATGCCTTCACCGGGCTCGAAACGCCGCCTGCACCGCGCGCCACCAGCTCGCAGAAATGCGTTCGCGCAGGGGGCAAGCATAACGATCTCGACAATGTCGGTTATACCGCGCGTCACCACACCTTCTTCGAGATGCTCGGAAATTTCTCCTTCGGGGATTATTTCAAGGAGCAGGCGATCCTGCATGCATGGACGCTGCTGACGAAGGATTGGGGCATCTCGTCTGATCGCCTTACGGCCACCGTCTATCATACGGACGATGAGGCGTTCGACCTCTGGCGCAAGATTTCGGGCCTGCCCGAAGAGCGTGTCATTCGCATCCCGACCAAGGACAATTTCTGGGCGATGGGTTCTGACGGTCCGTGCGGACCGTGTTCGGAAATCTTCTACGATCACGGCGAGCACATTTTCGGCGGCCCTCCGGGCAGCCCGGACGAGGATGGCGACCGCTTCGTCGAGATCTGGAACCTGGTGTTCATGCAGTTCGAACAGGCGGCGGACGAGATCGTCGGGGAACTGCCCAAGCCCTCGATCGACACCGGCATGGGGCTCGAACGCATCGCTGCGGTGATGCAGGGCGTGCATGACAATTACGATACCGACACTTTCAAGGCGCTGATCGCCGCTTCGGAGAACCTTACCGGAGTGAAGGCCGCTGGCGAACACAAGGCGAGCCACCGGGTGATCGCCGATCACTTGCGTTCGACGAGCTTCCTGATGGCCGATGGCGTGCTGCCGTCGAACGAAGGGCGCGGTTATGTGCTGCGGCGGATCATGCGCCGCGCGATGCGCCACGCGCACTTGCTGGGTGCGAGCGAACCGCTGATGCACCGGCTCGTGCCCGCGCTGGTGACCGAGATGGGCCAGGCCTATCCGGAACTCGTGCGCGGCCAGGCGCTGATCCAGGAAGTGCTGCAGCGTGAGGAAACCCAGTTCCGCCGCACGCTCGAAAAGGGCCTGCGCCTGCTCGACGAAGCCACCGGCACGATGGGCGAGGGCGGTGAACTCGACGGCGAGACCGCCTTCAAGCTCTATGACACCTATGGCTTCCCCTACGACCTGACCGAAGATGCGCTGCGATCACGTGGGATCGGTGTCGATCGCGCGGGCTTCGATGTCGCCATGGCGCGTCAAAAGGCCGCCGCGCGCGCTGCGTGGAAGGGTTCGGGCGATGCCGCCGCAGGCGAAGTCTGGTTCGACATTGCCGAGCGCGAAGGCGCCACCGAATTCACCGGCTATGCCTCGACCAACGGGGAAGGGCGCGTGGTTGCGCTGGTCAAGGACGGTGCCGAAACCGACCGTGCCGAGGCGGGCGACGAGGTCATCATCCTGACCAACCAGACGCCCTTTTATGGCGAAAGCGGCGGCCAGACCGGCGATGTCGGCACCATAACCACCGCTGCCGGGCTCAAGGCTGAAGTCACCGACACCTCCAAGCCGCTTGGCCGGTTGCATGCGCATCATGCGAAAGTGATGGCGGGCGCGATCGCCTTGGGCGATACGGTGCATCTCGCGGTCGACACCGCGCGACGCGATCGCATCCGCGCCAACCACTCGGCGACGCACCTTGTGCATGCCGCGCTGCGCAACACGCTGGGCGAACATGTGACGCAGAAGGGTTCGCTGGTAGCAGACGACCGTTTCCGCTTCGACTTCTCGCATCCCAAGCCGCTGACCGCGGAAGAGATTGCTGCGATCGAAGCCGAAGTGAATGCCGAAATCCGCGCCAATGAGCCGGTCGGCACGCGGTTGATGAGCCCGGACGATGCCGTCGCTGCGGGTGCACTGGCGCTGTTCGGCGAGAAATATGGCGACGAAGTACGCGTGCTCTCGATGGGCCGCAAGGGCGATGGCGGGCGCAACTATTCGGTCGAACTGTGCGGCGGCACCCATGTGAAGGCGACCGGCGATATCGGCATTTTCCGCATCGTGTCCGAAGGCGCAGTCAGCTCTGGCGTCCGCCGGATCGAAGCGCTCACCGGCGAAGCAGCGCGGCGCTGGCTGGTCGATCGTGAAGAAGCGCTCAAGGCAGCAGCGAGCGAAATCCGCGCGACGCCCGAGGAAGTCCCGGCGCGGCTCGCGGCCCTGCTCGAGGAGCGCAAGCGGCTCGAGAAGGAACTGGCCGATGCCAAGAAGGCGCTTGCCCTGGGCGGTGGCGGCTCTGCCGGTGCTGCACAGAACGCGGACGAAGACATTGCGGGCGTTAAGTTCAGCGGGCAGGTGCTCGAAGGGCTCGACCCCAAGGACCTGCGCCCCTTGCTCGACGAGGTGAAGCAGCGGCTCGGTTCCGGCATCGCGGCAGCGGTTGCCGTCAACGATGGCAAGGCCGCCTTCGCAGTGGCAGTGACCGACGATCTGACCAGCCGCTTCAATGCGGTCGAGCTGGTGCGCGTTGGCGTGGAAGCGCTTGGCGGCAAGGGCGGCGGTGGCCGCCCCGACATGGCGCAGGGCGGCGGGCCGGATGGCAGCAAGGCGGCCGAAGCGCTGGCTGCGGTGAAGGATGCGCTGGCCAAGGTCAGCGCCTGACGCCCATAGCTAGGCTTCGTTGGTGGTAGTCCGCAGTTTCGGGCGATAGTCCAGCTCGCCATCTCGTTCGAGCTGGACGCGGAACTCGTCGCGCTTCTCGTGGATCGAAGCGATAACGGGGCCCATGGCAACCCCGATGTCTACCAGCACCGCTTCGGATAGCTGCAGCGTCGCCTCAAGCGTTTCGGGCACGGCATGGCTTGCGCCCGCACGATAGAGTGCGGCGGCATGTTCGGGATCGCGCGCGCGCGCCACGATGAGCAGTTCCGGATAGGCGGCGCGCAACTTGGCGACCAGCCGCTGTGCCAGCACCGGCTCGTCCATGGTCAGCACCACCGCCGGCGCCGTCTCGATCCCCAGCCGCGACAGCGCGTCCCCGCGAGCGGCATCGCCGAATGTCGCGCGATAGCCTTCGCGCTTGGCCCGCTCGATCAGGTCGGAGTCTGAGTCGATCGCCACATAGGGCTTGTTGTGCCGCGACAGCATGTCGGCCACCAGCCGCCCGACACGCCCCGCGCCGACAATAATGGTGCGCGGTTCGTCGCCATCGCTCTCAACCAGTTCGGGTACAGGCTCGACCCGCCGCCCCAGCGCGCGGCCAAGGCGGGCCAGCAGCGGCGTGACGGTCAGGCCGATTGCCGTGACGATTTGCCAGAATTGCGCGGTTTCGGCGTCGATCAGCAGCGCCGAACTCGCGGCCGTGAGCACGATCAGCGTGGTTTCGCTGGGGCTGGCCATCAGTACGCCGGTTTCGGCGGAGGTGCCGCGCCGCGCGCCCATCAGGCGCAGCAGGGTCCCGGTGACAATGGCCTTGAACACCAGCACACCGACCACGGCGAGCATGATGGGACCGAGGTTTTCCCAGATCGTCAGCAGGTTGATGCTCATGCCGACCGTGATCAGGAACACGCCAAGTGCGAGGCCCTTGAAAGGGTCCATGATCGTTTCGACTTCGGCATGATATTCGGTTTCGGCGATCAGCAGCCCCGCAATCAGCGCCCCGACGATCGGCGAAAGGCCGGTGGCGGCGGTCGCCAGGCTCGCGCCGATCACCACCAGCAATGACGCAGCGAGGAACAGTTCGGGGCTCTTGGTCCGTGCTGCCTGCGCGAACAGGCGCGGCAGGGCGAGGCGGCCCAATACGAGTAGCGCCAGCACGACGAGCCCGCCTTGCCACAGCGTGTCGACCAGGCCTTCCAGCCCGCCTTCCTGTGCATGCGGCGCCAGCGCGCCGAGGATGAACACGATCGGCACGATCATGATGTCCTCGAACAGCAGCATCGACAGCGCCGCGCGTCCGACCGGTGTCTTGGTGCCCGAAATCGGCAGCACGATTGCAGTCGAGGAGAAGGCGAGCGCAAAGCCCAGCGCAATCGCCCCGGTCCAGGCCTGCCCGTTCACGAATCCGAGGAATGCGGCCAGCGACGAGCCGATGATCAGCAGCTCGAGCGCGCCCAGCCCGAACACGAGTTTCCTCAATTGCCACAATCGGTTGAAGCTCAGCTCAAGCCCGATTGCGAACAACAGCAGGATGATCCCGAATTCGGCAAAGGGTTTGAGCCCTTCGGCATTGGTGATGGTGACGTGTTCCAGCCACGGCACTTGCGGCACCAGCTTGCCGAGGCCGTATGGCCCCACGGCGATGCCGATCAGGATGAAGCCGATGATCGGAGTGATGCGGAAGCGCGCGAAGACCGGAATCACGATCCCGGCAGCGCCGAGGATCACCAGCGCATCGGACAGCATGGGGGATGGGGCAAGTTCTCCGGCCATGGCTCCTCTATAGCGAGCGAACCGCCTTCGTCACCCGTTTAGGGGACTTATCCGCCGCGGCCCGCATGCGGGCCGGTGATTGGGGCCGAAGTCTCTCCGTCTTCGCCAATCGAAGGGCTGATCTTGCCCACCCGCTTGTCCCATTCGATGCGGTACAAGTCAAAGCGGCGGTCGGCCAGGTTCTGCACGGTGCCTTCGGCCCGCGCCCAGCTCAAATCCGCCAGATTGACGTCGCTGATCGTCAGCGTCTCCACATTCTCGCTCGCTTCCGCAGCGATCCCGTCTCGCGCGAAGGGGAAGTCGCAAGGCGTCAGGATGCAGCTCTGCGCATATTGGATGTCGATGTTCGCAACGTTGGGCAGGTTTCCGACATTGCCGCTCAGCACGACATAGCACTGGTTCTCGATCGCACGCGCTGCCGAGCAATAGCGCACCCGCATATAGCCCTGTCGGCTGTCAGTGCAGAAGGGCACGAAGATGATCCTTGCGCCTTCATCGACCAGGCGGCGGGCGAGTTCGGGAAATTCGCTATCGTAGCAGATCAGTACCCCGATCGGCCCGCAATCGGTCTGGATTGCGTCGATGCTGTCGCCGCCCTTGATGTTCCACCAATAGGCTTCGTTGGGCGTGGGGTGGATCTTCTCCTGCGCGTGGATCGATCCGTCGCGCAGGCAGACATAGGCGACGTTGTGGATGTCACCATCGTCCATCTGGGTCGGGTGCGAACCGCCGATGATGTTGATGTTGTAGTTGAGCGCCATTTCGCTGAGCGCGGTGCGGATGCGCGGCGTGTATCGGCTCAATGCCGCGATCGCTTCGGCGGGCGGCAATTCCTTGGGTTCGGCGCTGAGCAGCATCAGTGTGAACAGCTCGGGAAAGACTATGAAATCTGCCTCGTAATCGGCTGCAACATCGACGAAATATTCGATCTGTTTGATGAACTCGTCAAACCCCGAAACGGCGCGCGATTGCAGCTGGCACGTCGCGATCCGCACGCTTTCCACGCCGCGTGGAAGCCGGTGTTTGATCGGTGCATCGCCGTCGACATAGGGATTGCGCCACACCATGCGCACGGCATTCGCCAGCGAAGGTTTGTCTTCGGGCAGGTAGTTGGCAATGATCCCTTGCGGCTCGAACCCGTTGGCGAGCTGGAAGCGCAGCACCGGATCGTGGATCTTCCCGTCGATTACCTTCTGCAGATAGTCCTGCGGGTTCTCGGCCCGATTGACTTTGCGGCGAAGCGCGCGGGCATAGCCGGGCATCCTGCCGCCGAACACAATTCCATTCAGGTCGAGCCGCTCGGCCAGCGCGCGACGCTCTTCGTAAAGCCGCCGCCCGATCCGCGTCCCGCGCACCTTCGGATCGACGCACATTTCATAGCCGTAGAGCCATTCGCCCTTGGGATTGTGGCGGCTGCCGAAGCCGTTGCCGGTCACTTCGTCCCAACTGTGGTCCGACAGGGCGAGCTGCTGGCTCAAGCGGATCGAGGCGCAATATCCGACCAGTTTGCCATCGAGCTTCGCAATGAAACAGCCGTCGGGATAGTTGTTCAGCTGCCCGCGGATCTCGCCATGCGTGTAGGCGGGCAGATCGTCATAGGCGCGCCGCACGAGGTCGGCGATCGCACGGACATCCTTGGGCTTTGCCTGGCGGACTTCGAGCCGGGCCTTTCGGCGGGTTTCGGTCATTGCGTCAATTCCTCCTCGGAAACGAAAAGGGCGGCCCATCGCATCGATGGCCCGCCCTTTACTTACGCAAGCCCTGCAGGGCAGTTCCGGGTCAGGCCCAGCTGGCCATTTCCTTTTCGAGGTTCTGCACGATCGCCTCGAAGAACTGCTCGGTGGTGAGCCAGTTCTGTTCGGGGCCGATCAGCAGCGCCAGGTCCTTGGTCATCTGGCCCTTTTCGACCGTTTCGATGCAGACGCGTTCGAGCGTTTCGGCGAAGCGCACCACGTCGGGCGTGCCGTCGAACTTGCCGCGATACATCAGGCCGCGGGTCCAGGCGAAAATCGAAGCGATCGGGTTGGTGCTGGTCGCCTTGCCCTGCTGGTGCTGGCGATAGTGGCGCGTGACTGTGCCGTGGGCGGCTTCGGCTTCGACGGTCTTGCCGTCGGGCGTCATCAGCACCGAAGTCATCAGGCCGAGCGAGCCGAAGCCCTGCGCCACCGTGTCCGACTGCACGTCGCCGTCGTAGTTCTTGCAGGCCCAAACGAACTTGCCGTTCCACTTCAGCGCCGAAGCGACCATGTCATCGATCAGGCGGTGTTCGTAGACGATGCCCTTTTCCTTGAACTTCTCGGCGAAGCCTTCGTTGTCGAACACTTCCTGGAACAGGTCCTTGAAGCGGCCGTCATAGGCCTTGAGGATGGTGTTCTTGGTCGAGAGGTAGACCGGCCAACCGAGGTTCAGGCCATAGTTGAAGCTGGCACGTGCGAAGTCGCGGATCGAATCGTCGAGATTGTACATCGCCATGGCGACGCCCGCGCTCGGGAAATCGAACACGTCGAGGTCGAGCTTGGTGCCGTCTTCGCCATCGAACACCAGCCGCAGCTTGCCCGGGCCGGGGATCAGCGTGTCGGTGGCGCGATACTGGTCGCCAAAGGCATGGCGGCCGACCACGATCGGATCGGTCCAGCCCGGCACGAGCCGCGGCACGTTCTCGATCACGATCGGTTCGCGGAACACGACGCCGCCCAGGATGTTGCGGATCGTGCCGTTGGGGCTCTTCCACATCTTCTTGAGGTGGAATTCCTCGACGCGCGCTTCGTCCGGAGTGATCGTGGCGCACTTCACGCCCACGCCATACTGCTTGATGGCATTGGCGGCATCGACCGTAACCTGGTCGTCCGTCTCGTCACGGTGCTCGATCGAGAGGTCGTAATATTTCAGGTCGACATCGAGGTAAGGCAGGATCAGCTGCTCGCGGATCCACTGCCAGATAATTCTCGTCATTTCGTCGCCGTCGAGTTCGACGACCGGGTTCTTGACCTGGATTTTCTGCATGATGTCCCTGTTCGCTGAAAATTGGGGAATGGAAATATGCGGGCGCTTTAGCAGAGGGGCGCGCGGGTGCAAGTCAGGGGGCGTTTGTGTTTGCGCACGCCATCCGACGTGCGATTTCCTCGCTCACGCGACCTGGCGGTCGCTTCGCTGCGGGCGGCCGGTCGGCCTTGCGGTCCGCTTGGCGGGGCTTGGGGGAAACGGACTGCCGTCAGCAGTGCGCGAGCGCGACAGCGCGCCGCAGCTCTTGCCGCGAAGGCCAAGCGGCCCGGATGGGCCGCGCCGAATGTCTGAGAGTCAAGGAAAGTCCGATGGTGGGCGTAGGAAGGATTGAACTTCCGACCCCTACGATGTCAACATAGTGCTCTACCACTGAGCTATACGCCCGCACCATCGAAACGCCGCTTTGTGGGCGGCGGAGGCGGCCCTTTAGCTTGAGCCTTGCCGCCAATCAAGCGATTCGGCCCAAATTCAGAGCGAAGCTTCGCGTTGATCTTCGAACATGCGCTCTACTTCGAGCACGAGGTCACGCAAATGGAAGGGCTTGGACAGCACGCGGGCGTGCGGCTGCTCGCGGCTGGCCTTGAGCGAAACCGCCGCAAACCCGGTGATGAACATCACTTTGGTGCGCGGAGAAAGTTCGGCGCAACGCTGCGCCAGTTCGATCCCGTCCATTTCCGGCATGACGATGTCGGACAGGAGCAGGTCGAAATGCTGTTCTTCCAGTAAGGGCACGGCCGCCGTGCCGCGTTCTACCGCGACCACTTCATAGCCGGCATTGGTGAGGGCGCGCTCCAGATAGGTGCGCATGGCTTCCTCGTCTTCGGCCAGGAGAATCCGCAAGGTGGATGCAACAGTCATACGGGCGTCATACCGGTCACCGCTTAAGAAATCTTACCCGTCGGCGGGGGTGCCCGGAATTGAGACAGTCGGTGGAGCATTCCTTTCTGGCGGGATCGCTTTGACAGGCGCGGCGCGAAAGGGCAGCACTGGAGCCATGGCGCCAGAGGGGCACGAATCACCGAACATGCGGTCAGAGAGCGGCGGTTTCATCGCCGGGCTCGAGCAGCGGCCGGCCTTTACCCTGCTATCGCCCGCATCTTCGCCCATACCGGTCCTGATCACCGTGCCGCATGCCGGACGCGATTATCCCTCCGCGCTGCTGGCCGAGATGCGCGACGCAGACTACGCCTGCCTGAGGCTGGAAGACCGGATGATCGACCTGGTCGCGCAGGAAGTGGCGCGGCAGACGGGTGCAGCGCTGATCGTCGCCCATGCGCCGCGTGCCATGCTCGATCTCAATCGCGCGCGCGACGATATCGACTGGGACATGATCGCGGGCCAGCGGCCGCATCCGGTCCGTCATTCGCAGGCGAACAGGCGAGCGCGAAGCGGGCTGGGCCTGATCCCGCGCCGCCTGGCAGGCTTCGGAGAGATCTGGCGCGGCCAGATCGGCCGCGAGGAGCTGGAGCAGCGGATCGAGGGTATCCATCGGCCCTATCATGCTGCGACCGCGCGCGAGTTGGCCCGCATTCGCGATGAATGGGGCGCGGCCTTGCTGGTCGACATGCATTCGATGCCGCCATTGCGCCGCTCGCCCGGCCAGCCCGAGCCACCGCATTTCGTGCTGGGTGACCGGTTCGGCACGTCATGCGATGCGGGATTGGTGAGCCACGGTTATCGATATTTCGAAGCGAAGGGCAGGGTGGTCGCTCACAATCGACCCTATGCCGGGGGTTTCGTGCTCGATACGCATGGCGCGCCTGCGAATGGGCTGCATGCGGTTCAGCTCGAAGTTTGCCGGTCGACCTATCTCGATGCGCAATTGGTGGAGCCGACTGCGCGGATTGTGCCACTCGCGCGGCTAATCGCCGGATTCGTTCGCGAATTGGGTGCTGCGGTTGCGCGGATGGCGGGCGAGGCATCGTTCAGGCAGGCCGCCGAATAGCGTCCCGAACCATAAAAAACCACCTCGTACGTAACGCACGAGGTGGCCAAGGTTCAGGGAGGATACGCCCCCGCAGGGACGTAACATCCGGGCAGGCTATGAGGGAAACCGTGCCCGAACATCTGAAATCTAAGTGTTGGCGGGGGCCAATTCAAGCCCCCCGCCTTTCGCGGCGAATTTCCGGGTTCGCCGACCTGTCTGCTCAGGCTTCCGCCTGCTGTGCCGGGACCTTGCCTTGCTGCGACTGGCGCCCGAAAATCACGCGCATGAGGTTCATCGAGAACAGGTGCGCGTGCAGCAGCATCATCATGCCGCTGCGGTGGAGTCCTTCGACCGATTCAATCGGCAATTCGCGCAGCTTGTTCTCATCGACCATCTTGAAGCCGCGGTAGATGAAGGGCTTGTCGGGGTTGTCCTGCATGGTGATGGCGATTTCGCCTTCCATCAGCAGGTCGAGCGCGATCACTTCATCCATGAACGCCTTGGTGCGTGCGCCCGATTCCTCGAACTTCTGGCAGAAATCGAGAACGTTCTTGGTGAACTCACTGGGTTCGCCTTCGCCTTCGAACAGCGCGTTGCCTTCCGCGAAATCGCCGATCACGCCCGCGCTCGGGTCGAAGCAGAGCGACAGTTCGTCGCTGTCGGGGTTCAGCCTGGCGAGCATGAAGGGATAGCGGCGGACATAGGCCGGCATATAGACGTTTTCGGTGACCATGCCTTCGTCATTGACGAAGCTGTTCACGCCTTCGTTGAGGCCCATCAGCGCCAGCGGAACGGGGTTGTCGCCCGAGCTGAAAACGATCGGGAAATGGCGCTGCGCGTCGACGAATTCGTCCACGGTCACGGGGACGGCGTGCGTCTTGCCGAGGAAGTCGAGATTGGTGAACTGTGTGCTCTTCCAGTTCTTGTGATCGCGGCTGTTGAGCGGCATCAAATCGTTGAAAAACAGGGGCAGACGGGGCTGCGGCGCGCTTGCCATGGAAACTCTCCGAAATAGGTGGCTATAAACTCAAAAAACGGCCGCGCTGGACAGCCAGCGGGCCGGACGAAGGCGCTTTAGGCGCTAGCGGCTTGCGAGGCAAGCGGGACGAGTTTGCCCGGGTTGAGCAGCCCCTTTGGGTCGAGCGCGTGCTTCACGCTGCGCATCAGCGACAGCGCCACCGGGTCGCCCAAGCGGCCCAGTTCGTCGCGCTTCATCTGGCCGATGCCGTGTTCCGCGCTGATCGAGCCGCCCCATTCGGCCACAAGGTCATGCACGTGGCGGCTGACCGCCTTGCCTTGGCTTTCTTCCCATTCGCCGCGCGCCGCTCCAGCTGGCGCGAGCACGTGGAAATGGACATTGCCATCGCCAAGGTGGCCGAAGGCGACGCCGGTAACACCGGGGAAGCGCGCCTCGACTTCGGGGATCGCCGCTTCGATGAAATCGGGCATGCGTTCGACCGGCACGGAGATATCGTGCTGAATCGCGGGCCCGATCGCGCGCTCAGCCGGAGCGATCGAATCGCGCAGCTGCCAGAACTGGTCGGCCTGCGTCTCGTTGGCGGCGATAGTCGCGTCGAGCAATATGCCCGCTTCCATCGCTTCGGCCAGCGCCGCCTCGGCCTTGTCGCGCAGCGCAGCCGCGTCTGCGGGCGTGGTCGCGAGTTCGACCAGCGCGTGCCATTGATAGCGTTCGGCCAGCGGCGCGCGCGAACCGGGCAGATGCGCCAGCACCGCGTCGAGGCAATGCTCGGGGACCACTTCGAAGCCTTCGAGCTCGTCGGGCAGCGCCTGCTCGAAATGCAGCAGCAGCTTCCGCGCATCGCCGATCGAAGCAACGCCGCACCATGCGACCACGCGATCGCCGATCGCTGGAAGCAGCCGCAAATTGGCCGCGGTCACGATCCCCAGCGTGCCTTCCGATCCGATCAGCAATTGCTTGAGGTCGAAACCGCGATTGTCTTTCTTCAGCGCGGTAAGGCTATCGAAGATCTGTCCGTCGGCCAGCACCGCCTCGATGCCCAGCACCTGCGCACGCATGGTGCCGTGGCGTAGCACCTGCGTGCCCCCGGCATTGGTGGAAACGAGGCCGCCGATGGTCGCGGAACCCTTGCCGCCAAGTGTCAGCGGGAAGCGCAGGCCGTGCTCCTCCGCCGCTTCATGCAGCGTCTGCAGGATCACCCCGGCTTCGCAAACGGCTTGCCGCGAAGCAGGGTTCAGGCTGCGGATCCGGTCCATGCGCCTCAGCGACAGCAGCACCGATTTGCCGCTTTCATCGGGCGTGGCGCCGCCCGACATTCCGCTGTTCCCGCCTTGCGGCACGATCGGCACGTTGAATTCGGAACAAAGCTTCACGAAGGCGGCTACTTCCTCGCGTGTTGAAGGCGAAGCAAGGCCCAGCGCCTGCCCGTGATAGCGTCCGCGCCAGTCGGTCAGCCACGGTTCGAGCAGGTCGGGATCGCAGGTAAACCCGCGAGGTCCAAGCAGTTCGGTGGCGCGGCGTGCAAAATCGGAAAGCGATGACATGCCGCGCCTATGCCACAGCGGCGTGGGGCATGGCCAGCGCTTGCGCAGATAGCAAAACGGATTAAGCCTCCGTTCAAGCCGCCATGCTAGAGCGGCATGACGAGGTGACAAAGGGGTCAGGGAAGTTTGCCGGCAATGTCGGCACGATCGATACGACATGCCCAGCATATTTGCCTATCTTGCGCCCTTTGCGCTCTTGCTGCCACTTGGTGCGCCCCCGGCGGACGTTCCGGTTGAGCCGCAAGCGCCGGGCAGCACCTTTCGCGAATTGCTCGATGCGTCGGCGCCGCTTCCTCCGCAGATTTCCTACCAGGTTCGGATCGAACGCCGGGTTACGGTCAGGATTGCGCCACGCAGCGCGGCCGAGCGGCAGAATTTGATGGCCGAATTCGCCGAGGTGCAGCGCCCCACACGCTATGAAGAGCGCAAGATCGGCAAATGCGTGTCGATCGACGAGATCGCCGGTGTGCAGACGGGCAGCGGGGACCGGTTGGTGCTGTTCATGCGCGACCGCCGGATGGTGAGCGCACGGCTCGAAAAATCCTGCCGGTCGAAGGACTTCTACTCGGGCTTCTACCTCGAGCGGAACCGCGACGGGAAGCTCTGCATTGACCGCGACAAGCTGCAGTCGCGGGCAGGGGCGAATTGCGAACTCAACCGGCTGCGCGAACTGGTGCCGGTTTACGAGTGATCGCACAGGCTCGCCACGCGTGCGCGCAGACGGCGTTTTCTTGACTTTGAGAGGGTTTTCGGCAAAGGGCGCGACGTGGGCTGTGGAGTTTCTTCGCGGTTGCACAATGACCGGCGCCCCAAGGCGCCCATTACCCGGAAACCGAACCACGCATGACTTTCGCCGATCTCGGCCTGTCCCCCGAATTGCTCAAGGCCGTCGAAACCTCGGGCTATAGCGAGCCTACGCCGATCCAGGCAGAGGCCATCCCCGCCGTATTGATGATGAAAGACATCATCGGCATCGCCCAGACCGGCACGGGGAAAACCGCAAGCTTTGTGCTGCCGATGATCGACGTGCTGGCCAACGGCCGGCGCCGCGCGCTGATGCCGCGCTCGCTCATCCTCGAGCCGACGCGCGAACTCGCGGCACAAGTGGCCGAGAATTTCGAGAAATACGGAAAGAACCACGACCTCAAGATGGCGCTGCTGATCGGCGGCGTGCAGATGGGCGACCAGGTCAAGGCCCTCGACGAAGGGGTCGACGTGCTGATCGCCACTCCCGGGCGGCTGATGGACCTGTTCGAACGCGGCAAGATCCTGCTCAATGGCTGCGAATTGCTGGTGATCGACGAAGCCGACCGCATGCTCGACATGGGCTTCATCCCCGACATCGAATTCATCTGCTCGAAGCTGCCCGAAACGCGCCAGACGCTGCTGTTCAGCGCCACCATGCCGCCGCCGATCGAGAAGCTGTCGAAGAAGTTCCTCAGCAATCCCAAGCGGATCGAGGTGACCCGCGCGGCGAGCACCAATGAGAACATCACCGCTTTCAAGATTCCGGTCAGGAACCGCCAGAAGCGTGAAACGCTGCGCTGGCTGCTGCAGCACGATTTGGTCGAGACTGCGATTATCTTCGCCAACCGCAAGACGACCGTGCGCGAGCTCAACCAGAGCCTGCAGCGGCACGGCTTCGCCAGCGGCGAAATCCATGGCGACATGGACCAGAATTCGCGCCTCAAGGAACTCGACCGGTTCAAGAAGGGTGAGATCAACATCCTGGTGGCATCCGATGTCGCCGCTCGCGGGCTCGACATCAAGGGCGTGAGCCACGTCTTCAACTTCGACACGCCGTGGCATCCGGACGATTACGTCCACCGCATCGGCCGCACCGGCCGCGCCGGGGCGAAGGGCCGCGCCTTCACTTTGGTGGGCGAAGACGATGCCGAAGCGATCGCCAATATCGAGAAGCTGACCAAGGCCGAAGTTCCCGTGTTCGGGAAGAAGGACGTGCGGGTCGAGCTGGTCGAAAAGCCTGCCGAAGAGGCGAAGCCCGAACCGCAGCCGGAAGCGAAGCCGGAACGGCAGTCGCGCCGTCGCGACGAGGCACCGCGCGAAGAGCGCCCCAGGAAGCCGCGCCGCGAGCGGGAAGCGAAGCCCGAACGCGCAGAACGCCCGCGTCGCCAGCGCGACGAGGACGACGAGCCGATCCCCGCAGGCGAATGGAACGGCCCGAAGCCGAGCTTCCTCGAAATCGGAGTAGGCTAAGGCGCGCTGTCGGCCTGCTTAGGGGCTGGTGCGCGCGCCGATCCCAAGCGCCTCGAAGACTACCGATAAGCCGAACGCGCGGAGGCCAGGGTGCCTGCGTGGTGGCTGGCAATTTGTCTGCGTTTGGGTGGAAAGCGGACGCTAGCTCCGCTGGATTACTCTGGGAGGGCCGACGCTAATCACATCGACAATGTGATTTAGGGTTGTCAGGCACCAGTGCTCTAGTGGGCCAGGGTATTCGTCATCTGCGAAGGTTGTCTCAGAGACGTAGCGTTGAAAGGCGGTGCCATACCGTCTGTCAAGGTGGTCGCCTAAGGGCGGTTCGCCCTTCTCTTCCTTCCAATAGCTTTCATCTCTAACCGCGTAGGCCACATAGCTGTCCCACCAAATTTCGAAGTGGCGGGAGGCATCTGTAATTTCTATCGGTCGCCCTTCACCCAGGTCGTGACCCGCAAACTCTATGGCGGTGGATTCCCCAAGCAGTCCCTCTGCCACCACTATCCGAAGTGCATTCTCTGATGGTTCGCCAAGATTTGTAATATAGAGATTGAGCGACCCCTTCGGAAATTCCATCAAACACCCTCCAAATTCTCATGAAGCCAGCAGACTAGCTGTTTGGTCGCAATGTCTGCAATTGGGTCGTTAGCAGACATCTATGAGAAACCTCTCCCACCGTCATTCCCGCGAACGCGGGAATCCAGAAGCAAACTGGCGCCGACTCTCCGTGGATTCCCGCGTTCAGCCTCCGGCTGTGCTTCGCAACTGCAGGAATGACGAGTTCTGGGTCATTCTAGCCATTCGGATTTTCCTACATGGCTGCGTTCTGGCAAGAGCACGGGGCTCTTTGTCATCGTCGCATCACCCAGGAACCACCCTTTGCGCCCAAATGCGGGAGGAGAAATTTTTCCTTTAAGACAGTGTCGCATGTGTCGCATGGGCCGGGGACCCGGCGCGCGGGAACGACGAATCCTGAATCGCTACCTGAAGCTTGCGCCAGTCAGTCCGCCAGGCTCACGAAGCTGTCGATCACCCGCTTCGTGCCCGAATGCTCGAATTCGATCTCCAGCTTGTTGCCTTCCTGGTCCGTTACCGTGCCATAGCCGAACTTCTCGTGGAACACGCGCGCGCCGATGACGATGTCGCTGCGCGGCTTGGCGGCGAAGCTGGCCGCGCTTCGAGTGTTCTCGCGGACCCGCACTTGCTTGGTCTCGTATCCGGTCGAAAGCGCGCGTTGCCAGCCGGGGCCGCGGTGCGAGGATCGCTCGGGCCGGTCGCGGCTGACATGCGCGAAGGGGTCCTCGCTCTCGGTCCAGTTGGCGCGCCACAGCGAAGCGCCGCCGGTCAGCGTGGTGTGCTGGTCGATATGTTCGGCCGGCAGCTCCTCGATGAAGCGGCTGGGAATGCTGCTGGTCCATTGGCCGTAGATGCGGCGATTGGCGGCGTGGAGGATCGTGCAGCGCCGCCGTGCGCGCGTGATCGCGACATAGGCGAGGCGGCGTTCCTCTTCGAGGCTGGCGAGCCCGCCTTCGTCGAGCGCGCGCTGCGAGGGGAACACGCCTTCTTCCCAGCCGGGCAGGAAGACATGGTCGAACTCGAGCCCCTTGGCGGCATGCATGGTCATGATGGTGACCTTCTCGCCATCGTCGGCCGCGTCATTGTCCATCACGAGGCTGACATGCTCGAGGAAATCGCCAAGCGTTTCGTATTCCTCCATCGCGCGCGCGAGTTCGGACAGGTTTTCGAGCCGCCCGGCGGCCTCTGCGGTGCGCTCTTTCTGGAGCATCTCGCTATAGCCGGTTTCGTCGAGCACCATGCGCAACAGGTCAGCCGGAGTTACCTGCTCGGCCTGCTCGCGCCAGTGGAGGAACTGGCGCAGCAGTGCGCCGATCGTGGCCGCGGCGCGCGCGGGCAATTCGTCGCTATCGGCAAGTTGCAACGATGCAGCGGCCAGCGGCATGCCGGTGCGGCGCGCGTGCAGGTGCATCTTTTCGAGCGTCTTCGCGCCGAGCCCGCGCTTGGGCTGGTTGTAGATACGTTCGAAGGCCAGATCGTCCTGCGGCTGGGCGATCACCCGCAGATAAGCGAGCGCATCGCGGATTTCGGCGCGCTCGTAGAAACGGAAACCGCCGACGATGCGATAGCCCAGGCCGATCTGGATGAAGCGGTCCTCGAACTCGCGCGTCTGGTATTGCGCGCGCACCAGTATGGCGACCTGGTCCAGCCGGGCGCCTTCGCGTTCGAGCCGCTCGATCTCCTCGCCCACCCGGCGCGCTTCCTCCGGCCCGTCCCACACGCCGATCACCCGCACCTTCTCGCCATGGTTCACTTCGGTCCACAGCGTTTTCTCGTGCCGCTCGCTATTTGCGCGGATCAGCCCTGAAGCCGCGCCAAGGATATGCGGGGTGGAGCGATAGTTCTGCTCCAGCTTCACCACTTTCGCGCCGGGGAAGTCCTTCTCGAACTTGAGGATGTTGGCGACTTCCGCCCCGCGCCACGAATAGATCGACTGGTCGTCATCGCCCACTACGCAGATGTTCTTGTGCGCCTGCGCCAGCAACCGCAGCCACAGATACTGCACGGCGTTGGTGTCCTGGTATTCGTCGACCAGGATGTATTTGAAGCGGCGCTGGTAATCCTCCAGCACCTCGCGGTGGCGCCGGAAGATGTTGAGCATGTGCAGCATCAGGTCGCCGAAGTCGCAGGCGTTCAATGCCTTCAGCCGCTCTTGGTACAGCCGGTAGAATTGCTGGCCGCGGCCATTGGCATAGGATTCGTTCTCGGCCGCATCGAGATCTTCCGGGTTGAGCCCGCGGTTCTTCCAGCGGTCGATCAACCCGGCAAGCTGGCGCGCGGGCCAGCGCTTCTCGTCGAGGTCGTTTTCGGTGATCAGCTGCTTGAGCAGGCGCAACTGGTCGTCAGTATCGATGATCGTGTAATTCTGCTGCAGCCCCACCAGCTCGGCATGGCGGCGCAGCATCTTGGCGCAGATCGAATGGAAAGTGCCGAGCCACTGCATGCCCTCGGCCATATCGCCCAGATGCCCGGCGACCCGCTCGCGCATTTCGCGCGCGGCGCGATTGGTGAAGGTTACGCAGAGAATCTGGCTGGGCCACGCACGCCCGGTCGCCACAAGATGCGCGAGGCGGGCGGTGAGCGCAGCTGTCTTGCCGGTACCCGCGCCAGCCAGCATCAGCACCGGTCCTTCGGTGGCCAGCACAGCTTCGCGCTGCGGCGGGTTCAGCCGCGCTGCATAGGACGGGACGGAAGCATCGCCGGCAGGGGCGGGGAGGGTGTTCGGATCGGGCATGGACGTAGTGAACGGATAGAGAACGTTGGCGTCCCCCGCAAGGCTCAGTCGACGCGGGTTAACAGTGTAAGCTTCGCCTTGCCGACCTTGCGCTCGGCATCGAGCGACAGGCCTTTGACTTCGACTGTTTCCTTCGCGCCCGTCTCGACCGCGATCCAACTGGCCGGGCCGATCCAGCCGAGCCGCAGCATCCGGTCGAGCGCCACCGCCCCGGCGCCGGTGTCATAGGGCGGGTCTAGCAGGATCAGGTCGTATGGTTCCTTCGCAGGGCCGAGCGACAGGACCGAACCGTGCTGAACCGCGCTGCGTTCGCGTGCGCCAAGCGTCTGGATATTGGCGCGGATGGCATCGATTGCGGCTTTGTCCTGCTCGACGAAGAGGCAATGCGCCGCACCGCGCGACAGTGCTTCGAGCCCCAAAGCACCCGAGCCGGCGAAAAGGTCCGCAACCTTGAGCCCCTCGAAAGTGCCAAGGCGGCTCGCGAGCATGCTGAACAGCGTTTCGCGCGTGCGATCACCCGTTGGACGAGTGGCGTCCCCCTTTGGCGCGGACAGCTTGCGCCCGCGCCAGTCGCCCGCGATGATCCTCAATGATTGCCGCCTGCTCGTTTGAGCCAGCTACGGAAGCGCCCCAACTCGTCGGTGCGGATCTCGCGCGCCATGCCGCGGGGCAGGTCTTCGAGTTCGAACGGGCCATAGGCTGTGCGGATCAGGCGGCTGACCTGCAGGCCGAGATGTTCGAGCACGCGCCGCACTTCGCGGTTCTTGCCTTCGGTGATGGTCACTTCGATCCACTGGTTGCGGCCGGTGCGCCGTTCCAGATTGGCGTCGATGCTGCCGTAGTGGATGCCGTCGATAGTGATCCCGTCGATCAAATCTTCGAGCTGCTCCTGCGTGATGTCGCCGAAGGTCCGCGCGCGATAGGTGCGCGGGATGCCGCTGGAAGGCAGCTCCATCTGGCGCTTGAGCTCGCCGTCATTGGTCAGCAGCAGCAGGCCTTCGGTATTGAGGTCGAGCCGCCCGATCGGCATCAGCCGCGGCGTCTTCTTGGGAAGCGCATTGCGCAGCGCGGTGTAGATCGTGGGGCGCCCCTTGGGGTCGCTTTCGGCGGTGATCAGCCCGGTCGGCTTGTTGAAAGCATAAAGTCGCGTGGGTTCGGGCTTTGCGACAGGATTGCCGTCGACCGTGACACCGGTGAGATCCTTCAGGATCGTCGCGGGGGTTTCCACGATCAGCCCGCCGATCGCGATGCGGCGAGCTGCGATCATGCGCTCGACTTCACGCCGACTGGCGATTCCTGCGCGCGCGAGCAGTTTGGCAATGCGTTCGCCCTCGGGGCGCGGTTCGGAACTCATGCCATGCCGAGTAGGCGTTCAATTGACCCCGCGCAACGCTTCTTCGACGATCCGGTCGAACCGATGGATACCGCCTTCGAGCGTTCCCAGCGTCAAATGCTCGACTGCGCCGGTGGAGAGCCCCTGCTGGCCGAGTTCTGCAGCGCGGAAATCCTCGCTAGCGAAGACTCCGCCGTCGAGAAGTGCCCAGCTGCGTTCCCAATGGTCGCGTGCCTTCTCGGTCACGGGCGGTTCGGGGATCAGCATGAAGTCCTCGACCAGCGTATGGTCGACCGCTTGCGGCATCAGCACCATCACATTGACGTAATCGGGGCTGGGAATGATGATCGTGGCCGGCAGCAACTGGTAGGCGAAAGTCACGACGCGTCTGAGCGCAGCCATGTCGTTGAGGTCGACGCCCTCCATTTCCTCGAGCCTGCCCACCGCTGCGCGCTGGTGCGGCCCGATCTGGTCGCCGCTGGTCACGCCGTCCTTGAAGAAAGGCCCGATCGTCTTCGCGTGAAGCCTGGTGACATGGTAGCTTTCTAGAAAGGCATCCATGATGAGCTTCCAATTGCCCTTCACCGAATGGGTCTTGCGGCGGAACAGGTGCAGGTCGCGCATTGCGAAAGCGTCGAAATCCTCGCCCATTTGGCGCGCGTGAGTGAAGTCGGCGCCTTCGGCGGGGGCGAACCAGATCAGCCCGCCCGCTTCGCAACTGGGCAGTTCGGCCAGGCCATAGTCGGCCTTGTCCATCCCGGGGAAGGTTTCAGGGCGGGGCAGGGCGAGCAGCTTGCCGTCGAGCTTGTAGGTCCACGCATGATAGGGGCAGACGAGCCGTTTGGCGCATTGCACGTCCTGACCTTCGACAAGCCGCGTGCCGCGATGCTTGCAGACGTTGAGGAAGACGTGTGCCTTGCCGTCGGCATCGCGGGTGATGAGCAGCGGGCGCCCGGTGGCGTCATGCGGCAGCGCCATGCCGGGCTCAGGCAATACCGCCGAGGGGCACAGCACTTGCGGCATTCGATCGAACAGCGCCGCCTTCTCGCGCGCGAAGTGATCGGGATCGGTATAGAGGCTGGCCGGTATGCGGGTGATCCCGCTTTCGCTGCGCTGTTCGCCCCGCTCGATCGCACGGGCCAGGGCCAGCTGGCCTTCGGTGGGGCGCAAAGGTGGTGATTTCGTGTCGACCGCGGTCATCGGGGCGTTCCTATCTCCTCATCCGGCGGCTAGTGTCGCAGAAATTTGCGATCTTAGGAAGGACGCTACGGAATGGCTCAAACTGCTGCGGCAAAGAAGAAATCGTCGTGGCGGACGCTCGGATTGGCGCTGACCAACCGCAAGACGGGCTTCATGCTGATCTTCGGATTCGCCAGCGGCCTGCCATTCGCATTGTTCCTGGGGACGCTGTTCGCCTGGTTGACAGAGGCCGAAGTCGAACTGGAGACGATGGGCATCTTCTCGCTCATCGGGCTTGCTTATGCTTTCCAGTTCCTGTGGTCGCCGCTGATCGACAAGGTCGATCTCCCGCTGCTGCGCAAGCTTGGCAAGCGCAAGCAATGGATCGTGCCGATGCAGGTGCTGCTCGGTTCGATCCTCGTGACCCTGAGTCTGCTCGATCCCAAGTCGGAACTTGGGATGTTCTCGCTGCTGGCGGGGATTGGCGCCTTCGCCAGTGCCACGCAGGACATCGCGATCAACGCCTGGCGCATCGACGTTGCGGACGAGGAAGCGACGCTCGATATCCTCTCGACAATCTACCAGATGGGATATCGCTTCTCCTCGCTGGTCGGGGGTGCGCTGGGCCTGGTCATCGCCGCACGGATTGGCTGGCCCGAAACCTACATGATGATGGGGGCGATCCTGCTTGCAACCGGCGCGTTCGGCCTGTTCGCTCCCAATGCGGAGGGGGACCATACGCAGACCAGTGCGGCCAGCGACGCGCAGGTGCGCGAGCTGCGCCGGGCGGGTGAGTTGGTTCCGCATGTGCGCAACCGTGCGCTGGCGGTCGTGGGCCTGCTGTGGGCGGGCGCAATCGGTGTGGTGCTGACCTTCATGGTCATGTCGCTGGCCAATGCGCCCGAAGACCGGCCCAATCCGACCGAGTTCACGCTCAATTTCGGCCCGTGGATCATCGTGGCCACGATCATCCTGCCGGCGCTGATCGCTGGCTGGCTTGCTTCGCAGAAGAAGCAGGGTCGCAATTTGCTGGCTGAGGATGCGGCTCCCGCCACCGGCGGGGCCTATGCGCTCGACCACCTCTATCGCGCGTTGGTGCTGCCGCTGGTCGAATTCGTCGGGCGCATGGGCTGGTCGCTGGTGCTGATCCTGGCGGTGGTGCTGACTTACCGCATCTGCGACGCGATCTGGGGCACTTTCGCCTATCCGTTCTACCTTGGCGAATTGCAGTACACGAATGACGAAGTCGCCTTTGCGTCCAAATTCTTCGGCGTCGGCGCGATCATATTGGGGCTGGCGCTGGGGGGCTGGATGCTGACGGCGCTGGGCCGCATGTTCACGCTGGTGATCGGCGGGTTGCTCGCTGCGCTCACGAACCTGCTTTACGCCGATCTGGCGGTCGGCGGACACTACATGCAGGCGTTGAGCGATGCGGTCGGATTCACCTGGCTGATCGAGCAGATCCCCGCAATCGGCAGCGCCAAGCTGGCCAAGCTGACTATCACCATCGGGTTTGAGAATTTGGCGATCGGCATTGCCGGTGCAGCCTATATCGCGTGGCTGAGCTCGATCGTGTCAAAGCAATTCAGCGCGGTGCAATATGCGCTGCTATCCTCGCTTACCTTGCTGGTCGGCACGCTGGGGCGCGGCGCGCTGGGCGAAATGATCGAGAACCAGGGCTTCTTCGACGTCTTCGTGTTGACGACCATCATCGGGCTGGGCGCAGTGGTGCTGGTGTTTTGCGAGTGGTGGCGCGAGCGGCGCGCTGGAAAGGCGTCGGGCGTGGTGACGCCGGATATTGCAGCTCAGCCCGCGGAATGATCAGTCCGGCAGCTCGTTGTTGAGCCGCAGCACTTCGCCCGCAAGGTAGAGCGAGCCTGCGATCAGCACAGGATAGTCGTCCGAAGGCAGGCCCAGCAGCGCTTCTTCGACATCGACGGCAGCCTTGGCGTTGGGACCGAACGCCTTCGCTGGATGGCTATCGTGGTGCGGGACCGGAACAATCGTCAACGTGCGAATGCGGTCGCCGAGCGGACCTGTGATCGCGGTCGGGTCCTTGTTGTCGAGCATGCCGAGGACGAGGTGGAGTGAGTTAGGCCGATCCGCCAAGGCTTCGGCGATCACTTTGCCGGCGCTTGGGTTGTGACCGCCATCTAGCCAGATGGTCTGTTCTCCGACTAGCGATGTTAGCGGACCATCGCTCAATCGTTGCATTCGGGCAGGCCAGGTCGTCGTCTTGATACCATGGCGCAGAGCGGCTTTTGTGATCGGCAGCTTTACCTGCGTCCGCAGCATCGCAACCGCAAGGCAAGCGTTTACGCCTTGGTGAGCGCCGGGCAAGGCAGGAGCGGGTAGCTCCAGCTCGTATCGACTCTCGCTATAGACCAAACCGTCACTGCCGGAATGTAGATAGTCGCAAAACCAATCGCTGCCTGCTTCCAGCAGTTGGGCACCGGAGGATCGAACGACATCGGCGATAGCCGATCTGGATTGCTCCGGATATTCGTCGCCAAGTGTCACCAGCGGCACCCCCTTCTTGGCAATCCCAGCCTTCTCGAATGCGATCCGCGCCATCGGTTCGGTCGGCACGCCGTCCTCAGGCGCAAGCAGGAAGCGCTCATGGTCGAGCCCCAGTGCGGCGATCCCGCAGGCAGCCAGCACTTCGGGCGTCAGCACATTGGTCGCATCGAACCGCCCGCCCATGCCAACTTCGACCACGCAGGCATCGGCAGGCGTTCGGCTGAAAGCGAGGAAGGCGGCGGCAATGGTGACTTCGAAGAAGCTGGGGCTGAGGTCTTCGCCAGCATCGAGCACTTCGGCCAGCACGTCCGCCAGCGCTTCGTCCGAAATCAGCTTACCGGCAAGCCGGATGCGCTCATTGTAACGAACCAGATGCGGGCTGGTGGTGACGTGGACCTTGTAGCCCTCGGCCTCCAGCATCGCGCGCAGGAAGGCGCAGGTCGAGCCTTTGCCGTTGGTCCCGGCGACATGGAACACCGGCGGCAGGCGCAGATGCGGATCGCCGAGGCGAGCCAGTAAGGCCGTGATCGTGTCCAGCCCCAGTCGCCCTTGGGGCACGCTGAGCTGGCCGAGCCGGTCGAGTTGCGCCTGGACGCGCGGGTCGTCCGAGCGCCCGAAGTCGCGCATGATGCCTGCTTATGCCGCCTTGCGCGGCTGGAGGTATCCGAGCAGCGTCGCCAGCGTTTCCTTGAGGTTGGCGCGGTGCACCACCATGTCGACCATGCCGTGCTCGTGCAAATATTCGGCGCGCTGGAACCCTTCGGGCAGCTTTTCGCGGATCGTGTCCTGGATCACGCGCTGGCCGGCAAAGCCGATCAGTGCGCCCGGCTCGGCGATATGGACATCGCCCAGCATGGCATAGCTGGCGGTGACGCCGCCGGTGGTGGGGTCGGTCAGCACCACGATATAGGGCAGGCCCGCTTCCTTCAGGCGACGCGTCATCACGGTCGCCTTCGGCATCTGCATCAGGCTGAGGATGCCTTCCTGCATGCGTGCGCCACCTGCCGCGGTCACGACGATATAGGCGGCCTTGCGTTCGAGCGCCTTTTGCGCGCCTTCGACGAAGGCAGCGCCAACCGCCATGCCCATCGATCCGCCCATAAACCCGAAATCCTGCACGCCGACCACGGCTGCACGCCCGTCAATCGTGCCCGAGCCGACGCTGAAGGCATCCGCGTGCGGGCTCTTTGCGCGCGCCTGCTTCAGACGGTCGGTGTATTTCTTGCTGTCCTTGAACTTGAGCGGGTCTTCCTCGACCTGCGGCTGGGCCAGCATCTCGAATCCTGCATCGAGGAGCAGCGCCAGCCGCTCGTCGGCGCCAATGCGGCCGTGGTGGTCGCAGCGCGGGCAAACCGACAAATTCTCCTGGTATTCCTGCTGGAACAGCATTTCGGAGCACGACGGGCATTTGACCCAGAGGTCCTTCTCGGTCGTGCGCTTGTCGCCGAAGCCGAAGGATTTGCGGACGCGTGTGAACCAGTTCATTTCTGTCTTCCTAGCGAGCGGAGCGAACCGCCTGGGCGAGAGCCGAAGTCAGCTCCCTTAGCTTGGCCGGGGCCGCATTGCCATATTCGCCGACCAGTTCGACCAGGGCCGAGCCGACCACAACGCCGTCCGCTACCCTGGCGATCGCACCTGCCTGTTCGGGCGTGCGCACGCCGAAGCCTACCGCCACGGGCAGGTCGGTCGATTGCTTGATGCGGGCCACATTGGCTTCGATCGATTCGACCGCGGCCTGCTGCTTGCCGGTGATCCCGGCGACCGAGACGTAATAGAGAAAGCCGTCCGATCCTTCGAGCACGGCGGTAAGCCGCGCGGCATCGGTGGTGGGCGTGGCAAGGCGGACCGGCGCGATTCCTGCGCTGCGCAGGTAGGGGCCAAGTTCGGCATCTTCCTCCGGCGGGATATCGACGCAGATCACGCCGTCGACGCCGGCCTTGCTGGCGGCGCTGGCGAACCATTCGGGCCCGCGATGCACCATTGGGTTGGCATAGCCCATCAGCACCAGCGGAACATCGGGATGCCGTGTGCGGAAAACACTGGCGATCTGCAGCACGTCGTGCGTGGTTGTGCCTTTGCCAAGGCTGCGCAGATTGGCCTCTTGTATAGCGGGGCCGTCGGCCATTGGGTCGGTGAAGGGCATGCCCAGCTCGATCACGTCAGCGCCGCCCGCGACCAGCGCGTCGAGATTGGCAGCGGTGTCGCCATCGCCTGCGGTGATGAAGCAGACGAGCGCGGGGTGGGGCTTAGAGAAGGCTGAGGAGAGGCGGGTCATTTGAGGATCTTCGTGAATGTCGCAAGTACAGCGAACGCTACGGCCATCAATCCTGCCCAAATTGCGATATGGCTAATTTCGGTAGAGGTTTCAGTGCCTCCGGATAAGACCAGTCGAACAACAAAAAAGATCGGGAAGCCAAAAACCAGCCAGAAGAGTCCCTTCCTCGGCTGATAGGGCAAATTCCAGCGAACAAATGCTACGGTTCGCGGGTCGGCGATCTTTTCAACCTTACTCCTCTTTGAGGTGCGGTTGTTTCTGCGACTCACATCTCCACTCCCAGCTTTTCGGCTACGGTGAAGATATCCTTGTCGCCGCGTCCGCAGAGGTTCGCGAGGATGATCGAGTCTTTCGGCATGGTCGGCGCGACCTTCGCCACTGCCGCGATGGCGTGGCTGGGCTCAAGCGCCGGGATGATGCCTTCGGTACGGCAGAGCAGCTGGAATGCGTCGAGCGCTTCGTCGTCGGTAACGGCGGTATATTCGACGCGACCACTTTCCTTCAGCCAGGCGTGTTCCGGCCCGATCCCCGGATAGTCGAGCCCCGCGCTGATCGAATGGCCTTCGGTTATCTGGCCGTCCTCGTCCTGCAGCAGGTAGGTCTTGTTGCCGTGGAGGATGCCGGGTGAGCCGCCCAGCAGCGATGCTGCATGCTGGTCGCCGTCGAGGCCATAGCCAGCCGCTTCCACGCCCAGCATCCTCACGTCCGGATCGTCGAGGAAGGGATGGAACAGCCCCAGCGCATTCGATCCGCCGCCGATCGCGGCCACCAGCAGGTCAGGCAGGCGCCCGGTGCGGCTGAGCATTTGCGCGCGCGCTTCCTTGCCGATCACGCTTTGGAAATTGCGCACCAGCTCCGGATAGGGATGCGGCCCGGCAGCAGTGCCGATGATGTAGAAGGTGTCATGCACATTCGCGACCCAGTCGCGCAGGGCTTCGTTCATCGCATCCTTGAGCGTCGCTGCACCGGCGGTGACGGGCACAACCTCGGCGCCGAGCAGCTTCATGCGGAACACATTGGGCGCCTGCCGCGCCACGTCGGTCGCGCCCATATAGATCACGCAGGGCAGGCCGAAGCGCGCGCAGACCGTGGCAGTCGCAACCCCGTGCTGGCCTGCACCGGTTTCCGCGATGATGCGCGTCTTGCCCATGCGCATCGCGAGCAGGATCTGCCCGATGCAATTGTTGATCTTGTGCGCGCCGGTGTGATTGAGCTCGTCGCGCTTGAACCAGACCTGCGCGCCGCCAAGCTCTTCGGTCAGTCGCGGCGCGAAATAGAGTGGGCTGGGGCGGCCGACATAGTGTTCGAGCAAATCGTCGAATTCGGCCTGGAACGCCGGATCCTGCTGCGCCTTGCGATATTCTCGCTCCAGGTCGAGGATCAGCGGCATCAGCGTTTCGGCGACATAGCGCCCGCCGAATTGGCCAAAGTGCCCGCGCTCGTCGGGCATCGTGCGGAAAGAATTGGGCTGGTTCATCGCGGCAAGCGATTGGCAGAGGGGCGATTGGTTGTCTAGCGGCTTGCATATGCCGTTGGTCGACGCGCAACGATGTTACGCGACATGAATACATCATTAGTCGACGGCAAATTGTCTGTTCAGGCGGGCATGCGCAATTGGCGCGCCGGATCGACGGATAATCACATCCGCGACCGCTGAGGAATGACAATAATGAACAAGACAATTTTCGCCGCTGCGGCAGTTGCCACCTCTCTCGCCTTTGCTGCTCCCGCTTCGGCCAACGAAGCGCGCGTCGAAGCTCGCGGCGGCATCGCCTGGGCGAACGGCGTTGAAGAAGCGGTAGCCGGCGTTGCAGCAGGCTATGATTTCGACCTTGGCGACAGCGAGAACGGCAGCGTTTTCTTCGGCGTCGAAGGCTCGGCCGACAAGGTCCTTGTCGACGGCGCGAACGTCTATTTTGGCACCACCGCACGCCTCGGCGCCAAGATCGGCCAGAGCGGCAAGCTTTTCGCCACTGTCGGCTACAGCTTCGGTGAAGGCGAAGATGTGCCGCACCTCGGCGGCGGCTACCAGCACAAGATCAATGACAAGGTCTACCTGAAGGCCGAATACCAGCACTTCTTCAGCGACTTCGTTGACCTGAACACCGCTGCAGTTGGCCTTGGCGTCACCTTCTGATCGCGTCGACAACCAAACGGGAAGGGCGGTCCGGTTGGGCCGCCCTTTTCGATTCAGGCGCTGGCCGCCGCTTCGCAGAAGGCGCGAATCAAGCCCGCATCCTTGACACCGGGAGCGCTTTCCACGCCCGATGACGTATCTACCAGCGGAGCGCCGGTCTGCCCGATCGCTTCGGCGACATTGGCAGGGCTAAGCCCGCCAGCAAGGCCCCAGTCGATTACATGCCTGTGCCCATGCAGTAGGCCCCACGCAAAGGTCTCCCCCGTGCCGCCGGGCAGCGCCTTCGCCGGCGAATCGAACAGCAGGCGGTCAACCTTGCCGATAAAGTCGGCGCTGTGTTCCAGCGTTCCGGCGTCTCGCATACCGAGCGCCTTCCATACCTCGATCCCGGCCTTCTCGCGGACAAGCGCACACCATTCCGGTGTTTCGTTGCCGTGGAACTGGACGATATCCGGCCTGACCGTTCCGATCGCCCGAGCAGTCAGCTGCGGATCCGCATTGACCAGCAGCAGCACTGCCTTAGCGCGACCAGCGGCATGCGCGCGCAAAGCAGCAGCTTGTTCGAGCGAAACATGGCGCGGGCTCGGTTCGAAGTGGACGAGGCCAAAATGCGTGGCGCCCGCAGCGATAGCGGCATCTACTGTCTCGGGCGTCGACAGCCCGCAAATCTTTATCTGAATGCTCATGGCTGGACTACAGCGTCGCCTCGATCGCGCGAGCAGCGGCGAGCGGATCATCCGCGCGGCTGATCGGGCGCCCAATCACCAGCACGCTGGCGCCGTCGTCGCGTGCCTGGCGCGGGGTCACGACGCGCTTCTGGTCGCCAGTGGCCTTGCCTCCGGGGCGCAGGCCGGGAACCACGAAGAATCCGTCTTTCCACTGCTTGTGGACCGCCTTCACTTCGTGGCCCGAACACACGATCCCGTCGAGCCCGGCGTCATGCGCCAGTTCGGCAAGCCGCATCACCTGGTCATGCGCGCTGCCGCCGATGCCGGTGCGCGCCATGTCGCGCTCGTCGAGGCTGGTGAGCATGGTAACGGCCACGACCTTGCACCCGTCGGCTGCGGCGGCCTTGGCGTCTTCCATCATGGCGCGCCCGCCGCTGGCATGGATCGTCACGATGGCCGGTTCGAGCACATGGATCGCCTGCATGGCGCCCGCCACGGTGTTGGGGATGTCATGCAGCTTCAGGTCGAGGAAGATCGGCAGGCCCATATGCGCGATCTCATGCACTCCGGCATGGCCATGCGCGCAGAAGAATTCGAGCCCCAGCTTGACCCCGCCGATATGCGATTTGACCTTGTTCAGCAGCGCCTTGGCTGCGTCGATCTTCGGTACATCGAGCGCGAGGTATACGGGGTTGGTCATGGTTGCTCGTCAGAAGATGGTGAAAGGCTGTCTCCGGCCACAGGGGCTGGCGATGCCGTGGGCTGGTGCCGACCGCTCAATGCATTCGAGCGCACGGCATTTTCAAGCGAGGTGATCCGCCGGTTGAGGTTCCACTTGGCGCCGCGGTGATAGAGCCACATGGGCAGGAGTCCGAGCAGGAAAGCGACGATCACAAGCACAGGAACCTTGGTTTCGAGCACCAGATTGTCCCACAGGATCACTTCAACCGGGTCCCAGTTGAAGAAGGAAAACACCAGCAATCCGAACAGGATCAGTACCCAGATGACCGTGCGCAGGATCTGCATGTTCTTTTCCCCTCGGTTTGTGGCGCCTTGGGTTCGAAACTAAGGCATTTGGCGTGCGAGTCTAGCCAAAGACCCGCGCGAAAATCGTATCGACCTGCTTGAAGTGGTAAGCGAGGTCGAACTTCTCTTCCAGCTCTTCGGGAGAAAGCGCGGCGGCGACTTCCTCATCCGCCTTGAGCAGGTCGAGCAGCGACAGCGCGCCGTCCGATTCCCACACCTTCATGGCGTTGCGCTGGACCAGGCGATAGGCGTTATCGCGCGTGATCCCGGCCTGGGTCAGTGCCAGCAAGACGCGCTGCGAATGAACGAGGCCGCCCATCCGGTCGAGGTTCTTCTGCATGCGTTCCGGATAGACTAGAAGTTTGTCGACCACGCCGGTGAGGCGGGCGAGCGCGAAGTCGAGCGTGATCGTTGCGTCGGGCCCGATGAAACGCTCGACCGAAGAGTGCGAGATATCGCGTTCATGCCAAAGCGCCACGTTTTCGAGCGCGGGCATCGCATAGGCGCGGATCATGCGAGCCTGGCCGGTCAGATTCTCGGTAAGGATCGGGTTGCGCTTGTGCGGCATGGCCGATGAGCCTTTTTGCCCCGGCGAGAAGTATTCTTCGGCCTCCAGCACCTCGGTGCGCTGGAGATGGCGGATTTCGACTGCCAACCGCTCGATCGAGCTGGCAATCACCGCCAGCGTCGAGAAGTACATCGCGTGGCGATCGCGCGGGATCACCTGCGTGCTGACCGGCTCGACCGCGAGCCCGAGCTGCGCGGCGACATATTCTTCTACCGCGGGGTCGATATTGGCGAAGGTGCCGACCGCACCCGAAATGGCGCAGGTTGCGATCTCGGCCCGCGCTGCGACCAGCCGCGCACGGCAACGGTCGAATTCGGCATAGGCCTGCGCCAGCTTGAGCCCGAAAGTGGTCGGTTCGGCATGGATGCCGTGGCTGCGCCCGATTGTGGGCGTGTATTTGTGCTCTTCTGCGCGGCGCCGGATCGCGGCCAGAAGATCGTCCATCTCGGCAAGCAGGATGTCGGTCGCACGCGCCAGTTGCACCGCCAGAGTGGTGTCGAGCACGTCGCTGCTGGTCATGCCCTGGTGCATGAAGCGCGCTTCCGGGCCAACCTGCTCCGCCACCCAATCGAGGAAGGCGATCACGTCGTGCTTGAGCACGGCTTCCTTGGCGTCGATCGCAGCGACGTCGATCGCTGGATTGGTCGCCCACCAGTCCCAAAGCGCCTTAGCGCCGCTCATCGGGACAACGCCCAGTTCCGCCAGCTTCTGCGTCGCATGCGCTTCGATCTCGAACCAGATGCGATAGCGAGCTTCGGGTTCCCAGATCGCAGTCATGGCGGGGCGGGCGTAACGGGGGACCATCGACAACTCCAAAAGGGTATTGCGGCAATGCGGCGCGGCTAGGATCGGAAGCCGCAGCGGTCAACCCGGCCAGGCGAATTCCATCGCGGTTTGGCCTGTTTTTTCTCCCTCAGGGCTGAATCGGCGCTCTATGATGCGGCCATTCCCAGCGCGATCGATCATGACGACGGTGGAGCAGCGCGTTCCATAGACCGGATTGCGGATGAAGACTGGCGTTTCCTTCGCTTCGATCGGGACATCCGATGGAAGCAGCGGGTGCAGGCCGAAATCGCCGAGATCCTTTCGTGCCAAAGCCTCAAACAGGGGTTCCTCTACATGCTCGCCGGTGACCAGCCAATCGAGCAAGGCGGATTTAAGTTGCATGGTCTTGGCCCAGGGCACGTCGAAAGCGCCATTGGACAAGCCGTAGACACCGTGGGCGAGGCGCGCACTCGTCGCATCAGGCCGGTTGGTGATGAAGCGCGCATCACTCTTATCAGCGTGTATCAAGTTGAATGGATTGTAGCGGTCAAGCTCCATGGGGTACTGTCGTCCCTCAAGCAACCGCGCGACAAGTTCGCCACGCGATGTCCGAGCAGGGTCGGGTGCACCGTAACCCCTCAAATTGGTGACCAGCACGAAATTGCCGAGTTCTGAGACGCCGAGCCATGTCCCGCCCGATTGCAGGTCGCGACCGGCGATGATGCCGCTATCGCCGTTCCAACGGCCGAGCGGGGCTGCGGGTCGTTCGTGGAACTCGTCCCGGTTGCCGAGGGCCACCAGTCTCCACTTGGGGTGAGCCTCCCAGGCGATTGCCGCGACGCACACGGTCAGATCAGCCCTTTCGAGCGTAGTGAGACATGGCCTTCGCGGCCGATGATCACATGATCGTGCACTGTAATGCCCAACAGGCGGCCGGCTTCGACGATACGATTGGTGATCTGGATGTCGGCCCGGCTTGGCTCGGGGCAACCGCTCGGATGGTTGTGGACCAGGATGAGCGCACTTGCACCGATATCCAGTGCCCGGCGGATCACTTCGCGCGGGTGGATCGCGGCTTCGTCGATCGAGCCGTCGCCAACGTGATGATCGTCGATCAGCCGGTTGCGCGTGTCGAGATAGAGCGCCCGAACGCGCTCGACCGTAAGGTGGGCCATGTCGATCGCGAGATAATCGAGCAAGGCCTGCCAGCTGCCCAGCACCGGCTTGTCGCGCACTTCGCTGCGCGCCATGCGCCGCGCCGCCAGCGCCACGCTCTTGAGCGCGGCTGCACTGGTCAGCCCGACTCCATTGACCCGCTGCAAAGCGCCCGGATCAGCGTTGAGCACCCCGGCGAGCGAACCGAAGCGCTTGATCAGCGCCTTGGCGACCGGCTTGGTATCCCCCTGCCTGACGGCGGCGAACAGCAAATATTCGAGCACCTCATAATCGGCCAGCGCTTCGGCCCCTCCGTTGAGCAGCCTCTCGCGCAGCCTCGCACGATGCCCCGCACCTGCGTGATCCGGCGAATCTTTCTTCGAATTTTCCTCAGCTTGCGGCAAGAATGCCTCCGCTACGACCCAATGATGACAGCATTGCCTTCGCAATACGAAAGGCGCAAGAGTGCGCCCTGATGGCGGACGCCGAAGCCCCCTCCGAATACACAGCAACAACGCGCCGGTACTGGCCGCGCCGCAGGCGATGGCAAGTATTGCTCGTGCTGCTTATCGTCTTGGTCGTCACCAGCATCGTGGCTTGGCGCTCGCGCGAAAAAATTGCCGATAACCTGATTGCGTCGCAGCTCGAGCAGTTGGGCATCGAGGCCACCTACGACATCGAGTCGATCGGCCCGACGCGGCAGGTGCTGACCAATGTCGTCATCGGCGACCCGGCGCGGCCCGACCTGTCAGTAGAGCGGATCGAGCTGGTGCCGACCGTGCGCTGGTGGGGAGCCGGGATTGGATCGGTAACCGTGGTGCGACCTCGGCTACGGGCTTCTTATCGCGACGGCAAATTCAGCCTTGGCGCGCTCGATCCGTTGCTTGAGCAGGAAAGCGAGCCCAAGCCATGATCGTACGCAAATCGACCAAGCCTTCCGGTAATGCCAAAGCCAGTGCCATGCAAAACGGGCACGCAATTGGCACAAGGTGGGCGAGGGCCGGGATGGCGGGTCTGATCGCCGCAGGGCTGGCCGGGTGCATCAATGTCGCTGCGCCCGACAAGCCCATCGTGATCGAGCTTAACATCAATATCCGGCAGGAAGTGATCTATCGCCTGGCCGAAGATGCGGCTGCGACGATCGAAGAGAATGCGGATATCTTCTGATGGGAAGGCTGAGTGAGATGATGAAATTGCGCAACATTGCAATATCGGGTGCCGCTGCTGCACTGGCCTTGGGCGCATTCGCCTCGCCGGTCATGGCGCAGCGCGATCCGGCCTATGCCGCCGCCCGCAGCGCAGGCCAGATCGGCGAGAAGATGGACGGCTATATCGGCATAGTCGGTGCTGAAAACGCGGACCTTCGCCGCCTAGTCAACGATATCAATATCAAGCGGCGCGCGGTTTATGCCGAGCAGGCGCAGCAGAACAATGTAACGCTTGAAGAATATGCCTTTTCCGCCGGTTGCCAGCTGATCATGAAAACCGTGCCCGGAGAAAAATACCAGGCTCCCGGCGGTGCATGGGAAACCCGCACTTCGGCCCCGCCTCAACGGGACTCGCGCTGCCCCTGACCGGGTGTTTGCCGCACTGCGGCAAAATGCGCCGATTACACCCCATCCACCGGTTGACTCGGCTATGGCTGCCGCCTAAGGGGGCGGCGCCCTCGGCGGGCACATCTGCCCGTGCTGCGCGTTCCACTACATGGAGGCTGGCATGAGCGACGATAAGTCCGCACGAGAACCCATTGCTGAGGATGCGCGTATCGACGCGCTCGAAGAGCGGCTCAGGGCCGCACGCGAGCGTGAAGAAGAGCGCAACCGGCCGCAAGTGAAGGGCGTTGATGCGAATTATCGCAGCGGCAACCGGGCACTTGCGGACCTGATCGGCGGGATTTTCGGAGGCTTTGTCATCGGCTGGGTGATTGATCGCTTTGCCGGGACAGCGCCCTGGGGTCTGTTGGTGATGTTGTTCCTTGGGATCATCGTCGCCTTCAGGAACATCATTCGTGCAGCGAACACGCGCCCTGACGATCCGCCTGCGGATCAATAGCGGCGGGTCGAGTTTAGAGCGTTAGGGACAAGAACGATCGTGACAGCCGCAGAAGGCAAGGTCGACCCGATGAAGCAATTCGCCATTGAGCCGTTGTTCGGCTCTGGCGGATGGGAACTGGCCGGTTACAACATCGCTTTCACCAACTCGGCGCTGTGGATGCTGATTGCCACCGTGCTGCTTTGGGCATTCGTTGCTGGCGGCATGAAGCGCCAGCTGGTGCCCGGTCGCTGGCAGATGATGGTGGAGACCTTCACCGGCTTCATCGACGACATGCTCGAAGCGAACGTGGGCAAGGAAGGGCGCAAATATGTGCCCTATATCTTCAGCCTGTTCATGTTCATCCTGTTTGCGAACCTGCTGGGCCTGCTGCCGATCGGCATTTTCGGCTTGCACCCGTTCACTTTCACCAGCCACTTCACCGTTACCGGCGTGCTGGCGATCCTGAGCTTCTCGATCGTCCTTGTCGTCGGTTTCTGGAAGCACGGACTGCATTTCTTCAGCCTGTTCGTGCCGCATGGCACGCCTTTGTGGCTGATCTGGCTGATCCCCGTAATCGAACTGATTTCCTTTCTCGTGCGCCCGTTCAGCCTCGCTCTGCGACTGTTCGTGGCGATGATGGCCGGCCACGTTCTCCTCAAGGTGCTCGCCAGCTTCGTGATCGACAGCGTCAATGCAGGCGCAGTGTTCGGCGGTTTTATCGGCGTGCCCAGCCTTGTGCTGATGGTTGCGATCAGCGCGCTGGAGATCCTGGTTGCGGGCATCCAGGCTTATGTTTTCGCTCTGCTGACGTCGCTCTACATCAACGACGCAGAGAACCTTCACTAATCTCATCCGTTCATTCAACAGTTTCTACCTAAAGGAGTTTTTCAAATGGAAGCAGAAGCAGCCAAGCTCGTCGGTGCTGGCCTCGCAGCGATCGGTGCCGGCATGGCCGCCATCGGCGTGGGCAACGTGTTCGGTTCGTTCCTTGAATCGGCACTGCGCAACCCGGGTGCAGCCGACGGCCAGCAGGGCCGCCTGTTCATCGGCTTCGCCGCGGCGGAACTTCTGGGCCTGCTGGCCTTCGTCGTCGCGATGATCCTGATCTTCGTCGCCTAACGACGTTTTGCATTATCCGGTCGGCCTAAAGGCCGGCCGGGCAATGTCTTTGCTGATTTGAACTTCGGACCCGACGCATGCCTCAGATAGCGCAGCTTGCCGATACCTATGCCAGCCAGGTCTTCTGGCTGCTGATTTTCTTCGGCTTCACCTTTTTCGTCATCGGGCGCGGGATGGTGCCCAAGGTGATGGATACCGTGGCGATGCGCGACAAGCAGATCGCAGACGATCTCGCGGCCGCACAGGCTGCGCGTGACACTGCGAACGAGCAGGAAGAAATCTGGCGCCAGCGTGAAAACGCCAACCATGCCACGGCTCAGGCGGTGATCGCCAAGGCCAAGGCGGATGCCGCGGCCAAGACCGACAAGAAGGTGGCTGCTGCGCAGAAGCGGCTCGACACCAAGCTCGCCGAGGCCGAAAGCCGCATCGCCGAAGCGCGTTCGGCGGCAATGTCCGAAGTTGAGACTGTTGCTGCCGAAGCGGCGCAGGACATCGTGGCCCGGCTCGCCGGTGCCAAGGTCGATGCTGCTGCAGCCAAGGCTGCCGTGAAGGAGGCTCTGGCTCATGGCTGACATCCTTTCGATCCTCGCCGGAGCTGCCGAAGAGGGCGGACACGCCGGGCCCGAAGCGCTGTGGTTGCAAGACTACCAGTGGGTTTCGGTGGCGATGCTGATCCTGATCGGCATCATCGTGTGGAAGAAGGTCCCCGGCCTCATCACCGGCGGTCTCGACGCCAAGATCCAGGCGATCCGCGAACAGCTTGACGAAGCCAAGGAACTGCGCGCCGAAGCCGAAGCACTGCGCGACGAATATGCCGCCAAGATGACCGAAGCTGAAAAGCATGCGGAAGCCATGATGGAAAACGCCCAGCGTGATGCGGATGCGATCCTTGAAAAGGCAGAAGCCGACAGCAAGCTGATGGTCGAACGCCGCAAGCGCATGGCGGAAGACAAGATCTCCGCTGCCGAGCGCGAAGCGATCGACCAGGTCAAGGCGGCTGCAGTCGCTGCTGCAGCAAGTGCTGCGCGGAAGCTGATTGCCGACAAGCACGGTGCCGATGCTGACCGCAAGCTTGCGGACGAGGTCATCGCCTCGATCTGATCCCGGCTTTGGCCAAGCGATAAAGAGGGCGGTCCAGGTGGGCCGCCTTTTTTGTGTCGAGAAAGGGGCTTGGCAGGAACTTAAAACCCGCTAATGCGAGGCACTCGCAAGTATCAAGTCAAGGTTTTCAATCACGTGAATAGACTCTTCCTGACCAAGCTCCATCTCATCCTGGCCGGTTTCATGTTCCCCGCCATGCTCATGTTTCTCGCGACCGGGGCGCTCTACACGTGGGGCAGCAAAGGGGAGTGGCACGAAGAGACGGTGAGCGTTGTGCTCGACCAGCCGCTGGCTGCGGATCAGCGGGGACTCGAAATTATCGCGCTTGCCGAACTGGCGAAGCGCGGTCTGCCCGCGCCAAGCGGCGAGGCGAGCGTGAGTGGTGAAGGGGCTGACATCGCGCTTTCCTGGACGGGCGCGCGGAGCGAGGCGACCGTCAAGGCCACGGACGATCCGCGCCTGGCGGAAGTCACGATCAAAGAGGCGTCCTTCCATCGCTGGCTGGTGCAGCTGCACAAGGCCAAGGGCAGCACCATCTTCAAGGTCTACGCGACATTCCTTGCGTTCGTGCTCTTTGTGCTTGTGGCAAGCGGCGTGATATTGGGGCTTCAGGTCAAGCCGTTCCGGCGCCTGACAATTGGGAGTGGTGTCGCTGGTGTCGTGGCGTTCCTCGGTTTCGTGCTGATGGGCTAACTGCCCGGCTCGAACACCACTTTGCCCACCAGTTCGCGATTGGCCATTGCCTCGAAGCCTTCGCGCCAGCGCGATAGTGGCAGGGCACGATCGATCGCCGGGCTTATCCGGCCTGCCTCGGCCAGCTCCGCTACGGCTGCACGAATCGCGGCGCCTCGCTCGGGGAAATGTCGGGCATATTCGCCCGCGCGCAGTCCAACGATCGAGAAGCCCTTGATCAACGGAATATTGGTGGCGATCCCTGCGATCCGGCCCGAGGTGAAGCCCACCACTACCAGTTTGCCGCCGAAGGCAACGCAGCGCGTGCATTCGTCGAATACGTCGCCACCCACCGGATCGAACACGATGTCGCACAATTTGCCGCCGGTGATTTCCGCCACCTGCTCGCGGAAGCGACCTTCGCTCACCATTACAGCGTCGGGATGGCACAATTCCTCGATGCGGGCACATTTGGAACTCACACCGGTTGCGGCAATCACCTTTGCGCCCAGCGTTCGGGCGAGGTCGGCTGCCGCGAGGCCCACGCCGCCGCTCGCCCCAGTGACCAGCACCCATTGGCCCGGCGTCAGCCCGCACAGCTCGACGAGGCCGGTGTAGGCCGTGACATAGGCCGCCCCCATCGATGCCCCTTCTGCAAAGCTCAGGCCTGAGGGAAGGGGGCTGAGTACGCGGGTCGGGAGGCTGATGAATTCGGCGAAAGCCCCCGTTTTGTTGCCGCCGATCACTCTGTCGCCGGGCTTGAAACCGCTGTCAGGGGCAGCCTCGACCACTTCACCCGCGAGCTCAAGGCCGCTGGTGAAAGGAGGCTCGGGCTTGAACTGGTATTTGCCCTGCGTCATCAGCAGGTCAGGGAAGTTGAGCGATGCCGCGCGCACGCGAACGAGCACTTCGCCTTCCGCTCGCTCGGGCACAGCCATGTCGACAAGGCTTACGCCTGACAAATCATCCGACAGGTTTTCGACGCGCAGTGCCTGCATAGAGTTCAGAAATTGTCCTTCGCAGCCCGCAGTGCTGCAAAGGTATCGCTCGGGCTGGTTCCGCCCCAGCGCGCCTGCATGGCGGGATCGTCAGCTCGCAGGAAGGGGTTGGTGGCAAGCTCGCGTGCCAGGCCCATCGGCACGGTCCATTCGCCCTTGGCGCGCTTCGCGTCGATCTCCGCTGCATAATCCTGCAGCGCGACATTTTCGGGATCGGCATGCAGCGCGAACTTGGCGTTCGACTGGGTGTATTCATGCGCGCAATAGAGCGTGGTTTCGGGCGGCAGCGCCTTGATCCGCTCAAGGCTGCTCCAGAACTGCTTCGGCTCGCCTTCGAACATGCGGCCACAGCCGAGCGCGAACACGCTGTCGCCAACGAAAGCGACACCGGCTGCGGGCAGGTAATAGGCGATGTGGCCGTTGGTGTGGCCGCTTACATCGATCACTTCGGCAGTAAAATCGCCCAGCTGTACCGTGTCGTCTTGCGACACCATACGATCGATCGGTGAAATTCGCTCGACCTCTTGCGGCGCGATCACCTTCGCGCCGGTCGCTTCGACGATCGCCGCGTTGCCCCCGGCATGATCGGGATGCCAATGGGTGTTCCAGATCTGGCTAATGCGCCATCCCTTCGCCTCGGCCTGGCGCAAATACTCATTGCCGTCAGGCGTATCGATTGCAGCGGTCTCGCCGCTGGCAGGGTTGTGGACGAGGTATCCGTAATTGTCGGACAGGCAGGGGAACTGATGGATTTCGAGCATGCAGCCTACTTAGGGACAGCAGGCTGAATAGGAAAGGCCCGCCACTCGATTGGAGGGCGGGCCTTCTTTTCTGTCCTAACGCTTCACTGCTTGAGGACGATTGTTATCACGCCCTCACGCAGTCGGTGCCGTAGGATCAATCCTTCTTCTTTAGCGCTTCGCCCAGGATGTCGCCGAGCGATGCTCCCGAGTCGGACGAACCGAACTGTGCCACCGCTTCCTTCTCTTCGGCGATCTGACGCGCCTTGATCGAGAAGTTCGGCTTCTTCGAACGGTCGAAGCCGGTCACCATGGCGTCGACCTTCGAGCCGACCTGGAAGCGGTCAGGACGCTGCTCGTCGCGGTCGCGGCCGAGGTCCGAACGCTTGATGAAGCCGGTAGCGCCATCGTCGCCAACCTGGACTTCGAGGCCACCGTCGCGCACTTCGAGCACGGTGACGGTGACGGTCTGGTTCTTGCGGAGCGAGCCCGAGTCTGCGCCAGCAGCCGAAGGAGCACCCTTTTCGAGCTGCTTCATGCCCAGGCTGATGCGTTCCTTGTCGACGTCGACATCGAGCACGACAGCCTTGACCATTTCACCCTTGCGGTGAAGCGCCAGCGCGTCTTCGCCAGAGATGCCCCAAGCGATGTCCGACATGTGCACCATGCCGTCCACATCGCCGTCGAGGCCGATGAACAGGCCGAATTCGGTGGCGTTCTTGACTTCGCCTTCGACTTCGCTGCCGACCGGGTGCTTTTCGGCGAACTCTTCCCACGGGTTGCGCTGTGCCTGCTTGAGGCCGAGCGAGATGCGGCGCTTGTCGCTGTCGACTTCCAGTACCATCACTTCGACTTCCTGCGAGGTCGAAACGATCTTGCCCGGGTGGACGTTCTTCTTGGTCCAGCTCATTTCGGACACGTGGACCAGGCCTTCGATGCCCGGCTCGAGTTCGACGAATGCGCCGTATTCGGTGATGTTGGTGACAGTGCCGCTGAGCTTCAGGCCCACCGGATACTTCGCCGCCACGCCATCCCACGGGTCGCTTTCGAGCTGCTTCATGCCCAGGCTGATGCGCTGCGTATCTTCGTTGATGCGAACGATCTGCACGGTCACGACGTCACCGATATTGATGACTTCGCTCGGGTGGTTGACGCGCTTGTAGCTCATGTCGGTGACATGGAGCAGGCCGTCGATGCCGCCGAGGTCGACGAAGGCACCGTAGTCGGTGATGTTCTTCACGACGCCGTCGATCACCTGGCCTTCGGTCAGCTTGTCGATCAGTTCGCTGCGCTGCTCGGCGCGGGTTTCTTCCAGCACTGCGCGACGCGAAACGACGATGTTGCCGCGGCGACGGTCCATCTTGAGGATCTGGAAGGGCTGCGGCACGTCCATCAGCGGAGTGACGTCGCGCACAGGGCGGATATCGACCTGCGAGCCGGGCAGGAAGGCCACGGCGCCGTCGAGATCGACGGTGAAGCCGCCCTTCACGCGGCCGAAGATGCGGCCATCGACGCGCTTGCCTTCGCCGAATTCGCTTTCCAGCTTGTCCCAGGCGGCTTCGCGGCGGGCGCGGTCGTGGCTCAGCATCGCTTCGCCGTCAGCGTTTTCGACGCGGTCCACGAACACTTCGACTTCCGAGCCGACCGTCAGGCCATGCTCGTCTTCGCCGCGTGCAAATTCCTTGAGGGGGATGCGGCCTTCGCTCTTCAGGCCAACATCGATCATCGCCATGCCGTTTTCGATGGCGGTAACGGTGCCCTTGACGACGCGGCCTTCGAAGCCTTCTTCGCCGGCGCCGCCGAGCTGTTCGTTAAGCAGCGCCTCGAAATCGGCGCGCGTGGGATTGGCAGAAGTTGCCATAGTTCAGGGTATCCTGTTCACATGTTTGCTACCGGCCACCGGTTTTTCCGGGGTCTTTTACCGCTTCCTGTGCACCATTGCGCAGGCTGGCGGGGCAAGAGGCCGACATCTCCGCGTGGCCGGACGCCGTCGCGAAGGTCCTTTCAATCCGGGGATGTCCGGGACGGGCGGGCGCCTAGGGGAAAGCAGGCTCAAAAGCAAGGGAAATGCGATGCGGCGTTGCTGTCCTGGCCCGGCTCGATGCGACACATGCGACACAGTCCAATGACTAGAATCCTCAGGGGTAAGTACCGGGGCCTGGAACATGCGGCCAATCTGGCGAAAGCCGCCGATGTAGGACAGCGGTTTTAGCGTTCCAGCGCAGTATCTACCGCTTCGATAGCGGCTGCGATCGCCTGATCGCGGCCCATGCTGGTGGTGTCGATCACAAGCGCATCCCGCGCTGCGCGAAGCGGGGCGTCCTTGCGATTGATGTCGCGTGCGTCTCGCTCGATAATGTTGCGCTCGATTGCGGAGAGCGGGAGTTCGATCTCCCGATCCTGCATCTCGAGCCAGCGCCGCCGCGCGCGTTCCTGCACGCTGGCGGTGACGAACAGCTTCACTTCGGCTTCAGGCGCGATCACCGTGCCGATGTCGCGCCCGTCGAGCACTGCACCGCCGGGCTGCGTGGCGAATGCTCGCTGGCGTTCGTACAGCGCCTTCCTCACTTCAGGATGGGTCGAGACGCGGCTGGCGAAGCCGCCGGTCGCTTCGGAGCGCAGTTCGCGATTGTCGAGCAGGCTGTCGGGAAATCCGCAGGCTGCCAGCGCATCGGCGGGATCGTCAGGATTGCCGCCGCTTTCGCCGCATTGGTAGCCGACCGCGCGATAGAGCAGGCCGGTGTCGAGATGCGGCAATCCGAAGTGCGCAGCGAGCGCCTTGGCGATCGTGCCTTTGCCTGAGGCGGTGGGGCCATCGACTGCAATGATCATTGCGAAGCCCCCTCAAGCAGCGCCATGAAATTGGGGAAGCTGGTTGCGATGGGGGATGTGTCGTCGACCTCGACCCCGCCTCGGCTCGCGAGTCCGGCGACGGCCATGCTCATTGCGATGCGATGGTCGAGATGGGTGGTGACGGGTTCGCCCGTCGTGCCCGCCAAAGGTTCGCCGCCGGTGCCTTCGATAACTAGTCCATCCTCGCATTCCGTGACCCTTGCGCCGGCCAGCGTGAGAGCGGCGGCCATGGCGGACAGGCGGTCCGATTCCTTCACGCGCAATTCGTCGAGACCGCTGGTCACGGTTGTGCCTTGCGCCAATGCGGCAGCCACGAACAACACAGGGAATTCGTCGATCATCGAAGGCGCGATTGCCGGATCGACTTCAATGCCCGTTAGCGCTGAGTGCTTCACACGAAGATCCGCCACAGGCTCACCGCCCACTTCGCGCCGGTCCAGTTCCTCGATGTTGCCGCCCATTTGGCGCAGCACTTCGATCAGGCCGGCCCGGGTCGGGTTCAATCCGATGTTGTCGATCACAAGGTCGCTGCCTTCCGTGATCAGCGCGGCAACGATGAAGAAGGCGGCCGAAGAGGGGTCGCCTGGCACCACGACCTGCTGTGGCTTCAGTTCCGCTTCGCCGTGAATGCGAATAATGCGCTCGCCACCGATCTCTTCGACATCCAGTTCCGCGCCGAAACCGCGCAGCATCCGTTCGGAATGGTCGCGGGTCGGCACGGGTTCGATTACAGTGGTGATGCCGGGCGTGTTGAGCCCCGCCAGCAGCACCGCGCTCTTCACCTGCGCGCTGGCCACGGGCAGGCGGTATTCGATCGGAACTGCAGGCTGGGCTCCGCGCATCAGCAGCGGCAATGTCCCGCCGGGGCTCGCCTCGAAACTCGCACCCATCCGGCTGAGGGGCTCGATCACCCGGCCCATCGGGCGCTTCGACAGGCTGGCATCTCCTGTGAAGGCCGCCGTGATGGCATGGCTCGCAACGAGGCCCATCAGCAGGCGGGTTGAAGTGCCGCTATTGCCCATGTCGAGTGCGCCGGTGGGCTGGAGCAGGCCACCGACGCCAACGCCATGGATACGCCATTCGTCGCCCTGCTTTGTGATCGTCGCGCCCATCGCGCGCATCGCCGCTGCGGTGGCCATCACGTCTTCGCCTTCGAGCAGGCCTGTCACGCACGTCTCACCCACGGCAAGTGCGCCGAACATGATCGAGCGGTGGCTGATCGACTTGTCGCCGGGCACGCGCAGGCGGCCGGAGAGCGGGCCCTGAGGCTGGAAACGATGGCTGGTCAAGCTTTGATCCGGTATGTCTGGAGCAGAATGGATGTGCGGGGCTTTTGACAGCGCCATGCCCCTATGGCAAGGCGCGCCGCGCTCTTGATTCGGGCTGATTTGCTACCCATCAAGAAAGAGAATTTTTTGCGTGGCCCGCGACCGTCCAAACCGGGCCCGACCGAAGGAATACGAAATCATGGCAAAGCCAGAATGGGGCACCAAGCGTTCCTGCCCCAAATGTGGGGAACGCTTTTACGATCTGGGCAAGTCCGAGCCCGTCGCCTGCATCGAATGCGGCGAAGAATGGTATCCTGAGCCGGTGCTCAAGCCGAAGCAGCCGATTCCGTTCGAGGAAGAAGAGAAGAAGAAAGAAGCCGATGCCGACGCCGATCTGGGCGGCGACGACGATCTGGAGGATCTGGAGAACATCGACGAAGATGATGATTCGCCGGACAACGACGTCGACCTTGGCGGCGACGACGACCTGGGCGTGAGCACGGGCGCGGGCGACGATGACGAAGACGATAGCTGATTTAGCTGTTGCAAAGGGGAGGCGCGCTTTATAAAGGGCGCTTCCCGCAGGCCGGAACGCCTGCATATATCGAGTGCTCGGGGCCTTAGCTCAGCTGGGAGAGCGCTACAATGGCATTGTAGAGGTCAGCGGTTCGATCCCGCTAGGCTCCACCACTCGAGACTGAACAAAGTCGGATTTCGATCCGGGAGTTTCTCAGAAAAAGTGGGCATCACTTTTTCGGCTCGGGAAGCGACCAGATAAACAATTCCGCACGCTGGCCGACGAGGTTTCGTCCGCCGGCGTTTTTCGCGTTTAGCCGGTTTTGGCCGGCGGAAGGAGTGACGGGCAGGCATGTTTGACAATCTGTCAGATCGCCTTGGCAATGTGTTCGACCGCTTGCGCGGGCGCGGCGCGCTGTCCGAGCAGGACGTGCGCGATGCGATGCGCGAAGTGCGCGTTGCGCTGCTTGAAGCCGATGTCGCCCTGCCGGTTGCCCGCCGTTTCATCGACAACGTTACCGAAAAGGCCGTGGGCCAGGACGTGTTGCGCTCGATCACGCCGGGCCAGCAAGTCGTCAAGATCGTCAATGACGAACTGGTCGAGATGCTCGGCGGTGCCGAGGTGGAGGGTCTCCAACTCGACGCCAAGCCGCCGGTCGTGATCATGATGGTCGGCCTGCAGGGCTCGGGTAAGACGACCACCACCGCCAAGCTCGGCAAGCTGATCAAGGAAAAGCACGGCAAGAAGGCGCTGATGGCGTCGCTCGACGTGCAGCGGCCCGCCGCGCAGGAACAGCTCAAGGTGCTGGGCGAGCAGGTCGAAGTCGCAACGCTGCCGATCGTCCCTGGCCAGCAGCCGGTCGATATCGCTCGCCGCGCGATGGAAGCCGCACGGCTTCAGGCGGTCGATGTCCTGCTGCTCGACACCGCGGGCCGCCTGCATGTCGACGAAGCGCTGATGGCCGAAATGAAGGCTGTGGCAGGCGTTTCGGCGCCGGAGGAAGTGCTGCTGGTCGTCGACAGCCTTACGGGCCAGGATGCGGTCAACGTGGCCCAAAGCTTCAGTGGCGAAGTGCCGCTGACCGGCGTGGTCTTGACCCGCATGGACGGCGATGCCCGTGGCGGTGCGGCGCTTTCGATGCGGCATGTCACCGGCAAGCCGATCAAGTTTGCGGGTACGGGCGAAAAGCTCGACGCGATTGAGGCATTCGATCCCAAGCGCGTTGCCGGCCGGATCCTGGGCATGGGCGATGTCGTCAGCCTGGTCGAAAAAGCCGCGGCGACGATCAAGGAAGAAGATGCCGAAGCGCTCGCCAAGCGCATGGCAAAGGGCCAGTTCGACCTCAACGACCTGCGCACCCAACTGCGCCAGATGCAGAGCATGGGCGGGCTGGGCATGCTCGCGGGCATGATGCCGGGCATGAAGAAGGCCAAGGCCGCGCTCGCTGCAAGCGGCATGGACGACAAGGTCCTGGTCCATATGGACGCGATCATCGGCTCGATGACGCCGAAGGAACGCGCGCGCCCCGAATTGCTGAACGCCAAGCGCAAGAAACGTGTTGCGGCGGGCAGCGGGACCGAAGTGCAGGAAGTGAACAAGGTGCTGAAGATGCACCAGGAAATGTCCCGCGCGATGAAGCAGATCAAGAAGATGGGCGGGCTCAAGGGCCTTGGCGCCCTGTTCGGCGGTGGCGGTTTGGGTGCAGCCATGCCGGGGCTCGGTGGCCCCGGTGCAGGAATGCCCGGCCTAGGCGGCCCGAAAGGCCCCACCGTCGATCCGGACACGCTCCCACCCGAACTTCGCGATTTATTGAACAAGAAGTGATTTCAAGAATTTAGACTGGAAAGGTAAAGTACAATGGCAGTTGCAATCCGTCTCTCGCGCGGTGGCGCGAAGAAGCGCCCTTACTACCGCATCGTCGTGTCGGACACGCGCAGCCCGCGTGACGGCAAGTATCTCGAGCAGATCGGCACCTATAATCCGATGCTGCCCAAGGACAGCGGCGAGCGCGTGAAGCTCAACGAAGACCGTGCGCGTCACTGGCTTTCGGTTGGTGCCAAGCCGACCGACCGCGTCCATCGCTTCTTCGATGCCGCCGGCATCCTCGAGCGTGCGCCGCGCAACAACCCGAAGAAGGGCGAACCGGGCGATGCCGCCAAGGAACGCGCAGAGGAAAAGGCTGCCAAGCTGGCCGAGGCTGAAGAAGCCGCAGCAGCTGCCGAAGCCGTTGAAGTCGAAGCCGTGACCGAAGAAGCCGCTGCTGAAGAAGCGTCGGCTGAAGAAGTTGCTGCCGAGGAAGCACCGGCCGAAGAAGCAGCAGCTGAAGAAGCTCCGGCTGAAGAAGCAGCAGCTGAAGAAGCTCCGGCTGAAGAAGCTGCCGAAGAAAAGGCCGAGTAAGCCTTTCCATGTCGGACAAGCCCGTCACGCTTGCGGCCATCACCGGCGCGCACGGTGTGACGGGCGAGGTCCGCCTGAAGCTGTTTGGAGAAGGCGCTGATGCGCTCTCCCGTTTCACCAGCTTCAATGGGGGTACGCTGACCCTCAAGAAAATCCGCCCTGACAACAAGGGTGGTGCGATCGCCCGATTTGCCGAGGTGTCGGGCCGCGGCGATGCCGAGAAATTGCGCGGCACTGCACTTACCGTCGAGCGCGACCAGTTCCCGTCATTGGACGAAGGCGAGTTTTACCACGCCGACATCATCGGTCTGCCAGTGGTCACCGATGCAGGCGAACCGGTGGGTCGCACGATTGCGGTCCACAATTTTGGTGCCACCGACATCATCGAGATCGAGAAGCTCCCCGCGCCCGAGAAGGGCGCCAAGACCTTCATGGTGCCGATGATCGAGGCCGCCGTGCCCGAATGGAATGGCGAACGGCTTGTGATATCGGCCGATTTCGCCGACGAGTGAGCGCATGAGCACGCTTCACGTCGCCATTTGCCAGGCTGCACCGGTTCCGCTGCATTTTGCAGACGGGATAGCCAAGGCCGCGCGCCTCGCGCGCGAAGCGATCGAAGGCGGGGCGCAGGTCGTTGCATTCGGCGAAACCTTCCTTGGCGGCTATCCGCTGTGGCTCGACGAAGCGCCCGGAGCGGCATTGTGGGATCATCCCGGCACGCGCGCGCTGCACAACATCCTGCTCGAACAGGCGCTGGTCGAGAATGACGAGCGGCTTGCTCCCTTGCAGAAGCTTGTCGACGCCACTGGCGCGATCATCTCTATCGGCGCCCATGAGCGCGTGCGTCGCAGCCTCACCAACACGCAGTTCACCATTCGCCCCGGCGCCAGGCCGCTGCCGCACCGCAAGCTCGTGCCGACGCATGGCGAGCGGCTGGTGTGGGCGCGCGGTGACGGCTCGACGCTCAATGTGCATGAGGCGGAGTGGGGCAATCTCGGCTCGCTGATATGCTGGGAACACTGGATGCCGCTTGCCCGCGCGGCGATGCATAATCTGGGTGAGTGCGTGCATGTGGCCGCCTGGCCGACCGTGCGCGAGCAATATGCCATCGCATCGCGGCACTATGCGATGGAGGGGCGCTGTTTCGTCCTTGCAGCAGGGCTGGTGCAAAGCCGCGACGACCTGTTCGATGGGTTGGAGCGCGTGGGCGGCAATGCTGACGCGCTGGGGCTTCTCAATGCGATCGAGGGCGAGAAGCTCAATCGAGGTGGATCGCTGATCGCCGCGCCCGATGCCGGTGTGATCGCGCAGGCGGGCGAGGGTGAAGAAACTCTCCATGCCGAGTTTGACCTGGCAGCGATTGGCGAGGGGCTAGCGAGCCTCGACACCGATGGCCATTATTCGCGGCCTGACGTGTTTCAGCTTCATGTCGACACGCAGAACAAAGGTGGCGTCATATGGGAGCGCTAATATTAGCTGCCTTCTTGGTCGCTCTCTTGGCTGGGGCAATTGCGCTAGGATTCTCTGCGGGCCTTGCATGGATTGGTAGTCGACTGGTTCGCGATGTTTCTCACGCCAAAATAGCCTTGGCAACTTCGGGCGTACTTCCGATTCTTCTCACTCTGTGGACCGTTGCCGGTTTCGTTCCGGATGGGTGCTGCGATTCTGGGCCGGAAGCGCAAGGCCTACTTTTTTTAGTCGTCGTCTTGGCGGGACTGCTATTTGTCGCTTGGCCAATTGGATTCCGGATCAACTCGCGCATTTTGGGCGCTAAATCCCAATGACCTTCTCTGCTACCATCCTCACGCTCTATCCGGAGATGTTCCCAGGGCCGCTGGGTGTTTCGCTCGCGGGCAAGGCGCTCGAACGTGGCGACTGGTCCTGCCAGACTGTGCAGATCCGCGATTTCGCCACCGACAAGCATCGCACGGTCGACGATACGCCAGCAGGCGGCGGGGCGGGAATGGTACTCAAGCCAGATGTGCTGGCGGCTGCTTTGGATTACGTCGTCCAGAAGCAATCCGTTGGTACTTCGACCGGCTCAGCAGGAACGGATACAAAAGCAGGCGATACAAGGGAGGCCGTTCGCCCTGAGCCTGTCGAAGGGTCTCACGAACGGCCAGTTCATGCTTCTACAAACTCAGCACGAATGGGGAGCGGAGCGATCCCGATCCTCGCCATGACCCCGCGCGGAAAACCGATCACGCAGGAGCGCATTCGCGAGATCGCATCCGGCCCCGGTGTCACCATCATCTGCGGCCGGTTCGAGGGCTTTGACGAGCGACTCTTCGAAGCGCGGCCGGATATCGAGCAAATATCGCTCGCCGACATCGTTCTCTCGGGGGGAGAGCCCGCCGCTCTCGCCATACTTGACGCTTGCATTCGCCTGCTTCCCGGCGTAATGGGCGCGCCCGATAGCGGGCACGAGGAGTCCTTCGAGGAAGGGCTGCTGGAATATCCGCAATATACCCGACCTCAGGAATGGGAAGGGCGCACGATCCCTGAAGTGCTGCGATCGGGGGATCATGCGAAAATCGCTGCATGGCGCAAGTCGCGTAGCGAAGACGACACTCGGTTACGCAGGCCGGACCTTTGGGAGCGCTATAGTGGCGCTCGGGCCCAGCCTGCCTCTGGCGCGCGGCGAAAGAAGAAGGACTTGGACCAGTGAACCTGATCCAGCAGATCGAAGCGGAAGAAATTGCCAAGGCTGGCAAGGCCATTCCCGAATTCCGTGCCGGTGACACCGTGCGCGTTGGCGTGAAGGTTGTCGAAGGCAACCGCGAGCGCATCCAGAATTACGAAGGTGTTGTGATTGCCCGCTCGAACCGTGGCATGGGCTCGAACTTCACCGTCCGCAAGATGAGCTTCGGCGAAGGCGTGGAACGCGTGTTCCCGCTCTACTCGCCGATCGTCGACAGCATCACCGTGGTTCGCCGCGGCGTGGTGCGTCGCGCCAAGCTCTATTACCTGCGTGGCCGCACCGGCAAGAGCGCTCGCATTGCCGAACGTCGCGACAATGTGAAGGCCGACGCGTAAGGCTTTCGCCTGAAAAGTTTTGACGAAGGGCGTCTCGGCGATATGCCGGGGCGCCCTTTTTCTTTGGTCGCAATCAATTCGGGAAATTCGTCATTGTCATGCGCAGCCTTCTTCTTTCAACCGCCGCCGCCCTGCTTTCACTTTCCGCTCCGGCCCTTGCCGAGGACCCTTCGGTGAACGAAGCGCCCCAACTCACTTTCGAGCGGGTCTTTGCCTCGCCTTCGCTCGACGGGCCGAGCCCGCGCCAACCCAAGCTTTCGCCCGACGGGCGCTACCTGACATTGCTGCGCAACCGCGAGGACGAACGCGACCGCTACGATCTGTGGGGCTTCGACCGCGAGAGCGGCGAGTGGACCATGCTGGTCGATTCGGCGAAGCTCGGTACGGGCCGCGAGCTGAGCGAAGACGAGAAGATGCAGCGCGAGCGCATGCGGGTCGGAAATCTGCGCGGCATCATCAGCTATCAATGGGCCAGCGACGGCAAGGCGGTGCTGGTTCCCCTCGATGGTGACCTCTACCTCGCGGGACTCGACGGCACTGTCCAGCGGCTCACCGATACTGAGGAAACCGAGCTCAACCCGACGCTGAGCGGCGAGGGCAGTTTCATCTCATTCGTGCGCGACCGCCAGCTTTGGGTTGGCAAGGTCGGGCAAGAGGCCAAGCCCATCACTCCCAGGGAAGCGGATACCATTCGCTGGGGTGAAGCCGAATTCGTCGCGCAAGAGGAAATGGCGCGGATGGACGGCTTCTGGTGGTCGCCCGACGAGAGCCGGATCGTGGTGCAGCGCACGGACGAAAGCCCGGTCGGCATCGTCACCCGCGCGGCGATCGGCGCCACCGGAACCAAGGTGTTCGAGCAACGCTATCCGGCGGCTGGCACCGACAATGCGATTGTCGAGCTGTATGTGATGGATCCCGACGGGAAGCGTCGCGTGAAGGTCGATCTGGGGCCTGAGACCGACATCTACCTAGCCCGGGTCGACTGGGCGCCCGATGGCAGCGCGATCTATGTCCAGCGGCAGAACCGCGAACAGACCGTGCTGGACATGCTCAGGGTCGATCCGGAGACCGGCAAGAGCGAAGTCTGGTTCACCGAGCGGGCCGCGCGCGAGAACTACTGGATCAATCTCGGCAATGACTATCGCTTCATGGAGGATGGCTCGCTCATCTGGTGGAGCGAGCGCGATGGCTTCGGCCATCTCTACCATTTCAAGGACGGCGAATGGACTCAGCTGACCAGCGGGGAGTGGGTCGTCACCCGCCTCGCCGGGGTCGATGAAGAGCTTGGCCGGGTCTATTTCGAAGGCAATGCCGAAGGCGTGCTTGAACGGCATGTCTATGCGCTGGACTTGGCCAAGCCCGGTGAGTGGCAGAGGCTGACCGAGCCCGGCTACGTCAATGCCTCGGTCATGGACAAGAAAGCGCAATCGCTGCTGGTGACGCGTTCTTCGCCGGTGCAGCCGGCGCAGGCGTACCTTGCCGACACGGCGGGCAACCGTATCGCTTGGGTCGAGGAAAATGCACTGGACACCAGCCATCCTTACGCGCCCTATCTAGCTGGCCACGCTTCGCCGGAGTTCGGCACGGTCGCTGCAGATGACGGCACGCCGCTGCACTGGATGATGCTCAAGCCCCAGATGGAAGCGGGCAAGAAATACCCCGTGTTCGTGATGCATTATGGCGGGCCGGGCCCTCAAATGGTCGACCGGGCATGGGAAGGTGCACTGGCGCAAGCGGTTGTTGATAAGGGCTACATCTGGTTCGTGCTCGACAATCGCGGCTCGGCCAATCGCGGGGTCGAATTCGAACAGCCGCTCTACCATGCCATGGGCGGGGTCGAAGTTGTGGACCAGGCCAAGGGCACCGAGTTCCTCAAGACGCTGGATTTCGTCGATCCGGACAAGATCGCGATCTACGGCTGGTCCTATGGCGGCTACATGACGCTCAAGCGGCTGCAGGCCGAACCCGGCACCTATGCGGCCGGGATTTCCGGCGCACCAGTGACCAAGTGGGAACTCTACGACACCCACTATACCGAGCGTTTCATGGGCGATCCCCGGCAAGTGCCGGAAGCCTATACCAAGGCCAATGCGATGGAGGATGCGACGAAGATGACCGATCCTCTGCTGCTGATCCACGGCATGGCCGACGACAACGTCGTGTTCGAGAATTCATCCGAACTGATCGCCAAGCTGCAGGGCAACAACGTACCGTTCGAAATGATGCTATATCCTGGCTACACCCACCGCGTCGCCGGAGAGCAAGTGTCGCCGCATCTGTGGAACACGATCTTCAATTTCCTCGAGCGGCATGGTGTAACGCCACCGGAGTGACATGACCCAGGATACCCACGAACACCGCCATGCACTTGGCCTGGCAGGCGCCTGGGCCATGGCGGTCGGGGGTATGATCGGCGGCGGGATTTTCTCGACGCTGGGAGTGGTGATTGCCGTCGCGGGCGAATGGGCCTGGCTAAGCTTCCTGCTTGGCGGGATCGTCGCGCTCGCTTCGGGCCACAGCTATTCGGCCATGACGCGAAAGATCGGCAAATCGGGCGGGTCTTATGCCTATCTACGCTATCTCGGCTGGAACCGGCTGGCACTGGCGGTCGTGTGGATACTCATCGCCGGATATACGCTGACTGTATCGGTCTATGCCGTGACCTTCGGAGCCTATGCCGCAAACGCCTTCGGCGCGCCGCAATGGGTTGCGCTGTTCGCGGCGATTGCGGCGATCGTGGTTCTGGCCGGGGTCAATTTACTGGGCGCGGTGCAGGCCACCTTGCTCGAAGAGGTCGCAGTGTGGGGCAAGCTGGTCATCCTGCTGGGGCTCGCCGGGCTTGGCCTGTGGCACTGGGCGCCGGAGAGGCTTGTGCTCGACACCGCTCAGCCGCTGGGCCTGGGCGCGGCGCTGGTGGGGATGGGCGTGGTCTTCATGGCCTATGAGGGCTTCCAGCTGCTGAGTTACGATTATGAGGAAATGCGCGACGCACCGCGTACGATCCATATTGCGATGCCTGCCGCCATCCTTGTGACCATGGCTACCTATGTGCTGGTCGCATTGGGTGCGACAATGCTGGCGGGCGCAAAGTCCATCGTCGAGCAGGAGGAGATCGCGCTCGCAATTGCCGGCCGCGATGCGCTCGGCACGTTCGGTTTCATCGCCGTTTCGATCGCTGCGACCTTCTCCGCGAGTTCCGCGATCAACGCCACAGTCTTCGCCACCGCGCGCCTTGCCGAAAGCGCCGCCCGTGACGGGGAATTGCCTGAACTTTTCGCTCGTCGCGGCGCGCGCGATGTCCCCTGGTTTGGCACGCTGGTGATCTCGGGCGTGGCGGCGATCTTTGTCCTGTTCGGGACCATTTCGGGCCTCGTTGAATCAGCCAGTCTCGTGTTCCTGTTGATCTTTGCCCTGGTGAACGGGCTGGCGATCCATTGCCGCGCGGGTGCCCGCGCAATCGCGATGTTCGGCCTCGCCGGATCGCTCGGCGGCGCGGTGATGCTGGTGCTCTACCTTGCCGGTTTTGTATGACGTTGCGCTAATGGCTCAGGGCGGCTAACTGGCCGGCTCCGAGGCGTCCCTGACGCCGTGAGAAAGGCTGGTTTGATGGGCTATCGTGTTGCCGTTGTCGGCGCGACCGGAAATGTCGGGCGCGAGATGATGCAGATCCTTGCCGAGCGCGAGTTCCCCTGTGACGAAGTCGCAGCGGTTGCTTCGTCGCGCTCCACTGGAACCGAAGTGGAATTCGGCGACACGGGCCGCATGCTCAAATGCAAGAACATCGAGCATTTCGATTTCACCGGCTACGATATAGCGCTGTTTTCTGCAGGCGGTGGCCCGGCCAAGGAATACGCACCCAAGGCGGCGGCGCAGGGCTGCGTGGTGATCGATAACAGCTCGTACTGGCGGATGGACCCGGACGTGCCGCTGATCGTGCCCGAGGTGAACCCGGATGCGATCGACGGCTATTCGAAGAAGAACATCATCGCCAATCCCAACTGCTCGACTGCGCAGCTGGTGGTGGCGCTGAAGCCGCTGCATGATGCCGCGACGATCAAGCGCGTGGTCGTATCGACCTATCAGTCAGTTTCGGGCGCAGGCAAAGCCGGGATGGACGAGTTGTTCGAACAGAGCCGTGCGATTTTCGTCGGTGACCCGGTGGAAGCGAAGAAGTTCACCAAGCAGATCGCCTTCAACCTGATCCCGCATATCGATGTCTTCCTGGACGATGGCTACACCAAGGAAGAATGGAAGATGACGGTCGAGACCAAGAAGATCCTCGATCCGAAGATCAAGCTCACCGCAACTTGCGTTCGCGTGCCGGTGTTCGTCGGCCATTCCGAAGCGGTGACCATCGAGTTCGAAAAGGAACTGTCGGCAGCCGAAGCGCAGGATATCCTGCGCGAAGCGCCCGGCGTCATGCTCGTCGATAAGCGCGAGGACGGTGGCTACATCACCCCGATCGAATGCGTGGGCGACGGGGCGACCTATATCAGCCGCGTGCGTGACGACCCGACCGTGGAGAACGGGCTCAACCTGTGGTGCGTGTCTGACAACCTCAGGAAGGGCGCAGCCCTCAATGCGGTGCAAATTGCCGAACTGCTCGGCCGTCGACACCTCAAGAAGGGCTGATCCAGCCTATTCGCTTGGCGGAGGCAGCTTGCCTTGCATGTGCGGATTGCTGCGCATGAAGAAGGCGAGTGGCGCTGCTGCGATGGTGATCCACATCATCAGCCAGAAATCGTTGATGTAAGCGATCATCGTAGCCTGCCGGTTGACTTCGGCATCCATGATGCGCAGCGCCATGTCGCCCAGCGCCTGGAACCGGTCGATAGTCGAGACGTCGATCACGCTACCGGTTGCAGCGGTAATATGCCCGGCAAGGACGCTGTGGCTTGTCTGGATGTTACTGCCCAGCAGCACGGTCATGAGGGCAATGCCGACCGAGGCCCCAAGCGAGCGGAAGAGGTTGAGCAGGCTTGACCCTTCGGTCCGCAGGCGCGGCGCAAGCGTGGCGAAGGCGCTAACCTGGAGCGGGATGAACACCAGCCCCATGCCAAGGCCCTGCGTAAGGCCGGTCGCGATGATGTGGAACTGGTCAACCGCGAGCGACCAGTGTGCCATTTGCCATAATGAGAATCCGCAGATCAGGAAGCCCATCGCCACTACTGGCCTTGCATCCCAGCCGCGGCGCATCAGCCAGCTAGAAACCTGCATGCTGATAAGGATACCTATGCCGCGCGGCATCAGCACGATGCCGGTGTCGATCACGCCATAGCCGAAGAGATTTTGGAGCATCGGCGGCAACAGCGCCATGGTGGCGAACATCACTACACCGATCACCAGCATGAACAGCATGGCGAAAGCGAAATTGCGATCGCGGAACAGTGCGGTGTCGAACATGGGATGCTTGGCTGTGGAGAGGTGAATCACCACCATCCAGCCCGCGGAAAGTGCCAGCAGTGCGTAGATCCAGATTTCAGTCGCGTCGAACCAGTCGAGATGCCCGCCACGGTCGAGCATCAGCTGAAGCCCCGACAGGGCGATCGCCAGAAGTATGAAACCGGTAAGGTCGAACGGGCGGCGACGCTGCTCTGGCTGGGGCAGGTAGGCGATCAACGCAGCGAGCGAGAGTATGCCGATCGGCAAATTGACGTAGAAGACCCACCGCCAGTTAGCGCTCTCCGTCAGCCACCCGCCAAGAATTGGGCCGAGGATCGGGCCGATCATGATCCCCATGCTCCAGATCGCCATCACCTGCGGATGGCGACTGGGGCGGGTGATATCGAGCATGAAGGCTTGGCTGAGCGGAGCGATGAAGGCGCCGGCCACGCCCTGCATCGCGCGGAAGATCACCATCTCTTCGAGGTTCTGCGCCATGCCGCACAACATCGATGTGAAAATGAAGCCCGCTACCGAACCTATGAACAACCGCCGGGCACCGATCCGATCGGCCAGCCAGCCGGTGATGGGCAGGGCCACTGCCGAAGCGATGATATAACTGGTGAGTACCCAGGTGACGCTGTCGATGGTCGCTCCGAGCGAAGCCTGCATGTGCGGGATGGCTACATTGGCGATGGTGGTGTCAAGGATCTGCAGCAGCGACGCCGCCATGATCCCGACAATCAGCAGCCAGTAATTGTCGGCGTGCAGGTGCGCTTCGTCGCTCTGGTGCGGGTGACCGGCAGCACTTCCGGCCGGTTGTGCCGCGCTTGCCATGCCTATTCGTCGCGGTCGGCGGTATAGACCGTTACGTCGGCGGAAAGCCCCGCGATCAGCCGCCGTGGGCTCTTCCCTTCGATCTCGATCTTCACTGGCACGCGCTGGGTTACCTTGACCCAATTGCCGGTGGCGTTTTGCGCGGGCAGGACCGAGAATTCGGAGCCGGTGCCTGCGCCGATCGAAGTGACTTTGCCTTTCAGTTCAAGACCCGGATAGGCATCGAGCGTGACCTTGGCGCGCTGGCCCTCGCGCATGTCGGTGAGGTCGGTTTCCTTGAAATTGGCCTCGACATAGCTGGCATCGGATTTGACCAGCGTGACCACCGGCAGGTTTGCGACCACCTGTTGCCCAACGAGAAGGCGATCGGCCTGTGCAATCTGTCCGGGTGCGGGCGCACGAACCTCGGTGCGGCGCAGCGCCAGTTCGGCATCGGCAATTCGCGCGCGGGCGCGGGCGACCTGCGGGTTCTCGCCGGGGACCGCCGGAGCTGTGGCAAGCTTGGCACGGGCCTCACGCTGTTTCGCTTCGGCCTGGCGCAGCCCTTCGCGCGCTTGAGTCACGGCATGCTCGGCCGCTTCGAAATCGGCCTTGGTGCTGAACCCTCTGTCACGCAGAGTACTCACGCGTTCTAACCGCGATTGGGCGAAGGCGATGTCCTCGCGCGCGGCAGAGATATCGACCCCGGCGAGATCGCTGGAATTGGACAGTGCAATCACATTGGCTTGTGCCAGGGCGAGGTCGGCCTGGGCTTCGTCGAGCGCCAGCTGGTAGGGCTCGGGATCGATCCGGAACAGCAATTGCCCCGCCGTCACCAAATCGCCTTCCTTGACGTAAGTCTCGACGATGCGGCCACCGACTTCGGCGCTTACGGAGACCTTGTCCGCCTGCACATAGGCATTGTCGGTCGAGACCTTGCCGATCAGGCCGATCCAGTAGATCCCCGCGCCGACCAGCAGCAGGAACGGAACGGAGAGCATCAGCGCAAGCCGCCGCCAGTTGCGGCGCGGGCGTGCGTTCACTTCGTTCGCGGCAGGCGGTTCGGTCCCGTTGGACGTTTCGAACTGTGCGTCGATATCAGCCATGGACGGGCTCCTGCTCGCGTGCGCGTGCCAGATTTTCGCCGATACGATCGAGCAGCTTGCCCAACGTATCGCGTTCGGTCGCGCTCAATCCTCGCAGCGTATCCTCGAACAAATGCTCGACCGTCGATTGCAATTTGTCGACGATGTCACGGCTCTTGCCCGTCAGGTGAAGAATGCGCGCGCGCCGGTCAGCCGGATCGCTGCGCCGTTCGAGCCAGCCGGCTTCTTCCATCCTGTCGGCGATCCGTGTGAGGGTGATCGGTTCGATCTCCAGCCGGTCGGCGTGGAAGCACTGGTTCTGGTCGGGGAAATGGTCGAGCGACAATAGCAGCCGGGCCTGTGCTGCAGTCAGGCCAAGGTCGCGCACGCGCTCGTCGAAGAGGCGTCGCAAAAGGCGCGAGTTGTCGGACATTCGGTAGCCAAGCTCGGGAATCATACGCGAGCATATAATAAGCACACTTACTATGTGCAAGCAGGCTCTGGCGGTCCGGAGAAATCGCGACTAGCTTGGTTTAATGGCACTTAACGCAGATCTCTATTTCAGCTTCCGTTCGCCCTACAGCTACCTCGCCATCGGGCGATATCGCGAGCTCTCGGAAACGCACACGGTCGATATCGCACTGAGGCCGGTCTATCCGATTGCGATTCGCGACCCGGACATATTGTTCACCAATGCGCTGCAAGGACGCTACATCTTCATCGATGCGGCGCGTTCGGCGCAAATGCTTGGCATTCCCTATCGCTGGCCGCGACCTGATCCGGTTGTGCAGGACATGATGACGCGCAAGGTGTCGGAAGATCAGCCTTACATTCATCGGCTGACGCGGATGGGTCAGGCCGCGCAGAAGCGAGGCAAGGGTCTTGCATTTGCCGACGAGGTTTCGAAAGTCATCTGGTCAGGCGCAGTTGACGATTGGCATGAAGGTGAGCACCTCGCGGAGGCGGTCAGCCGTGCCGGGCTTGACCTGGCGGAACTGGATGCCGAGGTGACAGCCCAGGCTGACGCGCTGGATGCCGAAATCTCTGAAAACCAGGACGCGCTCACCGCTGCAGGTCATTGGGGCGTCCCTACGCTCGTCTTCGAAGGAGAGCCGTTCTTCGGGCAGGACCGGATCGAAACGGCCAAGTGGCGCATGGAGCAAAAAGGGCTGGCCGAGCGGTGAGCGAAGTCAGGACCGAATTCTTCGCCAGCTTCGACGGTACGCGGCTGGCGGTGCATCGCTGCGGCGAAGGTCGACCGGTCGTGCTGTTGCACGGCCTGTTTTCCAGCGCTGAGATGAACTGGATCAAATGGGGCCATGCCCAGCGGATCGCCGATGCAGGATTCGAAGCGATCATGCTCGATTTCCGTGTTCATGGCCAAAGCGAGAGCCCGACCGATCCGGCGAAATACCCGACCAACGTGCTGGTGCGCGATGTCGTGGCGCTGGTCGTGCATCTGGGTCTCGACGAATACGACCTGGGTGGCTTTTCGCTGGGCGCGCGTACCTCGCTCCATGCTGTGGCGAAAGGAGTGCTTGCGCCTTCGCGCCTCATTGTCGGGGGCATGGGCACTGCCGGCCTGGGCGAGTGGCAGAAGCGCGCGAGCCATTTCCGCCGCGTGATCGACGAATTCGATGCGATCGGGCCAGGCGATCCAGCCTATTACTCGCGCCAGTTCCTCAAATCGCAGGGTGTCGACCGGCTTGCGGCGCGAATGCTGCTCGACACGATGCCCGACCTTTCGCTGGACCTCCTTGCCAATGTCACCATGCCGACATTGGTGGTGTGCGGAGACGAGGATCGGGACAATGGCTCGGCTCGCGATCTTGCGGATTTGCTGCCCAATGCGACCTATGTCGAGACTCCGGGTAATCACCTGATCTCTGCCACCAAGCCCGAAATGGGCGAAGCGATTGTCACCTTTCTGCTCGGTTGATCCGCCTTCGATCGCTGTTCGTCGAAAATCCCTCGGTGCCGCTTGATTAACCGCTGCTACGCAGCCAGTCGCTTTGGCGCAAAATTCTTGCTGACATTTTAGGGATCGCACCCATGAAATTTTCGAAGGTCGCGCTTTCGGCGCTGGCGATTTCGCTGGCTGCCACCACCACCCCCGTTCTTGCAGACGATGCGGGCACAACGCCGTCGGCCGCTTCTACTGACGCCTATCCGTTGACGCCCGAAGGCGCCGCGGCGTGGATCGCAATGGTCGAAAAGGACCTTTTCGGCTTCTCGGTCGAGTTCGGCCATGTGTCGTGGATCAACGCGACCTACATCAACCATGACAGCGATACGCTGGCGGCGAAGTACGGCGCGATCGCCACCGAAAAATCGGTTGCCTATGCCAATGAAGCGGCGCGCTATGCCCGCGTCAAAGGGCTCGACCCGGAAGTTGCGCGCAAGCTCGACATCCTGCGCAACGGCATCGTCATGCCCGCCCCGGTGCGTGAAGACGCGGCGACCGAACTGAACGAAATCGCCACCAAGCTGGGCTCGATGTACGGCAAGGGCCGCGGCACGCTCAACGGCCAGGAAATCAACGGCTCCGACATCGAAGCCGAAATGGGCAATCTCGACCGCACTCCGGCCGAGCTGGCCGAAATGTGGGCCAGCTGGCACGATAATGTCGGTGCGCCGATGCGCGATGACTACACCCGCATGATCTCGATAGCCAATGATGGCGCGAAGGACCTCGGCTTTGCCGATCTGGGTGCGATGTGGCGTTCGAACTACGACATGGACCCTGACCAGTTCGCCGCCGAGACCGAGCGGATGTGGCAGGAAGTGAAGCCGCTTTACGTCGCGCTGCACACCTATGTCCGCTCGAAGCTGAACGAGAAGTACGGCGATGCGGTCCAACCCGCGAAGGGTCCGATCCGCGCCGACCTGCTTGGCAATATGTGGGCGCAGGAATGGGGCAACATCTACCCGCTCGTCGCGCCTGAAGGCGCGGGCGACATCGGCTATGACCTGACCGATTTGATCGCGCAGAAGGGCCTCAGCGAAACCGACATGGTGCGCGTGGGCGAACAGTTCTTCTCCTCGCTCGGCTTTGCTCCGCTGCCGGAAACCTTCTGGGAACGCAGCCAGTTCGTGAAGCCGCGCGACCGCGAAGTCATCTGCCACGCCAGCGCATGGGACATCGACAATGTCGAGGACCTGCGGATCAAGATGTGCATCAAGCCCAAGGCAGATGACTTCATCACCATCCACCACGAGCTTGGCCACAATTACTACCAGCGCGCCTACAACAAGCAGGACTACCTCTACCTCAACGGCGCGAATGACGGCTTCCACGAAGCGATCGGCGACATGATCGCGCTGTCGATCACGCCCGAATACCTCGTGCAGATCGGCATGCTCGACAAGAACGATGTGCCGAGCGCCGACAAGGACATCGGCTTGCTCCTCCGCCAGGCGATGGACAAGGTTGCCTTCCTGCCGTTCGGCCTGCTGGTCGACCGCTATCGCTGGAGCCTGTTCGACGGCTCTGTGCAGCCGGGCGATTATAATGAGGCATGGACCAAGTTGCGCCGCGACTACCAGGGGATCGTGCCTCCGGTCGAACGTCGCCCCGATGCCTTCGATCCGGGCGCGAAATATCACGTCCCGGGCAATGTTCCCTATACCCGCTATTTCCTCGCGCGGATCCTGCAGTTCCAGTTCTACAAGGCCGCATGCGACCAGGCGGGCTGGAAGGGCCCGCTGCACCGTTGCAGCTTCTACGGCAATGAGGAAGTCGGCAAGAACCTCAACGCGATGCTCGAAATGGGCGCATCCAAGCCCTGGCCTGATGCCCTCGAAGCCTTCACCGGCGAGCGGCAGATCAGCGGCAAGGCGATGATGGAATATTTCGCTCCGCTGATGAAGTGGCTCGACAAGCAGAACAAGGGCAAGCCGAAGGGCTGGTAAGCGCCCGCGACAATTGAAAACCCCCGCCGCAAGCGCTGCGGCGGGGGTTCCATACCGCCACGGGGGCGGGCCGCTGACTGGAGCTCAGTTGGCGCTGAAGGGCACCGAAGAGTGGTGCAGATTGATCTTCAGATTGCCCTCGCCGTCACGAATGTAGCCGAAGGTGTATTCCACCTTGGTGTCATTGCCGTCGGTGTCGGTGAAATAGTAATTGCCCATCGCCATGGCGCTGTCGCCATCGGTCACGGTGCCTTCGTTTTCCCAGCGGACATTGGTCCAGGGCTTGATCGCAAAGCCCTTGTCCTCGGTGCCTTCGGTGCCGATGAAATAGCTCAGCGCTTCATCGAACGTACCGCGGAACTGGTCTTCGGCGGCCAGCGTGGGCTTGAACAGCACGTCCTTGCCGTCTTCATAGGCATAGAACTTGTTGATGTGTTCTTCGGCGGCGGCCTTCACGTCGCCACCGTCGGTGAACACCTTGCCGATGTTGACGATACCTTCGCCCCATGCCTGCTGGGCGGCGGCAACTTCTTCCAAAGTGATCGGCGCGACTGCGGTTTCAGTGGTTTCAGCGGAATCGGTAGCGGTTTCGCCGCAAGCCGCGAGCGCCAGGCTGGCGGCTGCGATTGCGGGAAGCATCACATTCTTGCGCATTGAATACTCCAACGAATTCGTCCGCCCCTTCAGTGGGAACGGCGATTGATGAACAAGGGTGACGCTGGGTGAGCGGCGGCCATGTGCCGGACCGTAACTCGACCAGAGCCGATACGGTCCGACATCGCGTGCATTTTCATGTTGCACGCCAGAGGGGCCCGGCCCGTGCTGCTGAAACTTCGCATCGAGTGATCGGTTCCGGTTTCAGATGAAATTATATTATCGGCAGGCGAAAGCCCTTTGGCGCGTGGCCAAGCTTGCAGTAAGGCGGCGCAAATACCGACGCGATACAAGCGGGAGAGAATGCGTGAAGCAAGTGATCGGCATTGCCTGTGCAACCCTTGCGCTGTCCGCCTGCGCGTCAACGAATGGCGGGACCTATGGTGCGGCGACAGGCGCAAGCGCCACGCATGGCACATTGTTCGTCGCCAACAAGCGCGGGAATTCGCTGTCGCTGATCGACCTTGCTAGTGGCACCGAGACCAAGCGCGTCGAAAGCTGCGCCAACCCGCATGAATTGGCGACTTCGCCCGACGGCCAGCACGTCGCGCTTGCCTGCTATGGCGGCACGAGTGTCGACATATTCCGCACTTCCGACCTTGGCCGGGTTGCCAGCATCAATCTTGGCGAGAATGCCCGCCCGCACGGGATCGTGTGGCATGCCAATGGCGACCTCTATTCGACCGCCGAGGGGCGGCAGTCGGTCTTCTGGATCCGCGATCCGCTGGGCAAGGGCGAGACTTTCGAGTTCGGAACCGGCAAGCGCGGCAGCCATATGCTCGCGGTCGCTCCCGACGGACGTACTGCATGGACCACCGACCTCGGCTCGAAGACGGTCACGCGCGTGGACCTGCTCACCCGCCGCGCACCGATCTCGGTGACGGTTGGCGAGGAACCCGAAGGGATCGCGCTCGCGCCGGATGGTTCGACCCTGTGGGTTTCCGCCCGCGAATCCGACAAGGCTTTCGCGCTAGATCCCGTGACGATGGAAGTCCGACATGAAGTTGCGACCGGTCGCTTCCCGCTGCGCATCGCAGTGCGCCCGCAGGGCGATTTCGCGGTCACCGGCGATCTCGAGGATGGCGGACTGTCGGTCATCGACACGCGGACCGCCACGCTTGTCCGCAGCATCGCCTTGTCCGGTGCTGGCGAAGCCGCAACCCGCCAGCAGGTCACGATCATCTGGTCGGACGATGGCAAGCGGATCTACGCTGCCGAAACCGGCACCGACACCGTTGCCGAAGTCGATTTTGCTAGCGGCAAGGTGCTGCGCCGGCTTTCGACGGGCGAGGGTGGCGACGGCATGGCCATCCTGGGCGCACGCTGAGTGGCGACAGCCAAGTCACCTCCGGCACTGGTCGGTTGGCGGGAAATGGTCGGCTTGCCCGACCTCGCTTCCGTGCGGATCCCGGCCAAGATCGACACCGGCGCGCGCACATCCTCGCTCCATGCCACCGATATCGAGCGGTTCGACCGCGACGGGCAGCGCTGGGTCCGCTTCCTGCTCGACCTGGGGCAGGGGCGTAACGAGGCGGTAACCTGCGAAGTGCCAAGGGCCGACCGGCGCATCATCACCAGTTCGAACGGCGAAGCGCAGGATCGCTTCATCATCCGGACGCGGCTGGTGCTGGGCGATTATGCTTTCCGGGCCGAGTTCAGCCTGGCTGACCGGTCCGACATGAAATTCCCGATCCTGATCGGCCGGACGGCGCTGAAAAGCCGCTTCCTGGTCGATCCGGGCCGGTCCTATCTCCAATCTACCCGGCAAGAGCGCAAGCTGTTGAAGAGCCAAGGATAGACAGATGAAGATCGCCATGCTGGCCCGCAATCCCGGGCTCTATTCGCACAAGCGGCTGGTCGAGGCGGCGGAGGCGCGCGGCCATACTATCGATGTGCTCAACACGCTGCGCTGCACGGTGAACATCGCCAGCCATCGCCCCACCGTGACCTATAATGGCGAGACGCTGGCGCGCTACGACGCGGTCATTCCGCGTATCGGGGCCTCGATCACGCATTACGGCCTGGCGGTGCTGCGCCAGTTCGAGATGGGCGGGGTGTGGCCGCTCAATGAAAGCGTGGCGATCGGGCGCAGCCGCGACAAGCTGCGTTCGATGCAGATACTGGCAAAGCACGGCATCGGGCTTCCGCTCACCGCCTATGCCAACGATCCCAAGCAGGCGGAGGAGATCATCAAGGCGGTGAAGGGACCGCCGGTGGTGATCAAGCTGCTTGAGGGCACGCAGGGGATCGGCGTGGTGCTGGCCGAGACGATGTCCAGCGCCAAATCGGTGATCGAGGCCTTCCGCGGCGCCAATGTGAACATATTGGTGCAGGAGTTCATCAAGGAAGCCGGCGGCACGGATATTCGCGCGCTGGTGGTCGGCGGCAAGGTGGTTGCGGCGATGAAACGTAGCGGCGCGCCCGACGAGTTCCGTTCGAACCTGCATCGCGGCGGCAGCGCCGAAGTTATCAAGATCACTCCCGAGGAACGCTCCACCGCAGTGCGCGCGGCACGCTGGATGGGCCTCAACGTCTGCGGGGTCGACATGCTGCGGTCAAATCACGGCCCGGTGATCATGGAGGTCAACTCCTCGCCCGGCCTCGAAGGGATCGAAGTGGCGACCGGCAAGGACGTGGCCGGGATGATCATCAAGTTCATCGAAGAGAACGCCAGGGCTGGGAAGACCAAGACGAAGGGCAAGGGATAGACGCCGGGCCTCCGGGCCTTCCCCCAACCGATGCGACACATGCGACAGGGTCTTAGAGAGAAAAACCTTCCTCCCGGATTTTACCGAAAAGGCTGGCTTGAGCGACGATACAACGATGGCAAAGAACAGAGTGTTCTTGCCAGAACGCGGCGCTGTAGGAAAACCGGAATGGCGGCTGGCGACCTAAAACTCTTCATCCCCGCGTTCGGCCACCGGCTGTGCTTTGCAACCATGGGGATGACGAAGGTGGGCAAGTGTCTGCGAACTACCCGACTACAGGTGCTGGGCCGAACCGTTTCTCTTGCGCTTTGATGCACCGCTCCAAATCGGCTAGGCTCGTATTCGAGTTGGGGGCCGAGCTATGCTCACAATATTCCTGATCGTGATTGGGCTGGTGCCGATTGTCGGCGTTCTCGGCATTTGCGCGCTTGTGTACTGGCTGAGTGCCGATTTCGCAGACGAACAGTCCCAGAACGATCGCATGCAGGGCGGCCAGTCCGTCTTCAGGCGTTTCTTTCGATGGCTGAACAAGCCCACGCAGAGGCTCGACTACCGGCGGGATAAACTGGGGCGCTTTCGCAAGGTTCGGCGCGGCTGAGAAGCTTTCCGCCTACACCCGCTTTTTACCCGATTCCCGCCACTACGCGTTGCGCGCCATCAACCCGCCATCGACCGGGATCACTGCGCCATGGCGGTCGAGTCCAAAGGGCGCGCGGTGGAGGACTAGTGCAAGCTATCTCTTGCTGATCACGGGCGGCGCACTAACGGCGTCGCAGGTATCAGGGAGAGGCATAATGAAGTCGAAGCTCGTATCGGCGATCAAGATGATTTTGGCAGTCGCATTTGCAGGAGCAACGCCAGCGGCCGCGCAAGAAGAACCCAAGGGATCCGTCGAACCAAACGAAATCTATGTCGACTTGAGGAACCTGGCCCTTGAAGTGGATGCTGCGCAGATCGGGCTGGAGCAATCCGGGTCAAAGGAACCCTTGGGTATCGTCATGGACATGCCCAGGGGAAGGGCGACGGCGACCATGGTGGCATTCGCATCCGGAGATGCGAGCCTTTATTTCTCCACGGGTGGCGGCATCATCGGTGCGGGAGCGGCGTCACCAGAGGTCGCAGCCGCTGCCAGGCAGTTCGTGGCCACTGCAGAATCCCATGTCGAAGCGATGGAGTTGGTTTCCGACTATCCTCTCCCGGCGGAAGGCGAGATGACCTTCTATGTAACGACGCCCGCTGGAGTTTTTGGCACGGCAAGGCCGGAGCAGGCACTCGTTGAAGGGAACGATCCATTTTCGCCCTTGTTCTACGCCGGACAGGTACTGTTGACCATGATTCGGTTGGCGCAACAATAACTGTTGGCCCGTTCGCACAGTTTGTGCGGACAGCGCTCGACTACGCGTTGCGCGCCATCAACCCGCCATCGACCGGGATCACTGCGCCGGTGATATAGCTCGCGGCGGGCAGCACCAGTGACAGGGTGATGTGCGCCACTTCCTCGGGCTCGCCATAGCGCCTCAGCGCGGTGCGGCGCTTGGCGAAGATCGCCTTGTGCTCCTCCGGTACCTTGTCGGTCATCGCGGTGCGGATCGGGCCGGGGCAGATGCAATTGACCGTGATGCCTTCGGGGCCGAGATCGACCGCCAGCCCGCGCGTGAGCCCCGTCACCCCCGTTTTGGCGGCGACATAGGGCGTATCGCCCGGCGTAGCGCCAAGGCCTTCGGTCGAGGCGATGTTGACGATGCGCGCGGCGTCGCTCTGGCGCAGCCAGGGCAGGGCGGCGCGGACCATGCGCTGCTGCGCGGTCAGCATCACCGCCAGCGCGCGGTGCCAGATGTCTTCATAAGCCTCGTCATCCAGTGCGCAGAAGCTCGAGACCCCGGCATTGTTGACGAGAATATCGATCGCGCCGAAATCCTGCGCGACCTGTGCGACCACGCGCTTGATCGCTTCGGCATCTGCAACGTCGAGAGCGTAGGGCCGCGCATTGAGCCCGCATTCGCGCGCCACCGCTTCGCAGGCGGCAAGGTTAAGGTCGGTCACAGCCACTTTCGCGCCTTCGCTGGCCAGCAGCTTGGCGGTCGCCTTGCCCATGCCACTGGCAGCGCCGGTGACGATGGCGACGCGGCCCGCGACGGAGCGCGATAGTGCCGTGTGGTCGCTCACCTGAACGGCGGCTCGTTAAAGGCGCGCAGCTTGCGCGAGTGCAAACGGTCACCCTCGTCGCGAAGTTTCCTGCAAGCGACGATCCCCATCTGGAGGTGAGCTGCGATCGCTTCCTCATAGAACTGGTTTGCCTGACCCGGCAGCTTGATCTCGCCATGGAGCGGCTTGTCGCTGACGCACAGCAGCGTGCCATACGGCACACGGAAGCGATAACCCTGCGCGGCGATGGTCGCGCTTTCCATGTCGATCGCGATCGCGCGGCTTTGGGAGAAGCGCTTGGCGCTTAGCGAATAGAGCAATTCCCAATTGCGATCGTCGGTCGTGACGACCGTGCCGGTGCGCATCCGCTGCTTGAGGTTGGCGCCCTGCGTTCCCGAAACTTCCTCGGCGGCCCCGGCCAGTGCCTGCTGCACTTCGGCGATCGGCGGGATTGGGATTTCCGGCGGCAACACACCATCGAGCACATGATCGTCGCGCAGATAGGCGTGAGCGAGCACGAAGTCACCGATCCGCTGGGTCGAGCGCAAGCCGCCGCAATGCCCGATCATCAGCCATGAGTGCGGGCGCAGCACGGCCAGATGGTCGCAGATCGTCTTGGCGTTCGAAGGGCCGACGCCGATATTGACCAGCGTGATCCCGCTCTTGTCTGCGCGGGTGAGGTGATATGCGGGCATCTGGTGCTTGCGCCATGCCGTGTCCGAAAGCTGCGCGCGCCCGTCAGTCGTCCGTTCGCTGATGTCGAGCCCGCCTGCACCGGTCAGCGAAAGGTAATTGTCGGTGCCAACCTGCTGGGCCGCCCAGTCAACGAATTCATCGACATAGCGATGATAGTTGGTGAACAGGATGAAGTCCTGGAAGTCTTCCGGCCGTGTGCCGGTATAGTGCGCGAGGCGCGCCAGCGAATAATCGGTCCGCAGCCCGTCGAACAGCGAGAGCGGCATGGGAAGGTTGGGCCTGAGGTCGCTCCCGTCCGCCAGCTCGTCCCCGATCAGCGCAAGGTCGGTCGAGGGGAAATGCTTCGCCAGTTCCTGCGGGGCAATGCCCGCCATAAGCGCGCCCGCTTCACCGTCGAGCACATAGGGGAAGGGGATTTCCTGGCGCGAGGGCGAGACTTCGAGACGCACGTCATGGTCACGGGTGATCAGCTCAAGCTGTTCCTTCAGATATTCTTCGAACAGCGCCGGGCGGGTGATGGTGGTGGCGTAGACGCCTTGCTCCTCGAGCCGCCCGAAAGCGCGCGTGCGATCGCTTGGAGTGCCTTTGCCCGAATAATGGACCCGCAGTTCGGGATAGGCATAGCTGCCGTCATTGCGCTTGCGATCGGGCGGAATTGCGCCTGAGCGAGCATATTCGAGCACGTCTTCGCGCAGCGTAGCCACTGCGGTGTCGTAGATCGCGGAAATTTCTTCAATGATTCTGGAAAAGGTCTGCATGAGCGGCGTCTAACGATTTCGCGCAACATTTCAAGGACAGGGCATGCGGCAGTCCTTGCCAACGGGCGCGCATGGCGCGATCAATGCTGCGGATTGGATCGAGCAGGGAGGAATGGATGGCACGCAGGGTTATCGAGGTCGCGGGACTGGTTGCATTGGCTTGCGCAGGGCTCGCGCCGGCACATGCGGAGGACAAGGCTCAGGCCGGCTCGATCGACGATCTGGCGCCGCAGATCGATGCGATCTTCGCCCAGGCCAAGGCGGATGCCCATATTCCGGGGCTGGTCTACGGGATCGTCAAGGATGGCGAACTGGTGCTGTTCAGGTCCATGGGCGACCGCGACATCGGCACGGCACAAGTCGATCCGATCACGGCGGACACCCGTTTCCGCATCGCTTCGATGTCGAAGGCGTTCACCGCCGCGGCGATCCTGAAGCTGCGCGACGAAGGCAAGTTCGCCTTGAGCGATCCCGCGGTGAAATATGTTCCGGAGATGGCGCATTGGAGGAAGCCGACTGCCGACGCCCCCGAGATCACCATTGGCGACCTGCTGCACCACTCCGGCGGCTTGGTGGAGGACAACCCGTGGGGCGACCGCCAGCAATATCTTCCGGAAGAGGCGTTCAGCCAGATGATCGCGAGCGGCATGGATTTCGCGACTACGCCCGGCATTCGCTACGAATATTCGAACTATGGCTTCGCCTTGCTCGGGCGGATCGTGAGCAATGTGTCGGGGCGCCGCTATCAGGATTATATCCGCGAAGAGATCATGCTGCCGCTGGGCATGACCAGCACCGGCTATGACGTTCTGCAGAGCCCGAAGGAAAGCCGCGCCATCGGCTATCGCTGGGAAAACAACGGGTTCCGCCGCGAGCCGGACATGCCCGATGGCGCGTTCGGGGCGATGGGCGGGGTCGAGACGACCGCGAACGATTATGCCAAATGGATGGCCTTCCTGCTTTCGGCATGGCCGCCTTCGGATGCTCCGGAAACGGGGCCGCTGCGCCGTTCATCGGTCCGCGAGATGGTCAAATGGGTGACCATGCGGCAGGGCATGATGAGGCCCGCCGAACTGGGGCCGCCGTGCCGGATAGGGCAGGGTTATGGCATGGGGCTGGTGGTTTACGACGATTGCGACCTTGGCCGGGTGGTGCAGCACAATGGCGGCTATCCGGGCTATGGCTCCACCATGCAGTTCATCCCCGATGCGGGGATCGGCATGTTTTCATTCAACGCGCGGACCTATTTCAGCAATTCTGGCGGAGTGCGGCAGGCGCTGCACCTGCTGCGCAACAACGGGCTCGCTCCGGATCGCGCGATCGCAGTCTCGCCCGGTCTTGCGACAGCATATGGTTTCGCTCGTGCGGCGTGGGCAAGCGGCGAGCCTGAGTCTGCGCCGCTGGCAGTGAACGTGGCGCTTGACCGGGACATCGCGGATCGCCGGGCGGACCTCGCCGCGCTCAAGCGGGATGTCGGCGCATGCGACACTTCGGCTGCCATCAGCCCGATTTCGGCGATGGAAGGCACTTTCGAGTGGAGCTGCGAGCGCGGCACAGTGGCGGGCAGGGTGCAGCGTGCCCCGATTACGTCGATGGAGCTGCAGGTTCTCGATTTCAGGCGCAAGCCCGAATAACGCGCTGAGCTGAACGAGAAGGGGCGCGGCCTTGCGGTCGCGCCCCTTGTTTCTGGCGTTAGCCTGAAGAAGAGCCTCAGGCTTCGTCTTCGCTGCGCTCTTCCAGCAGTTCGGCCGGGATTTCGCCGGGTTCGAGATTCGGCTCGATGCGGGTTTCCGCAGCGGCTTCCTCGATCTCGCGCTGTTCGTCTTCGAACATCTGCGCGAGCACGTCGACGCCCTGGCTCTGCAGTTCGGCTTCGTCGTCGCTGCGAGCGACATTGGCCTTCACCGTCACGTGAACTTCGGGGTGCAGCGCGATGGTGACGTCGTGCATGCCGATCGTCTTGATCGGGCTGCCCATGATCACCTGCTTCTTGTCAACCGTGTGGCCCTGTTGGGCCAGGCCGGAAACGATGTCACGGACGCTGACCGAGCCGTAAAGCTGGCCGGCATTCGACGAAGCGCGGATCAGCACCACTTCGGCGCCAGCGACCTTTTCGCCCTGCTTCTCGGCCACAACGCGCTTCTCGGCGTTTTCGGCTTCGAGACGTTCGCGATTGGCTTCGAACACCTTCTTGTTCGCTTCATTGGCGCGCAGCGCCTTCTTCTGCGGGAGCAGGAAGTTGCGGGCGTAGCCGTCCTTGACGGTCACGACATCGCCGATCGTGCCCAGCTTCTCGATACGTTCGAGGAGGATGATATCCATGTCTCTTCTCCTCTTACTTCACGATGTAGGGCAGCAAGCCGATGTGGCGAGCGCGCTTGATCGCCTTGGCGAGGTCGCGCTGCTTCTTGGCCGAAACTGCGGTGATACGCGACGGCACGATCTTGCCACGCTCGGACATGAAGCCCTGCAGCAGACGTACGTCCTTATAGTCGATCTTCGGCGCGTTCTTGGCTGCGAACGGGCACGACTTGCGGCGGCGGAAAAACGGGCGGGCCATCAGTCACGCTCCTCACGGTCAGTGCGACGCTTGCGCTCGCGATCCTGCTTGCGCATCATCACCGACGGGCCGTCTTCGTGCTCGTCGACGCGGATCGTCATATAGCGGATGACGTCTTCGTTGATACGGGTCTGGCGTTCGAGCTCTTCGACCACCGAGCCGGGGGCTTCGATGTTGAGCAGCACGAAATGCGCCTTGCGATTGCGATCGATCTTGTACGCGAGCGACTTGAGACCCCAAGTCTCGGTCTTGGTGACCTTGCCGCTGTTGGATTCGATGATTTCGGTGGCTTGCGCCGCGAGCGCGTCAACCTGGGCCTGGCTAAGGTCCTGACGCGCCAAGAATACATGCTCGTAAAGCGGCATGTGCTTGGTCCTTTCACTTCCTGCCGATCGCTGACCGTTCCGCGCGGATCGCGGGGGCCCCTCCGGCTTTCTTCGTACCCCAATTGCAGGTGTTCCGGCGCAAGGGATGCGCGCACATAGCGGGATTGGTGCAGAATGCAAGGCCAATGCGGGGCTTGCGTGGCGCCGCGGGCGAGGGCAGTGCTGCGCGAACAACAGCAATGGAGATGCGCGGTGCCCGGCGGATTGATGGCCCTGCTTGACGATGTGTCGGTAATCGCGCGCGCCGCAGCCGCATCGATCGACGATGTCAGCGTGGCAGCCGGCAAGGCCGGCACCAAGGCGGCGGGCGTCGTGATCGACGATGCCGCGGTTACCCCGGGCTATGTCACCGGCCTCAGCCCGGCGCGCGAACTGCCGATCATCTGGAACATCACCAAAGGTAGCCTCAGGAACAAGCTGCTGGTCCTGCTGCCGGGCGCGCTGCTGCTCAGTTGGCTGCTGCCGCAGGCGATCATCTTCTTGCTGATGCTGGGCGGTTGCTATTTGAGCTATGAAGGCGCGGAGAAGGTGCTGGAGAAGTTTGGCGAGCCCAAGCACGGGCAGACCTTGCAGGATCCGATCGAAGATCTGGCCGAGTTCGAGAAAGACCGGATCAAGGGCGCGATCCGCACCGACATGATCCTTTCCGCGGAGATCATGGCGATCTCGCTGAACGAGATTGCGACGATTTCAGACAGTTTCTGGATCCGTGCCGCTGCGCTGGCGGCGGTCGGCATCGCGATCACCTTCGCGGTCTATGGCGCGGTCGCGCTGATCGTGAAGATGGACGATGTCGGGCTGCACCTTGCCGAGCGCGACAACGGGCTGGCGAAGCGCGTCGGGCGAATGCTGCTCCATGCCATGCCGCGCCTGCTTGTTGCGCTTTCGGCGATCGGCACAGTGGCAATGCTCTGGGTCGGCGGCGGGATCATCCTGCACGGGCTTGAGGAGATCGGGCTCCACGCGCCTACAGACTGGGCGCACGGCGTGCAGCACGCGGTTGAGCATGCCACCGGCGCCTTGTCGGGCGTGCCGGGCTGGGCGAGCTATGCCGGAATTTCCGCGCTGTTTGGCCTGGTATTGGGCGGAATCATCGTGTTCGTGCTGCACCATGTGTTGAAGCTCGGCGCGCATGCGGAGGCGCATTGAAATGAACGCACGCCCGATCCTTTACACCTGCGCTCGTTCGCGCGGCTTGCGCGCCACCTGGGCGGCGGAGGAAGCCGGGGTTGATATCGATCTCAAGATATTGCCGTTCCCGCCGCGTTACCTTGCGCCAGAATATCTCGAGCTGAACCCGCTTGGCACTGTACCCATGCTGGTCGATGGCCCAGAAGACGGTGGCGCGCGGATGACCGAAAGCTGCGCCATCGCGCACTACCTCGCGTCGAAAGGCGGTCCAAGCGAGTTGGTAATTGCACCGGGAGAGCCCGATTACGCCGCCTATTGCGACTTCACCTATCACGCCGACGCGACGATCACTTTCCCGCAGACGGTCTATATGCGCTTCGCCCTGTTCGAGAAGGAGCGCGGGCTGGAGGAAGCCGGGCATGCCTATGCCAAGTGGTTCTGGAAGCGGCTGGTCAAGCTGGAGCAAAGGCTTGAGGACCGCGAGTTTCTCTGCGCCGATCGCTTCACCGTCGCGGATATTTGCTGCGGCTTTGCACTGATATTGGCGGAGAGTGTGGGGCTGGACGAGGGCGTGCCCGATAGCCTCAAGGCCTATCGCTCTCGGCTGACCGGGCGCGAAGCCTACCGGCGAGCCGTGGCGCGCGAGGATGCCGGCCTCAAGGCGCTGCAAGCGGGAGGCTAGTTACGAAAGCCTATCCAGGATGGACTTCGCAAAACCCGTCAGAGTGTCATCGCGCGCGCCCATCACCACGATCCTGTCGCCCGGCTGAGCCAGTTCCACGATCCGGTCGCCGCAATCCTCTCGTGAGGGGACATATTCCGCAATGCCGCGAGCCTCGGCGATCATGGCGATGATCCGCTCGGTCCCTTCGCTGCGGTCGACCGTGCCGCCGAAATAGACCGGGTCGCACATGATTGTGATGTCGCCTGCGCCCAGCTCGCGCGCAAAGGTTTCCGCCAGTTCATGGCCCATTTGCCTCAGCGGCCCGTAGCCATGCGGCTGGAAGAAAGCGATCACCCGGCCGGGCGATGCCTTGAGCGTGCGCAGCGTCGCGGCGCATTTTTCGGGGTTGTGGCCGAAATCGTCGATCACGGTGATGCCGCCCGGCGAGGTTCCGACGATGTCGAAGCGCCGCGCAAGCCCCGCAAAACTCGCCAGCGCCTCTACCGCGACGCTCACCGGCACACCAGCGCAGGCCGCGCCCGCAATCGCCGCGAGCGCGTTCGAAAGATTGTGCCTGCCCGGCATGCCCAGCACCAGCGCGTGCTCGCTGCCATCGTGCCGGTCGATCACCGTGGCGGCCTGGTGCACCGGCCCGCTGGCTATGCTTCCCGGAACGATCCCGATCTGCGCCTTTGGCTGCTCGATCCCGAAAGTGACCACTTCCTTCGCATGGGGGAGCTGGGCCAGCGCCTCCGCATCGTCGGCATTAATCGCGGCAATCCGGCTGCGCCCAAGGTAGTCGGCGAATAGCTGGCGCAATTCGTCCATGCTCTTGTGATCGAGGCTGACATTCAGCAGCACGCCCACCGCCGGGCGATAAAGCGCGATCGAGCCGTCGCTCTCATCCACTTCGCTGACGAAGATGCTGCGCGAACCGACCACGGCGCTGGCGATCGGGCGATCCGGCGTGACGAAGTTCTTCATCACCGCCCCGTTCATGATGGTGGGCTCGCGCCCCGCATATTGCATGATCCAGCCCAGCATGCCGGTGACGGTCGACTTGCCGCTGGTTCCGGCGACAGCAATTCCGGCGCCGCTGGTGTTGAACAGGATCGAATTCAGCTCTGCCCGGGTGAGCTTTAGGCAGCCAAGTTCCGTCGCACGAACCATCTCGGGCACGGTCTCTTCGACTGCAGCGGATGCGACGAGGATCTGGTCTTTCGAGGTGATCCCGCTGCCATCCTGCGGGAAAAGTGTGAAAGCCTGCGCTTGAAGCGCGGCGAACTTCTCCGGCGTGCGGCCCTGGTCGTTGGAGCGGTCCGACCCGCTGACGCTTGCTCCGCGCCCGGCCAGGATCTGCGCAAGCGGCAGCATGCCCGATCCGCCGATGCCGCAAAAGAAGAAAGGACGGGCCAGCAATTCGTCATAGGTGGGGAATTCGCTCATGCGCGCTCGGTATTGAGTTGTGCGTTGGAGCACAAGGCGGCTAATTGGGGCCATGACACGTATTGCCGTCTCCGCCCCCGCCACCCCGATCACGCGCGAGCAGGCCGATGCCGCGCAACAGCTCGTGGCTGACGAGTTCCCCGAACACAGCATCACCTTCCACGATCAGTGCTTCATGAATGCGGGGCACTTCGCCGGGACCGATATTCAGCGGCTGGAAGCGCTTGTCGAACTTGCCAACGATCCTGCCTTCGACGCGATTTGGTTCGCCAAGGGCGGCTATGGCTCGAACCGGATCGCCGAAGCTGCGGTGGCGCGCATGAACCATGTTGCGCGGTCGAAAACCTATGTCGGCTATTCCGACATCGGATACCTGCTCGCCGCACTTTATCGCAATGGCATCGGCCAGCCGGTGCATGGTTCGATGCCGGTCAGCGCACGTTCGGAGCGCGGTCGAGAGGCTTTGCGCCGCGTGCTGCGCTGGTTTTCGGGCGATGGCAGCGGGCTCGAGCCCAGCCTCGATGGCAAAACGCCCGCTGTGGCGTTCAACCTCATCACGCTGGCGATGATTGCGAACACGCCGCTCATGCCTGACCTTTCCGGCCATATCGTGATGGTCGAGGAAGTCAGCGAGCATATCTATTCGGTCGACCGGCTGTTCTTCCACCTTGCCAATGTGCTGCCGCGCGTCGCCGGCCTGCGACTCGGCAGTGTTACCGATGTGCCCGAGAACGACCGTGAATTCGGCCAGTCGGTGGAGGATATCGCGAAGTTCTGGTGCGCGCGCGCCGGCATACCCTACCTCGGCCGGGCCGAGATCGGCCACACGCCAGAGAACAGGATTGTTCCCTTCGGCCTTGCGAGTCCGTCGACCGCTGGCTAACCGCGCGGCTCCAAAGAGGAGAATTCAATGCGGGCATTCATCTTTCCCGGGCAGGGTAGCCAGAAAGTCGGCATGGGGGCTGAATTGGCCGATGCCAGCGCCGCTGCACGCGCGGTGTTGCAGGAAGTCGACGATGCGCTGTCGCAGAAGCTTTCGGCAATCATGCGCGACGGGCCGGAAGACCAGCTGACCCTGACCGAGAACGCCCAGCCCGCGATCATGGCCAATGCCATCGCCACTCTGCGCGTTCTGGAACAGGATTTCGGCGTTTCGCTCGCTGCAAAGGGCACTTGCGTCGCGGGGCATTCGCTTGGCGAATATTCGGCGCTTTGCGCGGTCGGCGCTTTCTCCCTGGCGGACACTGCGCGCTTGCTGAAGCTGCGCGGGCAGGCGATGCAGGCGGCGGTGCCGGTGGGCGAGGGTGCCATGGCGGCGCTGCTCGGGGCCGATATCGACAAGGCGAGCGCGCTGGCTGCCGCGGCGGCGCAAGGCGAAGTCTGCGAAGTCGCCAATGACAATGACCCGTCGCAGGTGGTGATTTCAGGCCAGAGGAGCGCGATCGAGCGCGCCGTCGAACTGGTGAAGGATCATGGCATCAAGCGCGGCGTATTGCTGCCAGTGTCGGCTCCGTTCCATTGTTCGCTTATGCAGCCCGCGGCCGATCACATGGCCGAAGCGCTGGCAGCGACGCCGCCGGGGCAATTTGCCCTGCCGGTCTATGCCAATGTCACCGCCGCGCGCGTGACCGATCCGGCCGAGGAGCAGCGCCTGCTGGTCGAACAGGTCACCGGCCGGGTGCGCTGGCGTGAAAGCGTGCTGGCGATGTTCGGAGACGGCATCGAACATTTCGTTGAGCTGGGCGGCAAGGTGCTGTGCCCGATGGTCGGCCGCATTGCGCCCGAAGCGAGCACTACCAGCCTCGTAACCATGGAAGATATCGAGAATTTCGCGAAGGAGATCGGCTGATGTTCTCACTCAAGGGGATGAATGCGCTGGTCACCGGCGCAAGTGGCGGGATCGGCTCGTCGATCAGCAAGGCGCTGGCGGCCCAGGGTGCGCGGCTCGCGATTTCGGGCTCGAACAGCGCCAAGCTGCGGGCCTTCCGTGAGGAACTCAACGACAGCTTCGCGCATGACAATGGCGCGCATGTCGAGATCACCTGCGATCTGTCCAACACCACTCAGGTCGAGGAACTGATCCCCGCCACGGTCGACACGCTGGGCGGCATCGACATCCTCGTCAACAACGCTGGCATCACGCGTGACAATCTTGCGATGCGCATGAAGGACGAAGAGTGGGAAGATGTGATCCGCATCAACCTCGAATCGACCTTCCGCCTGATGCGCGCAGCGGCGCGGCCGATGATGAAGAACCGTTTCGGCCGCATCGTCTCGATCACCAGCGTGGTCGGAGCGACCGGCAATCCGGGCCAGATGAACTATGCCGCGGCCAAGGCAGGCATTGTCGGCATGACCAAGAGCTTCGCACAGGAAGTGGCAAGCCGCGGGATCACCGCCAATTGTGTGGCGCCGGGCTTCATTCGCACCGCAATGACCGACCAATTGCCCGACGCGCAGAAGGACGCGCTCAATGCGCGTATCCCGATGGGCCGCATGGGCGAAGGCGAAGATATCGGTGCCGCCGTCGCTTTCCTTGCAAGCCGCGAAGCCAGCTACATCACCGGCGCGACGCTGCATGTGAACGGCGGCATGGCGATGCTCTGACCCGCTGCGGCAAGCTGCATGGCGAAAATTGCTGCGTTTTCCCCAAGGAATCGGGGAAGGGACGGGCCCGAACTTGCCGCTACTGCCGCTTGCGCTAAGGTCTAAAGCCACATTCCGGCGCTGTGGGGCGATTCCGGCCCCGAGCGCGCACCAAAGGGGATTGAGAAGGACCTATGAAGGCCACAATCGAACGCGCGACGCTGCTGCGCTGCCTGTCACACGTTCAGTCGGTGGTGGAGCGGCGCAACACCATTCCGATCCTCTCCAACGTGCTGATTGATGCCAGCGATGGCGGCACCCTACGGGTCATGGCGACCGACCTCGACCTTCAGGTGGTCGAGAACATGGCGGCCGCTTCGGTTGAGCAGCCGGGCGCCATCACTGTGTCGGCGCACCTGCTGTTCGACATCGCCCGCAAGCTTCCCGAAGGCAGCCAGGTCAGCCTCGAGACTGCGGACAACCGCATGGACGTGAAGGCCGGGCGCAGCCGCTTCAAGCTGCCGACCTTGCCGCGAGACGATTTCCCGGTGATCGTCGAAGGCGACCTGCCGACCAGCTTCGAACTGCCTGCCAAGCAGCTCGCCGAACTGATCGACCGCACGCGCTTCGCGATTTCGACCGAGGAAACCCGTTATTACCTCAACGGCATCTTCCTGCATGTGACTGATGACGACACGCCGGTGCTGAAGGCTGCCGCGACCGACGGCCACCGCCTTGCGCGCTTCACCCTGCCGCGCCCCGATGGCGCAGAGGGCATGCCCGACGTGATCGTGCCCCGCAAAGCCGTGGCCGAACTGCGCAAGCTGCTGGAAGAATCGATGGACGGGAACGTCCAGGTTGACCTTTCGGCCAGCAAGATCCGCTTCACGCTGGGCGGCGAAGGCGGCGTGGTTCTCACCAGCAAGCTGATCGACGGGACCTTCCCCGATTACAGCCGCGTGATCCCGACCGCCAACGACAAGCTGCTCAAGCTCGATCCCAAGAGCTTCTATGAAGGCGTGGACCGCGTGGCGACAATCGCCACCGAAAAGACCCGTGCGGTGAAGATGAGCCTCGAAGCGGACAAGGTGACGCTTTCGGTCACTTCGCCCGACAACGGTACGGCAGCCGAAGAACTGGCTGCGGATTACAATTCGGGAGACCTCGAGATCGGGTTCAACGCCAATTACCTCAAGGACATCCTTAGCCAGATCGACAGCGACATGGTGGAATTGCACCTTGCCGATGCCGGTGCGCCGACGCTGATCCGCAAGGATGAGAAGAGCCCGGCGCTCTACGTGCTGATGCCAATGCGCGTCTAGGCCATCCGGCCTGACCGGATGGCATTGCCGTGATAGCGGTGCTAGGCAGCTTTCAAGGGAGAGCCGCCGATGACCGTTCAGCAAGTCCATGTCCGCCGCGATGATCTGAGCAAGGCCGAAATGGCCTCGATCGAGCCGGGGCCGCTCGCCGATGGCGCGGTGCGGCTCGCGGTAGAGAGTTTCTCCGTCACTTCGAACAACATCACCTATGCGGTGGTGGGCGAGATGGTTGGCTATTGGAACTTCTTCCCGGCCCCCTCAGGCCTCGGCATCGTGCCGATGTGGGGGCATGCGCGCGTGATCGAAAGCAAATGCCCCGACATCGCAGTGGGGGAACGCGTCTATGGCTATCTGCCGATGGGGACGCAGCTTGATGTGATCCCCGGCAAGATCTCGGCCAGCGGCTTCACCGACATGACCGATTATCGCCAGCCGATGAGCCCGATCTATAACCAGTATGCGCGGCTCGCCGCCGATCCCGAGCATGATCCGGCGCATGAGGCGGAGCGGATGATCTTCGGCCCGCTGTTCAAGACCGGCTTCCTGATCGAGTATTTCATGCGCGGGCAGGACTGGTTCGGCGCTTCGCAAGTGATCCTCACCAGCGCCTCGTCGAAGACCGCGATGGGGCTTGCCAGCGTTGCCAGGCAGAATTCGCCGGGGATCAAGCGCATCGGGCTGACCTCCGCAGGGAATGTGGACTTCGTGAAGGGCACCGGGCTCTATGACGAAGTCGTGGCCTATGGCGACCTTGGCTCGATCGCAAAGGCGCCCAGCGTCTCGGTCGATTTCGCGGGCAATGCGGGATTGCTCCGGCAGATCCATGAATATCTTGGCGACAGCCTCAAATACTCCTGCCTCGTCGGCGTGACCCATATCGATGAGCGCGGCGGGATTGGCTCGCAGACCGACTTGCCGGGGCCGCCCCCGACGCTGTTCTTCGCGCCGGATCACGCGGTGGCGCTGTTCAAGGAACTGGGGCCGCAAGAGGCGGGCAAGCGCATGGCCGCGGCCTGGCACGGCTTCCTTTCAAGCGTTGCAGGGTCGGTCGCGGTCGAGCGCCACCACGGGCTTGAGGCCGCGCGCCAGACCTATCTCGATATGGTTGGCGGTCAGGTCGATCCCGCCAAGGGGATCGTGATCGAACCCTAGATATCGACGCAGATCTTGCCGAAATGCTTGTTCGCCGCCTGGTGGCGGAAAGCATCGGCAAGGCGCTCAAGCGGGAAGTGATCGGAAATCACCGGCCTGATCCCGTTGGCTTCGATACCTGCAATCATGTCCAGCTGCTGTGCCCGGCTTCCCACGGTCAGACCCTGCACGCGCAGGTTCTTGGCCATCAGCAGGGCGGTCTGCACCGGCCCGGCGAAGCCCGCCAGCACGCCGATCAATGCGACATGGCCACCCACCCGGGTTGCCACCATCGACTGGTCGAGCGTGCCCGCTCCGCCGATCTCCACAACGCAGTCGACACCCTTGCCACCGGTCAGTTCCAGCGCCTTGACGCCCCAGGCCTGGATTTCCTTGTAGTTGATCAGGTGATCCGCCCCGAGGTCTTTCAGCCTTTCGAGCTTCTCGCCGGACGAGCTGGTTGCGATCACAGTCGCCCCGGCCGCCTTGGCGAATTGCAGGGCGAAGATCGAAACCCCGCCGCTGCCTTGTACCAGCACGGTGTCGCCGGGCTTGATTGCATTGTCGACGAACAAGGCGCGCCATGCAGTGAGCCCAGCGCAGGTCAGCGTAGCGGCCTCCGCATGGCTGTAGCCCTTGGGGACACGCGTGAACCAGTGGGTGGGGGCTGTGACCGCCTGCCGCGCATATCCGTCGATCCCGTCGCCGGGAACTCGGGTAAAGGCGGTCTGCGGCGGGCCTCCATCCAGCCAATCGGGGAAGAAGGTGCTGACGACGGCGTCGCCGACCTTGTACTCTGTCACTCCAGCGCCAACCGCCACGACTTCGCCGGCGCCGTCCGACATCGGGATGCGCCCCAGCGCGGACGGGATCATGCCCACTACGACGGCATAGTCGTGATAGTTGAGCGAGCTGGCCTTGAGCGCGACTTTGATCTCGCCGGGGCCGGGCGCCGACGCATCGTCCAGTTCGACCAGTTCAAGCGCTTCGAGCGTAGAGGGCGTCGCGCCCGTGCGGATCGCCTTCATTCGGCTGCCTCAGCCAGTTCTGCCCGTTGCGGCCCGCGGATCAGCCCGCCGGGCGTTTCGCCGGTCCATTGGCCTTCGCGGAAGGTGACCTTGCCGTTCTTGATCGTGGCGACATAGCCGTCGGCTTTCTGCAGCAGGCGTTTGCCGCCTGCGGGCAGGTCGAAAGCGAGCCAGGGCTTGCCGAGCTTGAGCCGATTCATGTCGATCACGTTGATGTCGGCGAGATAGCCCGGTGCGATCACGCCGCGATCGTCGAGGCCATAGAGCCGCGCGGTATCGCTGCACTGTCGCTTGATTGCATTCTCAAGGGTGATCGTCCCGCGCTTGCGGTCGCGCACCCAGTGCTGGAGCATGAAGGTGGGCGAAGCTGCGTCGCAGATCGTGCCGCAATGCGCCCCGCCGTCGCTCAGCGAATTGACCGTGTCGTCCGACTGCTGGAGCGCTTCGAGGAAGTCCAGATTGCCGTCCGCATAGTTGAGGATCGGCAGGTAGATGAAGCCCTTGCCATCGTCGCGGCAAAGCAGGTCATAGGCGTATTCGTCGCCCGAAACGCCCGCTGCTGCCGCACGCGCGGCGATGCTTTCTTCCGCAGTCGGTTCGTAATTGAAGTCCGGATCCATTTCGAACTGCATCGGCCAGCCGCCGCAAACGACCATGATCAGCCCGATGATGTCCTGGTTGACCTCGGAGAAATCGCTCTCTTCCGACAGCAGCTGCGCCTTGAAGGCGGGGTCGAGCAATTTCGCTTTCTGCTCTTCCCAAGGCAGGTCGGCGATGGCCTGGTAGCTGGGGCGCAGGCGGAACGGATGGACCGTGCCCTGCCATGCCATCACGATGCCGTTTCCGCGCAGCGCGATCTGCGCGACGATGTTCGCGCCATTGTCGTTCTCGGCCCGCATGCATTCGATCTGCTCGTCGAGCGGCATTTCCTTGGCGATTGACTGGAGCGCGGCGAAAGTCACCGGCAGGCCGGTTTCGCGGCTCATCTTGCCCATCCAGCCGAACTCGTCCCATTCGCGGCGCATGTCGCTCGCCATTTCGAACACGCCATAGCCTACGCGGCCCATGGCGCGGCCCATTTCGACCAGTTCTTCGGCAGTGGCAGTGGTGCCGGGCACGACTTCACCGTCGATATCGCGGTGAAGCACGGTGCGGCTGGTCGAGAAGCCAAGCGCGCCGGCGCGCACACCATCCTCGACGATCGCGGCCATCTTGGCGATGTCATCCTCGGTCGGGATTGCGCCGGGACGTTCGCGGTCACCCAGCACATAGGCGCGCACCGCGCCATGCGGGACATGGGTGCCGACATCGACCGTGCGTGGCAATTCGTCGAGCGCATCGAGATACTCCGGGAACGTCTCCCAGTTCCACTTCAGCCCTTCGGCGAGCGCGGTGCCGGGAATATCCTCGACGCCTTCCATCAGCCCGATCAGCCATTCGTGCTTGTCCGGAGCGGCGGGCGCGAAGCCGACGCCGCAATTGCCCATGATGACGGTGGTCACGCCGTGCCAGCTCGACGGGGCCATTTCCTGGTCCCACGTGGCCTGGCCGTCGTAATGGGTGTGGACGTCGACGAAGCCGGGGGTCACGATCATGCCCGTGGCATCGATTTCCTCGGCCGCATTGCCGCGCACTTCGCCAACTTGCGCGATCAGGCCGTCCTTCACTGCAATGTCACCGACGGCGCGCTCCGCGCCGCTACCATCCACGATTGTGCCGCCGCGAATGATCAGATCGAATGCCGACATCTCGTTCTCTCCCATTTCCAATTGCAACTTACATAGCACAGCTGCGTGCAGCTTGCTAAGCTGGCAAGATGGACAGGCATGCAAGCTGGCAACCCGCGCCGGATAGCGGGATCACGATCAAATGGATCGAGGCGAACGGGCTGACTTTCGAAGTCGCCGAGGCGGGGCAGGGTGACCGGCTGGCACTGTGCCTCCACGGCTTTCCCGAACTGCACTACAGCTGGCGACACCAAATGCCGCTGCTCGCGCAGCTGGGCTATCGCGTGTGGGCGCCCAATATGCGCGGATATGGCGGCACCAGCCGGCCAAAGCGCAAGAAGGACTACCGGCTCGACAATCTTACCGCCGATGTTGCTGCCCTGATCGATGCCAGCGGTGCGAAGGAAGTGACCTTGCTGGCGCACGACTGGGGGGCGCTGGTGGCATGGCAATTCGCCATCCAGCAGGTCCGCCCGCTGACGCGGCTCGTGATCATGAATGTCCCGCACCCGCTCTGCGGGCGGCGCGAGCTCAAGCATTGGCGCCAGTTGAAGAAGAGCTGGTACATGTTCTTCTTCCAGCTTCCGCGCTTGCCCGAAAGGATGCTCGGGCGAGATGACGCTCAACCGATCAGCCGGATTTTCCGCGAATCGGCGGTCAACAAAGACCGCTTCACGCGCGAAGAGGCGGAACCCTATCGCGCTGCGGCGGCGCAACCCGGCGCGTTGACCGCCATGGTCAATTACTATCGCGCGCTGTTCCAGACGCGCGACGGGCTGAGGCTGGGTGACGGCATCGTCCATGTGCCCACGCTGGTGATCTGGGGCGAGCAGGACCTGGCAATCGATATCCATGTGCTTGACGGGATGGACCAATATGTCCCCGATCTCACCGTCCGCCGGTTTCCGAATGCCTCGCATTGGGTTCAGCAGGACATTCCCGATGAAGTGAACGCGGCGCTGAAGGAGTGGCTCGCCTAGCTCCGCGCGGGCATTCGGACGAAGAACAGCGCTGTAAGGCCGATTGCGAACAGGATCGCGATCGATGCCATCCCGATCCGCTGGTCGTTGAACCACAGCGTAAAATACTCGACCAGCAGCGGGCCCATCCACACTGTGATCGTGCCTGCGATGGCATACAGCCCGAAGAACTCGCCGCTGCGGCCCTCGGGTGCGAGTGTCACCAGCATGGTGCGGCTCGACGAAATGCTGGCGGTGGCGGCGATCGCAACCACGCTGATCAGGCCCAGGAATGTCAGGTCGGACAACGTCTTGAAGACCAGACCGTCCCAGATCTGCCGGTTTTCAACCAGGCCGAAGAACAGCGAGTCCCGCGTGATCGAAAGCTGGCTCACTTGCGCCATCACCATAGCCACGATCTCGACGATCAACGCACGCTTCACTCCGATCCGTATGTCGAGCCAGCCACCCAGCAGGCCTCCGCCGAATGCGCAGGCCGATGCGAAGATCGCGTAGCACAGCATTTCCAGGAAGCCCCAGCCTAGGAACAGCGCGACATAGACCGCGCCAAGCGCGAGCAGGGCAGCCATCGCGTCGGCATAGAACATGCGGGCGACAAGGAACTTCATCAGCTCGCGATAATGCGAGGCCTCGCGAAAGGTGCGGATCACGCTGCGGGCACCTTCGACGAAGGCTGCGCGCCAGCTTGCACCTTTCTGGCCCGGATCCTGCGCATTGAGGAAGAATGGTATCGAAAAGCAGGCGAGCCAGACCGCACATATCGGCCCGGCGATCCGCATATGCTCGAACGACGCTATGTCGATGCCGAATTGCGGCTCTGCAAAGGGCCATCCGATCATGCTGGGGAGCACGAAGAACATGACCAGACCCACGAAGATCAGCGTCGCGGCGAGGTTCCCGAGGCCAAGCCCGAGCCCCGATATCATCGAGAGGCTCCTCGGTGCGCCCGCCACCGACAGCATCGCGTTATGGGTCACTTCGGAATAGGTGTAGCTGACATAGGCGATCACCAGCAGCGCCATGATTGCCGGGACCGGCAGCCCCTGTCCGCCCGGCATCGCAAACCACAGCAGGGCCGAGCATAGGGTGATCGAGCCCAATGTGATGGCGAGGATCGGCTTGAGTCGGCCCCCACGGTCTAGCGCGGCCCCAAGGAATGGCGCCGTGAGTGCGGCGATCATCCCGGCCCATTTCGTTACCGAGGCTATCGTTGCCTGGCCCTGTGCGTTGGCGGTTGCGCGAGCGGCTTCCGGCGCCATTCCATCGAGCGAGCCGCTTGCGAGCAGGTCGGCCCCGATGATGTCGCGCGCGAAATAAGGCGCGAAAATGTAGATGACGATCAGGATGTAATAGGGGTTGCGGGCCCATTCGAAGACGGCCCATGCAAATCCGGTGCGCCCCATCGGGCCACCCGTACCCATAATCGGCCGGCGCGGAGCCGCTGCGGAACTTGCCATCTCGGCTCCCTCTCAGCCTTTCGCGCGGATCATCGCTTCGATATCGACGAACTTCTCGCGCGGGGAGCCGGAGCGGGCAGCTGCCTCTTCCGCTTCCTCGATCTTCTTCCAGTCGCGGAAAGTGACGATGTCGAGCCCGCGTTCCTGCGCCAGCGCATCGAACCCCTCGCGGCCTGCCTTGCCTTTCCGGCCCAGCGCGCCGCTCTCCATGTCTTCCTCGATGCGTTCGACCACGCTGTAGCCGTCGGGCCGGTTGGTGCCGATCGTACCCGAGGGGCCGCGCCGCGCCCAGCCGACGCAATAGAGGCCCGGCAGGATGCGACCTTCATCATTGGCAAAGCGGCCCGCGCGCTCATCGAATGGCACGTCGGGGATGGGCGAAGAGCGATAGCCGATGCAGCTCACCACGAGGTCAGCCGGGATGCGATAGGTTTCGCCGGTGCCGACAGCGCGGCCATGCGAGACTTCGGTGCGCTCGATCTCGATCGACTGGACCTTGTCATCGCCATGCAGCGCCTTCGGGCTGGCGAACATGTCGAACTGGATTTCGATGGGCTTTTCGGCGTGCAAGTCTTCCGGGATCGCGGCAAAGCTGCGCAGATGGCTCACTGACTTGCGCAGCCCCGGTTCGAGCAGCAGGTCCTCCGCTTCGTCGGGCAGGTCGTCACGGTCGACCCGCGGCGAAGCCCGTTCGAGCATGGCAAGCTCGCCCAGTTCCTTGGGCGTCATCATGATCTGGTGCGGCCCGCGCCGCCCCACGATGGTGATGGTCTGGAACTTTGCCGTCTTGAGCGTGTCGAGCGCATGGCCGACGATGTCTGAGCCTTCGAATTCGGTTTCAGTCTTGGCCAGGATGCGCGCCACATCGAGCGCGACATTGCCCATGCCGATGACGACGGCATGGCGGCCAGACAGGTCGGGATCGAGCTCGGCGAAATGGGGGTGCCCATTGTACCAGCCGACGAATTCGGCGCTGCCGTAGACATTGGCGAGATCCTCGCCCGGAATGTCGAGCTTGCGATCGTGCGGCGCGCCGGTTGCAAGGACGATCGCATCGTAAAGTTGGCGCAACTCGTCGATGCTAACGTCGCGACCGACCGCGACATTGCCGACGAAACGCACATTCTCGCTCAGCGCGACCTGCTCATAGCGGCGAGTTACGCCCTTGATCGACTGGTGGTCGGGCGCGACGCCGAAGCGGATCAGGCCATAGGGCACCGGCAGCATGTCGAACACATCGACCCGCACATCTTCGCCCCAGCGCTTCTGCGCAGCTTCGGCAGTGTAATAGCCTGCAGGACCCGAACCGATGACCGCGATGTGCCGCATGGATTGATCGTCTCCCTTATGCGGCCCGCCTGCCGGTCAGGCCGCTTTTGCCTCGTCTTGGCTGTCCGGCTCGTCCAGGAAGCGCTGCATCGCCGCGACGCATTCGTCGCTATGGCTCAGCAGGAACAGATGCCCGCCTCCGCGCAGCACCAGCAACTCGCTGTCCGGGATCAGCTTGTCGAGCAGCCAGCCATTGGTGAGCGGCACGATATGATCGTCGTCGCCCATCATGATCAGCGTCTTCTTGCGCATGAATGGCAATACCGGCGCACTGGTCCAGCCCAGCATGGCGAGCAATTGGTAGAAATAGCCGCGCGGCGAGGGCGGCTTCAGCCGATGGATGTGCTCCATCTTGTTGAGCGCCTTGCCCAACGCGCCGCCATAGAGCGTCTGGAAATGCTCTTCCATGAAGGCGGCATCGATGTAGCGGCGCGGATCGGCCATCTTGCTGAGCGAGGAGATGTTGCCGGGGATCATCACCATGCCCGCGCTGGTCGCGGCCAGGATCAAGCGGCGAGTGCGACCCGGATGCTGGATGGCGAAGTGCTGCGCCATGGCTCCGCCCCAACTGACACCCATTACGTCGACCTGGTCTACGCCGAGCCGGTCGAGCAGCTGGGTCGCAGTCCAGCACATGGTCCATGCGTTGTAGGGCACAACCGGTTCGGGCGAACCGCCGATGCCGGGCATGTCGAACATGATGAAGCCGCGGTCGGGCAGGGCTTCAGCGAGCGGCGCCACTGCTTCGATATTCGCCCCGATCCCGTTGAAGAACAGGATTGGCAAGTGCTTGCTCGGCTTGTCTAGCCGCCAAGTTGCAACGCGCAGGGTGCGCCCGCCGACGGTTTCCATAGTGATGCGCGCATCGCGCATCGCTTCGTCGAGGGCTTCGTCCAGCACCTCTTCGCGAGTATCGGTCAAACGCGTCGTCCTGTCCTGCGGCCTCGTTAACCGAGGTTACCTATCTTTCTTCCACTACGTAGAGACCGGGTGCCGGGTCCAGAGGCTTGTAGTCGGCATTCCCCAGTTCCTTTGGTGCGGGCTTTTGCTTGCCAGAGCGCTTTTGCACCCATTCCATCCAATATGGCCACCAACTGCCTTTGACTTCCTCGGTGCCTTCGAGCCACTGGTCGGCCGTTTCAGGCAGCTTGCCCTTCTTCTTTTGCACGAAATACTTGGCCTTCGGATTGCCCGGAGGGTTGAGGATCGCCTGCATGTGGCCAGACTGCGACAGGACATAGGTTATGTCCTTCGATCCGAACAATTGCGTCGAACGATAGGTCGCTTTCCACGGCGTGATATGGTCGGTCACGCCGCCCAAGATGAACAGGTCGGAAGTGACTTTGCTCAAATCGATCTTGTGGCCAGCCATTTCGACTTCGCCCTGCTTTGTGAAGGCGAGGGTTTCGAACAAGGTCAGGAAGTCGCCCATCAGGCTGGCTGAAAGATTGGTCGCATCGGCGTTCCAGAACAGCACGTCGAAAGCCGGCGGGTCTGCGCCGAGCAGGTAATTGTTGATCACATAGTTCCAGACCAGATCGTTGGGCCTGAGCCATGCGAAGGCGCGCGATAGGTCGTCCGCCTTGATCACACCCTTCTTCTCCGCGCGCCTGCGGGCGAGCTTCATTCCGTTCTCCGAAACCAGCGAACCGGCCTCGATATCGAGCTGCTTGGGGTGCAGCACGCACACCATCAGCGTGAGCGTGCCCAGCAGGTCGCTCTTTTCCGCCGCCAGTTTAGAGGCCATCACGCTGGCGGTCTGCCCGCCCGAACAGCCGGCCGAGACATTGACCTTCTTCGAACCGGTGATCTTGCTGACGGCTTCCATCGCCTCAAGGCAGGAACGGATGTAATCGTCCATGCCCCAGATGCCCTGTTCCTTCGACGGGTTACGCCAGGAGATCACAAAGGTCTGAATGCCGTTGTCGAGCTGGTACTTCACTACCGACTTCTCCGGAGAGAGGTCGTTGATGTACATCTTGTTGATCTGCGGCGGGATTGTGAGCTGTGGGACCTCGTAAACCTCATCGGTCGTCGGCGCGTAATGGATCAGTTCCATCATCTCGGTGCGGAGCACCACCGAACCCTTGGATGTCGCGACATTCTCACCCAGCTTGAACGGGCGCTTGTCGACCTGGCTGACCATGCCCTTGTTCTGGGTCAGGTCTTTGTAGGCATTCTGCAAGCCCTTGATCAGCGATAGCCCGCCGCTGTCGATCAGGCGTTTCTGCGCGGTGGGGTTGCCAACCAGCGTGTTGGTGGGGGCAAGGCTGTCGATGATGATGTTCGATATGAAATTGGCGCGGTCACGCTCGAGATCGTCCAACTCGAGGTCCTGCAGCCAATTGTGCATGCCTTTCTGGACCGCGAGGTAATATTGCGCACCGGCGCGGAAGAAGGGGTTGTACTGCCAGGCGGGGTCCATAAAGCGCTTGTCTTTGGGGTCGGGTGCGAGGTCGGACTTGCCGGTCATGATCTTGACCATATCCTCACCCATTGCCTGCGCATGTTTCATCAAACGCTTCGGGTCGGACGCGCTTTCGCGGAGCAACAGTGCAACCGCACCCACGAAGTCTTCGCGTGCGACCCCGATCAACGGGCCCAAAGCGGACGTGGATTGCGCGGCTTCGTTTTCGAGCTTGCTGCTCTTTGACATCGATGTCCCTCTTCCCGGTTTCGACTGCGTCGCTTTGTTTGCAAAGATGACGTTCTGCCGCGTGCTTGGCAAGACGACTGTTTGCAGCTCCACATGTAACCGGTGAGCCGGTGCTGCAGTGACCATGTGGCACCGCGGCGTGGTTATCGGTTCGGCAACCTTTTTCTCGTAGAGCGCGATTCACCGAGATGGGGCGCGCAATAAAAACGAACTTACGGGAACGCTGCGATGAAGGGATTGCTCGCGAGAATGACGCAGCCTGGCAAGGCGACCAAGTCGAGTTCCGGCTCTGAGCCGCTTGTCCCGATTTCGGAGAAGGACCTCGCGCGCCGGGCCGAACTGCTCGACAGTTTCGAGCAAGCGGGGCTTGGCTGGTTCTGGGCCAGCGATGCGCATGGCCGCCTGATCTATCTTTCGGCCAGCGCAATACAGGAGCTGGGCTTCGATCGAGACAAATTGCTTGGGACGCAATTGGGAGACCTGTTCACGGCGGATACCGATGCCGGCTCACATCGGGTGGAGCGACCGCTTGCATTCCTGCTTGGCGCCCGGAACTCGATCAGCGCACTTCCGGTACAGGTTGCGCATCCTGAAAAGGAATTCTGGTGGGAGATCGCCGGAAAGCCGCAGTTCGATGCGAAGGGCGAATTCATCGGCTACCGTGGCAGCGGCAAGGACATCACCAAGGTTCGCGAGAGCCAGCGCGATGCCGCGCGGATGGCGCAATATGACCCTCTGACAGGGCTTGCCAACCGTCACCGCATGCAAAGGCGGCTTGAAAAGACGCTGATCGCATATCGCAATTCGAAGCGTTCCTGTGCGCTGATGATGCTTGATCTCGACCGCTTCAAACATGTCAATGACACTCTGGGGCACCCGGCAGGCGATGACCTGCTGAAGCAAGTCGCGGGTCGGTTGCAGCGCCTTGTGGGTGACAATGCCGAAATCGGGCGGCTCGGCGGGGATGAATTCCAGATCATCCTGCCCGATGTGGATGATCGCGGCGAACTGGGCGAACTGGCCCAGCGCATTATCCAGATGGTATCGCAGCCTTACTCGCTCAACGGATCGCGCGCGATCATCGGGACGTCGGTCGGCATCGCCGTCGCGCCCTATGACGGGATTGACAGCGAAGAACTGGTCAAGGCGGCAGACCTTGCCCTTTACGCGGCCAAGGGCGGCGGCAGGGCGCAATACCGCTTCTATTCCAGCGATTTGCAGGACGGCGCCAAGCTGCGCCGCCAGATCGAGGAGGATTTGCGCGACGCGATCTTGAATAACGAATTGCGCATGGAATATCAGCCAATCGTCGACGCCAAGACGCACAAGGTCGTGTGTCTCGAAGCGCTCGTGCGATGGCCGCATCCGGAACGTGGTTCGATTGCGCCCAGCGTCTTCATTCCGGTGGCCGAGGATTGCGGCCTGATCAAGGAACTCGGCGAATGGGTCCTGGCGGAATCCTGCCGCCAAGCGGTCGAATGGCCGGCCGAATTGCGCGTAGCGATCAATGTTTCCGCAGTGCAGTTTGCAAGGGCAGACTTTCCGGACACCGTGAAAACTGTCTTGAGCCAGACCGGAATCGCTCCGCACCGTGTCGAGCTTGAGATCACCGAGAGCGTGTTCATGGGCGACTATGGGCAGGTGCAGAAGCTGTTCAAGCGCCTGAAAGCGCTCGGCATACGGCTCGCGCTTGACGATTTCGGCACCGGATACAGCTCATTGAGTTATTTGCGGAATTCGCCGTTCGACAAGATCAAGATCGACCAAAGCTTCGTGCGCGGCTCCCCTGAAAAGGGAAACAACAATTCGGCAATCATCGCCGCGATCGTCAGCCTTGCCGAAGCGCTGGATATGGAAACCGTTGCACAAGGCATCGAGACCAAGGACGAACTCGAACTGGTCAAGCTGCGCCGCGCCACGCACCTGCAGGGCCGCATCTTCTCGCTATCCGTCTCGCAATCCGACCTGCTTGAGCGATTGGAGGCGGGGGATCTCACATACGAGCCGCTCGGGCCGGAGAAATATCGCTCCGAACGGCGTGCAGAGTTCCGCCGAATTGGCCTGATTCATGACGATCACCGGTACCATGTGGTGCTGCGTAACCTGTCCAAGACCGGCGCTCTGATTGATGGATTGCTGCATGTCCCCTTGGGCACCCAGGTGGTTCTCGACCTCGGTAGCGGGCAATTGGCAGTCGCAACGGTGAGGCGGTCTGAGGGATATAGCCAGGGGCTCGAGTTCGAGACTCCGCTGATCAGCAACGGGGACGATGGCCTGTGCACGCGGCATCGGGTTTCCCGCTACAAGATCGAGGCAGCCGGCAAGCCGCTGGCGGCACTCCCGCAGGATGCATACGCCGCCATGGATGGGGGTGCTTCGACCGGGGCAAAATCGAAGGCCTTTGTCGAGGCCGACATAACCTATCGCGATACCGCGGCCGCCTGATCGAGACAGGCTTCAGGTTAGGCCGGGTTATTAGGACAAAAATAACCAACCCGTTTTACACCGTGGAAGGTGGCTTCGCGTTGGATCGAAGCGTTTTTAGGAGAGTGCCAAAGTGCCCCTCAAGGGTATCTTGTCGGGTCGGAAAGCGGGCGGCGGGCTTCTCGCCGGCATCGCTCGCCGCCAATTGTCAAACGGCGCCAGCACAATGACTGACGCCGACAAGCTGGCAATGCTCGACGAGTTGGAGCAGTCGGGACTGGGCTGGTTCTGGTCAACCGACGCCGAAGGCAATCTCACCTATCTCAGCAGCGCAATCGGTGAACGGACCGGAATGCCGATTGAAGAACTCGTCGGCCAGCCATTGTCGACTGCCTTTGCCTCGAAGGAAGGCGAGGGGCGCTCCCAGTCGCTTTCGCTGCGCCTGGGTGCACGCAAGTCGTTCTCCGGATTTGCTGTCACGCCAGCGCGAGGCCAGCGCGACGTTGTCATTCGCCTTTCGGGGCGCCCGGCCTTTTCGGAAGAGGGTGTATTCCTTGGTTTCCGCGGTACCGGGACCGACATTACCGAAGAGTACCATCGCGAAGAAGAAACGATGCGGCTGGCGAAATTCGATTCGCTCACCGGCCTGTCGAACCGTCATCGCATGGCGCACTCCATCGAAACCACGCTCACAGCCTTTCGTGCGGCAAAGCGCAATTGCGCTATCCTCATGCTCGATCTGGACCGCTTCAAGCAGGTCAATGACACTTTGGGCCATGCAGCGGGTGACGAACTGCTCAAGCAGGTTTCCGGTCGCCTCACGCGTGCTGTGGAGCGCGATTGTGAAATCGGCCGTCTGGGCGGGGACGAGTTCCAGATCATGCTGCCGGACGTGGATGACCGTGGCGAGCTTGGCGAGATCGCGTCGAAGATCATCGCTATGCTGACACAGCCATATTCGCTCGACGAGGGGCGCTGCGTGATTGGCGCTTCGGTGGGGATCGCGATCGCGCCGCATGACGGTGTGACGCGCGAAGAAGTGGTTCGCTCGGCCGACCTGGCGCTCTATGCCGCGAAGAACGGTGGCCGGGGGCAGTTCCGTTTCTATTCCGGCGATCTCGCGAACGAGGCGATATTCCGTCGACGGCTTGAGGGCGATCTTCAGGACGCCGTACGCAACGACCAGCTGTTCCTGACCTATCAGCCAGTGGCCTCGACGAAGAGCCAGAAGGTTGTCGCGCTCGAGGCCCAGGTTTGCTGGAATCATCCTCAGCGCGGTGAAATCTACAATGACGAGTTCCAGTCGATCGTCGAAAACTCTGCGCTGGTTGTCGAGGTCGGCGAATGGGCCATCCGGCAAGCCTGCCTCGAGGCAAGCCAGTGGCCGGACAGCTTGCGTGTGACGGTAAACGTGCCGACGCGGCAGTTCACTTCCCAAGGCTTCGTCGCCAGCGTCAGCAAGGCTCTCGAGCAGTCTGACCTCGATCCGTCGCGGCTCGAACTCGAAGTCAAGGAAACCGTCTTCCTCGGCGACAACAACGCGGTCGACAAGCTCTTGGGCTCGCTCTTCAAGCTAGGCGTGCGGCTTACGCTGGATGAATTTGGGACCGGATATTCATCGCTTGGCTACTTGCGCCGAGCTCCGTTCGACTCGATCAAGATCGGGTCGAATTTCTGTCCGTCGAGCCTCGATAGCCAGAGCCGCGAGCTTGATCTGGTAAAAGCAGTGGTGGCACTGGCGCAAGCACTCGAAATGGCCACGATTGCTGGCGGGATTGAAACCGTTGCACAGCACAAGGCGCTCAAGGAAGCGGGTGTGGGCTGCGTGCAAGGGCCGGTCTACTCCGAAGCGGTGTCGCGCGAAGAAGTGCAAGATCAGCTGTCGACCGGGAACTGGGCGATCGAACCGAGCGGCAATCGCACGTCTCGCGCCAAACGCCGCACAGTGCTGCGCAAGATTCATGTGATCCATGATGATCACTCTTACGAAGTGACTCTGCGCAATCTGTCGAAGACGGGGGCTTTGATCCAGGGGCTGGACGATGTTCCTTTGGGCACGCAGTTCGTTGTCGATCTCGGCGGCGGGCAACTCGCGGTTGCGACCGTGATCCGGGCGGCGGGCGATACACAGGGCCTCGAGTTCGAATATCCGCTGGTCGACGATGGAGCAGGCGGGCTTTGCACGCGCCACCGCGTCTCGCCCTATGAACTGGCATCTGCAGGCGCTCCACTGACGGCGCTGGCGCCCGGCAACTACAATTCGATGCAGTGCGTAATGCTTGGCGGCGAGGGAAGTGTGCCCAAGTTCAGTTACGCGCCGGTGGGGATGTACGAGGCGTCGTAATTCAAAATTCGGGTGGATTTACCCCAATCTCGCATTGTTGGCTGACAGGCGCGTCATGTGCGGCTAAGGGCCGCGCAAGGCGGCAAATTGTGCGCCGATTTCTCTAAAATGCGAAGCGAATGACCGACCTTTCGAAGATCCGCAATTTTTCCATCATCGCCCATATCGACCATGGCAAGTCGACCCTGGCTGACCGGCTGATCCAGGCCTGCGGCGGGCTGACCGAGCGCGAGATGAGCGAGCAAGTCCTTGATAACATGGACATTGAGCGCGAACGCGGCATCACCATCAAGGCCCAGACCGTGCGGCTGAACTACACCGCCAAGGATGGCGAGACCTATGAGCTCAACCTCATGGACACGCCCGGCCACGTCGACTTCGCCTATGAGGTCAGCCGCAGCCTCGCCGCCTGCGAAGGCGCGCTCCTCGTCGTCGACGCCGCGCAGGGCGTGGAGGCGCAAACCCTCGCCAACGTCTACCAGTCGATCGAGCACGACCACGAAATCGTGCCCGTCATCAACAAGATCGACCTGCCCGCGGCCGAGCCCGAGAAGGTCAAGGCCGAGATCGAGGACATCATCGGCCTCGACGCGTCGGACGCCGTGCTCACCAGCGCGAAGTCCGGTATCGGCATCGAAGACGTGCTGGAAGCCGTCGTCGCGCGCATCCCGCCCCCCAAGGGCGACCGCGACGCGCCGCTCAAGGCAAGCCTCGTCGACAGCTGGTACGACCCCTACCTCGGCGTGGTCATCCTCGTCCGCGTGATCGACGGCGTGATCCGCAAGGGCCTCAACGTCAAATTCATGCAGGGCGGCACCCAGCATTTGATCGACCGCGTCGGCGCCTTCACCCCCAAGCGCGTCGACCTGCCCGAGATCGGCCCGGGCGAGATCGGCTTCATCACCGCGCAGATCAAGGAGGTGGAGCAGGCCCGCGTGGGTGACACCATCACCACTGTGAAGGGCGGGGCCACCGCGCCGCTGCCCGGCTACAAGGAAGTGCAGCCGGTGGTGTTCTGCGGGTTGTTCCCGGTCGACGCCGCCGATTTCGAGAAACTGCGCGAAAGCATCGCCAAGCTGCGGCTTAACGACGCCAGCTTCAGCTACGAGATGGAAAGCTCCGCCGCGCTGGGCTTTGGCTTCCGCTGCGGCTTCCTCGGCCTGCTGCACCTCGAGATCATCCAGGAACGGCTCAGCCGCGAATACGATCTTGACCTGATCACCACCGCGCCCAGCGTAGAATACCGCATCCAACTCGGCCACACGAAGAACGAGGATGCGAAGGAGATCATGCTCCACAATCCGGCGGACTGGCCCGACCAGAACCGGATCGACAGCATTGACGAGCCGTGGATCAAGGCGGTGATCTACACGCCCGACGAATATCTCGGCTCGATCCTAAAGCTGTGCCAGGATCGGCGCGGCATCCAGACCGATTTGACTTACGTGGGTGGGCGTGCGCAGGTGACCTATGAACTGCCGCTCAACGAAGTGGTGTTCGACTTTTACGACCGGCTGAAGAGCATCAGCCGCGGCTATGCCAGCTTCGATTACGAGCAGATCGGCATGCGCGAGGGCGACCTCGTGAAGATGAACATTCTCGTCAATAACGAGCCGGTCGACGCGCTCAGCCTGATCGTGCACCGCAGCGTGGCGGAAGAGCGCGGCCGCGGCATGTGCGAGCGGCTGAAAGACCTGATCCCGCGGCACCTGTTCAAGATTCCGATCCAGGCCGCGATCGGCGGCAAGGTGATCGCGCGAGAGACGATCGCCGCGCTGCGCAAAGACGTGACCGCGAAGTGCTATGGCGGCGACATTACCCGCAAGAAGAAGCTGCTTGAGAAGCAGAAGAAGGGGAAGGCGAGGATGCGCGAATACGGCAACGTGAGCATCCCGCAGGAGGCCTTTATTGCGGCGCTTAGGATGGGTGAGGAATAGGAATGAAGCCCCGCGCGTGAGGTTTGGGCTTTATGCCACAATGCTGAAGGTTTGACTCAACCGCTTTGGGCATCAATTCGATTCCATCAGTTTGTCCGCGAATGGGTGGGAAGCCGCCATAGCTAAAGGCGTCAGAATGGCGCAGGCCATGCATAGGTAATCTTTGCTGCGGATATCGTTTCCGCCCCGGACAGGTAGGCGTGGATGAGCGGGCCCTCGGGCTGTGAGAAAGTGATGCGCGTTGCAGAAACGCCATGCGGCCAATCGACGGGCCGGACGGAGGACAGCCTGTCCCACGCGATCTTCGCGATCGCCTCGGCAGCATCGCAGTGTTGTTCTTCCGCTCCTGTCCAATCCGCGCAGGCAATCGGCAATGCGCGCTTGCGCCCATCGTCTCCGGCGCCGGTCAGTTCGATGAATTGTCGTAAGCGTTGCTCATGCTCGGGTGCCTGACCAAGACTGGCATAACGCTCGCTCGGTAATGATGCGCATGCAGCGTCGGTTGCAGTTTCACTCAAGACTGCAGCTTGCGGGAGACCGTATACCCTGAAAAGACGCTTGGGATCATCGGCACTGCGTTCGGTGAGCGGTTTGCCCCTTTCACCATCAGGCCAGTCGAATGTCGCGACTATTCTCCGTGCTTTGCACAGGCGGCCGCCGCCCGCGCTGCCCTGCTCTTGAAAGGATATGTGACCAAGCGACGGATCGCCGATCTCTCCGTGTGGTCCAGGGCCGGTGCCCGGAAGTTTGACGCCGACGATGTCATCATGTGGAAATTTTGCCAGAAGCAAATCCTCCAGCTGATCGGACGACATGGCCTCGGCTTCGGTTCGGGAAAGCATTGCATCAGGGCTTTGAGGCGTGGCCATTGCCATCACAAGAAGGCTGAACACCGAATCCTCTCCTTACTCTCAACAGCTTACACTACCTTAGACTACTGATCATGCCGAGATTCAGAAGTTCCGGTATCCGAAAGAATAGTTTCGAACAAAAATAGCGTCACCTTTAATGTCCACAATTGGGTCGCTAGCGGACATTCTGCTTTAGGTGAGGCTTAGCTAAGACGCGGCCCATACGGGAACGCCCCAAAGATTACCGGACCCTCGCTTACACCCACCCGTCATCCTTCAGCCGCCTGATATTGAGCGTGTCTTTGTTGTCCGCTCCCGCGGAGGCGTGTGCGATATCCTCCCCCGGCTCGGAGGCAGGGGTACGGGCACCCGGCCCTTCGACAAGCTCAGGGCGAACGGAACCCGCTTCACCCAAGTCCCGCCTCCGCAGCCCCAGTATTCCGCATGCGCGGCCCTGGTCTCGTCGGACAGCCGCTCCCACACCAGCTTCTCGCGCGCCATATGGCGCTGGCGCAGCTCCTCCAGCTTCGCGTCGATGATCCGCCGCGCCTCGGCCACATCGGCTATTTCGTTGGCCTTCGCCTCATCCTCCCACTGCTTGCGCCATTGCTTCTTCATCCGGGCGAGTTCCATCCGGTCGACCGCGTTCATGGCGCTGGCGCGGCCTTCCGCGAACCGTTCGGGCGCGCGGTTGCGCAGCAGGAACATCAGCAGCCGGTCATTATATACGGTGCGGGTGCCGACCAGCTCGCCATAGGAATAGACCGGCATTTCCACTCCGTTTAGCGCGCGGTCGATCGCCACGTCCTCGATCCGGCGGATGCCGAGCGCGAGCGCAGCCTCCCATGCGGCGCGGAAGCTCTCCGCCTCGGGGTGGCGGCGCAGCATGCAGGCGCCGTGCTCGGTGCGGCCGACGCGGCGGCAGGCAGCCTTGACGCTGCCGGTATCGGCCAGCGCCTCGATGAAGGCGCGCTGGATGTCGGGTTTCCAGCCGTTGCTGCGCGGCTTGGCGCGGGGGACGGGGGTGAATTGGAGGGGGAGTGGTGCTTGCGTGCTCATCCCGCAGGATAGAGCAGGAAAACGCCGAGTAGGAAAATGGTGGGATTAGGCCGCGTTGGCGTCTGCCACCGTGTCGCTCACGGTGTTGAACGTGCCGCCGACCTCCGTACCTACGGATTGCAGCGCGGTGATCAGGCCGATCGCGATCAGGGCCACGATCAGCCCGTATTCGATGGCGGTTGCGCCTTGCTCGTCGCTCAGGATTGCTCGCAACATTTCAAAACCCCATTGCACTTGAGGGGTGGAGCATGCCCCGGAGCGGTTAACATGGTACCGAACGGCACTGGTTAACCCGCCGGTAGGGGGTGCGGGCGAGGTGGCTGCACAAGGCTGAGGAATTTGCGGGAACTTCACTTGGCGTTCAGCCGGGGGCTGGTTATAGGCTGCCTCCCATGACGTTTTTCGTATTTGCCGGGAATTCGCGTTTGACCACCCCAAAGCCCGTTCTTGCCGCCGCAATGGCCGCGGTTACCCTGCTCACCGCCGGTTGCGCCGGGGGCGCCAAGTCAGGCAATGAAGACGTGGCCTATGTCGCGCGCGACGTGGAATCGCTCTATGCCGAGGCCAAGCGCCGGCTCGATCGCGGCAATACGCGGCTCGCTGCGGCGCTGTTCGACGAGGTTGAGCGCCAGCATCCCTATTCGCCCTGGGCCCGCCGTGCGCAGCTGATGAGCGCCTTCAGCTATTACGTCGCGCAGGATTACAACCAGGCGATCCAGAGCGCGCAGCGCTTCCTGTCGATCCACCCGGGCAATAAGGACGCGCCCTATGCCTATTACCTGATCGCGCTCAGCTATTACGAGCAGATCAGCGACGTGCAGCGCGACCAGAGCATCACCAAGCAGGCGCAGACCGCGCTGCACGAAGTGGACCGGCGTTTCCCCACCAGCGAATATGCCGCTGACGCCCGCCTCAAGCTCGACCTGGTGAACGACCACCTCGCGGGCAAGGAAATGGAAATCGGCCGCCTCTACGAGAGGCAGGGCATGTGGCTGGCGGCGCAGCTGCGCTTCCAGAACGTGGTCGAAAGTTTCCAGAGCACCAGCCACACGCCTGAAGCGCTCTATCGCCTCGCGGAAACCAACCTTGCATTGGGCATGCAGGACGAAGCGGTGAAGTACACCGCGGTGCTGGGTGCCAACTATCCGGGCAGCGAGTGGTACGAAAAAGCCTATGAGCTGGTGCAGCGGCACGCGTCCAGCGTCCACCCCACCTGATTTGGCTGTTCGCAACCCGCGCGCGATTGGTGACGCGGGCGCTCGGGCGCGCTAGTTAGGTCGGCGCAATGCTGACCCGGCTTTCGATCCGCAACATCGTCCTCATCGAAGCGCTCGACCTCGATTTCGGGCGCGGGCTAGGCGTGCTCACCGGCGAGACTGGCGCGGGCAAGTCGATCCTGCTTGATGCGCTGGGGCTGGTTCTGGGCGACCGGGCTGACAGCGCGCTGGTCCGCGCGGGGCAGGACAAGGCGAGCGTCGCCGCCAGCTTCGAATTCGCCGCGTTGCCTTCCGCAATCGCAGAAGCGCTGGACGAAGCCGACCTCGAGATCGAACCGGGCGAGCCGCTGATCATCCGTCGCCAGCTCAAGGCGGACGGCGGCAGCAAGGCTTTCGTCAACGACCAGCCGGTGGGTGTGGCGCTGCTGCGCGAAATCGCACCCGCGCTGGTCGAACTCCATGGCCAGCATGACGATCGCGGGCTGGTGAACCCGCGCGGCCATCGCATGCTGCTCGATCGCTATGCCGGCGCCGATGTCGATGCGCTCGCCGCAGCATGGCGCGAATGGCGCGCTGCTGAAGAGCGGCTGGCCGATGCGCGCGCCGAGGTCGAGCAGGCGAAGGAAGACCAGGACCTGCTGCTGGCGCATTTGGCCGAACTCACCACGCTCGAACCGCAAGCGGGCGAAGAGGCAAGGCTCGCCGAAACCCGCGCGTCGATGCAGAAGGGCGAGAAACTGGCGGGCGACCTCGAGGAACTGCGCCACATCTGGGAAGGCTCGGATTCGCCGCTGGCGGCGCTGCGCGTCGCGGCCCGGCGGCTTGACCGGATCGCGCCCGAGCACCCGCTGCTTTCCGAAGCGCTCGCCGCGCTCGACCGCGCATTGGTGGAAGCGGGCGAAGCGGAAGACCGGCTGGCCATGGCGGCCGAAGCGATGATTCACGATCCGGCCGAACTTGAGGCTGCCGAAACCCGGCTGTTCGAACTGCGCGCCATCGCCCGCAAACATCGCTGCGAGGTTGACGATTTGCCCGGCAAGATGCGCGACATGCGCCGCGCGCTCGATGCGATCGAAGGCGGCGAGGCCGAACTTGACGCGCTCGAGATCGGCGCGCGCGAAGCGGGCGAGGCCTATCGCCAACGCGCCGAAGCGGTGCATGAGGCGCGGCTTGCGGCGGCCAAGGCGCTCGACAAAGCGGTGGCGGCGGAACTGGCTCCGCTCAAGCTCGATGCGGCGCGCTTCCTCACCGCGATCGGTCGCTTGCCGGAAGAGCGCTGGGGCGCCCACGGGATCGACAGCGTCGAATTCCTGATCGCGACCAATCCGGGGGCGGACTTCGCACCGTTGAACAAGATCGCTTCGGGCGGCGAACTTTCGCGCTTCATCCTCGCGCTCAAGGTCGCGCTGGCCGAACAGGGCGGGGCGGCGACCGTGATCTTCGACGAGATTGACCGCGGCGTGGGCGGCGCGGTGGCGTCGGCCATCGGCGAACGGCTCGCTCGGCTGGCCGATTCCGGGCAGTTGCTCGCGGTCACCCACTCGCCGCAGGTCGCGGCGCGCGGGCGCACGCATTACCTCATCGCCAAGTCTTCGGAAGGCACGGTGACGAAGACCGGGGTGACGCTGCTCGACCAGGCCGGTCGTCAGGAGGAAATCGCCCGCATGCTGTCTGGCGCCGAAGTCACGCCGGAAGCGCGCGCGCAGGCGGACCGGCTGCTGGAGGGGGTGTGAGCGCTGCCATCGACGCGGCGCTCGACCGGCAAGTCTGGAACATGCTGCACGGGCGGCTTGCGCATCTGGCGGTGGATGGCGGGGCCGCGATACGGCTCGATCCGCGCTACGGCCCCTTTGCCGCTGCGCGCGACGCATCTGGCGAAGCGCAGGCTGCGCTGGCAAGCCTGATTGCCGGGCCGGATGACGAGATCTGGCTGGTCGAGCCGGAGGCATGGCCCGCGCCTCCGGGCACGCGGCTGGTCCGCACCGCGCCGCTGCTGCAGATGATCGCCGACGGGCCGTTGCCTGTTCCGGGGCCATCCGATCCCGAAATCGTCGAACTGGCCGAGGGCGATGCCGCAGCCATGGCGGAAATCGCCCATGCCACCGAGCCCGGCCCGTGGGGGGAACTGACGCATCGCTACACGAATTCGGTCGGTATCTGGCGCGATGGCAGGCTTGCGGCGATGGCGGGCCAGCGCATGCTGCCCGCGCCGGGCCTGAGCGAAGTAAGCGGCGTGTGCACCTGGCCCGAATTCCGCGGGCAGGGATTGGCGACACGGCTGATCCGGCATGTGATGGATAGGATGCAGGCGCAGGGCGAAGTGCCCTATCTCCATTCCTATGCGAAGAATTCGGGGGCGATCGGGCTGTATGAATCGCTTGGGTTCAGGCCGCGCCGGGCGATGACCGTTACGGTTTTGGCGCAGGCCTGATTGCGCCGGATGCCAACTGCATGGCGTTACGCGGAATATCCACTAACGACCCAATTGCAGACACTTGGCCCGTCAAACTTGTCATTGACATGAGTTTTTTGCATCGTCTCGCGATGAAGTATTCGATTGTGACCCTGGCGCTCGCCACAAGCTCGCTCTTTTTTGCCGCCCCCGCGATGGCCTTCATCGTCGCCAATCCGGCCATGGCGCAGACGCGCACGCAAACCACGCAGCCGCGCACTACACCGACGATACAGGCACCCACGCTCGACCCGGTGATGGTGCGGCTCAACGCGCTGCAACTGGAAATCGACGCGCTCAGGCAGAGTGCGGGCAAGCAGGTCGTGGTGCTGCATTTCACGCCGACCGAACTGGCGCCGTGGGCGAACGGCAATTACAACATCAGCCAGGAGCGCAGCAATTCTCTCTGCCAGCAGGCGCTGGGCGATCGCTTTGGCCGGGTGCTTTCCTATCGCGTCCAGATGAGCGGCGACCGCACCTTCTTCAGCCACGTGGTTTGCGAAACCAAGCCCTGATCCGTTTGGGCGGGCACCAGGCAAGATGAGCTTCCTTTCCGAAGTCCGGTTCGGCCATGTCGAGACGCAACCGGGCGTGACGCTACGCTATGCCGAAATGGGCTCCGGCCCGCTCGTCATACTGGTGCATGGCTTTCCTGAGAGCTGGTACAGCTGGCGGCACCAGATTCCGGCGCTGGCCGGTGCGGGCTGGCGGGTGGTTGCGCCCGATGTGCGCGGCTATGGCGGATCATCCGCGCCTGAAGCGATCGAAGCCTATTCGCTCGAAACCCTGGCGGGTGACTGCGCGCGACTGGCGGAAATCCTCTCTCCCGATGAGCCTGCGGTCATCGTCGGGCACGATTGGGGGGCGCCGATCGCGTGGACGTCGGCATTGCTACATCCTGGCCGCTTCCGCGCCGTCGCCGGAATGTCGGTGCCGCATGCGGCGCCGGGGGCGGAATCCGCCGACGTGCTGCAGGACCGGTTCTTCACCCAGCGCGGCAGATATTTCTACGTGGTCGATTTCCAGCGCGAAGGTGAGGCCGAGGCCGAGCTGGAGGCCGATCCGGCGGCGACGATCCGCCGTTTCTATTACGCACTCTCAGGGGATGCGCCCGAAGGCACCTGGCCGACCGACAAGAAACCGGGAGACGGCCTGCTCAAGGGCCTGCCCGAACCACCGATGCCTCTGCCTTGGCTGAGCCATGAGGATGTCGCCTATTTTGCCGGGGAGTTCGCACGCTCTGGCTTCCGCGGACCGCTTAATCGCTATCGCAACCGGCGGCGCGACTGGGAGATGTTGTCGCGGCTGGACAGCCATATGATTGCGCAGCCCAGCCTGTTCATCGGCGGAACGCGTGACCTTGCGACGCGGCTGGCGGGGAAAGACCCGCTCGAAACGATGGCGAAGCTGCTGCCCGGCCTGCGCGGCGCGCATGTGCTCGAAGGCTGCGGGCACTGGACCCAGCAAGAGCGGCCCGAAGAGTGCAACGGGTTGCTGCTGGGCTTTTTCGCCTCGCTGGCCTAGTCCTCGCGCATGCTGAGGTGGATCAGCACCATCATCGACATCGCGCCGAACACCCATGATCCGTGGTCGGGGCCGATCCCGCCGGGCATCTGCCACAGCTGGTAACCCGCCACGGCGATCACCTGGAACAGCCCCCACCAATTGGCGATGGCGCAGCCGAGGCCGATCTTGGCCAAGCGCTTGGCAGCGTTGAATTCCGCGGCATCGGCCGCGCGCGCCTGCCACAGCCGCCATGCGCCGAGCAGCAGCAAGCCGCCCGCGGCGAGTTCGAGCCCGAACACCAGTGCCATCGCCGCCACGACCAGCGGCCCGGGCGGCACCGGCAGCAAGGTAACCGGATAGGCTTCCTGCCCCTGGTGGCTGGTGACGTAGATGAAGAAGTCATGTGCGGCGCCGAGATTGGCGAAATTATGCGCGACATAAGTCAGCGCCATGGCGCCAATAATCGTGCAGGTCAGCATCTTGAGATAGCGGTCGATCATCGGTTTCCCCCCAACGGATATGCGACCTTGCTACGCGGCACTTTTCCCGGCGCCTGCGCTCATGCATAGCGTAGGGTATGGGAATCGAGCAAATTTCGGACAAGCCGCCTGCGGAAATGAGCGAGGCCGAAGCCGCCAACGAGCTGATGCGGCTGGCGCGGATCATCGGGCATCACGACCGGCTCTATTACGCCGAGGACGCGCCGGAAGTCACCGACCACGAATATGACGCGCTGGTGCGGCGCAATGCCGCGCTGGAGGCGGCGTTCCCGCAGCTGGTGCGCGCCGACAGCCCGTCCAAGAATGTCGGCTATGCAGTGTCGTCGTCTCCGCTCGGCAAGGTTACGCATGAGGTTCGCATGATGAGCCTCGACAATGCTTTCGATGCCGAGGAAGTGCGCGAGTGGGTGGCGCGGATGCGGCGGTTCCTGTCGTTGGCCGAAGATGAGCCGATTGCGATCACGGCGGAGGACAAGATCGACGGGCTGTCCTGCTCGCTGCGGTATGAGCAGGGCAGGCTGGTGCGCGCTTCGACCCGCGGCGACGGGCAGGTGGGCGAAGACGTTACCGCCAATGTCGCCAGCATCGCCGATATTCCGCAGCAATTGGCCGATGGCGTTGCGCCTGACGTGTTCGAAGTGCGTGGCGAAGTCTACATGGAAAAACAGGCTTTTGCTGCACTCAATGCTGCGCAGCAAGAGGCAGGCGGCAAGCTGTTCGCCAATCCGCGGAACGCCGCGGCGGGATCGCTTCGGCAGAAGGATCCGTCAGTCACCGCGCAGCGCCCGCTGCGCTTCTGGGCCTATGCATGGGGCGTGGCGAGCGAAGTGCCGGGAAAGACGCAGCATGAAGTGATGCAGCAACTCGCGCGCTGGGGCTTCCGCGTTTCGCCGCATTTCCGGCGCTGCGAGAGCGTGCACGAAATGCTCGCCGCCTATGCCGCGATCGGCAAGGTGAGGGCGGAACTGCCCTATGAGATCGACGGCGTCGTCTACAAGGTCGACCGGCTCGACCTGCAGCAGCGGCTGGGCTTCGTCGCGAAAGCGCCGCGCTGGGCGCTGGCGCACAAATTCCCCGCCGAACAGGCTGAAACCACGCTGGAAGCGATCGACATACAGGTCGGGCGCACCGGCAAGCTGACCCCGGTCGGTCGCCTTGCCCCGGTGATGGTGGGCGGGGTGACGGTGACCAATGTCACGCTGCACAATCGCGACGAGATCGCGCGGCTGGGCGTGCGCCCGGGCGACCGTGTGGTGGTGCAGCGCGCGGGCGACGTGATTCCGCAGCTCGTCAGCAATCTCACTCCCGATGCGGATCGCGCGCCCTTCGTCTTCCCCGACCATTGCCCCGAATGCGGCAGCGAAGCTGTGGCGGAAGACGACGAAGTCGATGTGCGCTGCCAGGGCGGGCTGATCTGTCCCGCACAGCGCACCGAACGGCTCAAGCATTTCGTCAGCCGCAAGGCGCTCGATATCGAGGGGCTCGGCGAAAAGACGATCGACCAGTTCTTCGCGCTGGGATGGCTCGAAAGCCCGGCCGATATCTTCCGCCTGAAGGATCGCCGCGGCGAAATTCTCGCGCTCGAAGGCTGGCAGGACAAGTCTGTGGATAACCTGTTGGCTTCTGTGGAAAGCAAGCGTTCGCCCGATGCCGCGCGGCTACTTTTCGGGCTGGGAATCCGACACATAGGCGAAGTCACCGCGCGCGACCTGATGAAGAACTTCCACGAGTTGCCTGCCTTGCGCGTGACTGCCGAAAAAGCGGCGCGGGACGATGCCGAGGCGCTGGCCGAGATCATCTCGATCGACGGCGTCGGCCCCACCGTCGTCGAAGCCTTGGGCGACTTCTTCCACGAACCGCACAATGTGGAGGTGTGGGAAGACCTGCTGCGCGAACTCTCGCCGCCGCCCTATGTCGTCGAGACGATCGACAGCCCGGTTGCGGGCAAGACCGTGGTGTTCACCGGCAAGCTGGAAACGATGAGCCGCGACGAGGCGAAGGCGCAGGCCGAACGGCTTGGCGCGAAGGCGGCGGGCTCGGTTTCAGCCAAGACCGACCTGGTGGTCGCCGGGCCGGGGGCAGGGAGCAAGCTCAAGAAAGCGGCCGAGCTTGGCATCGAAGTGATCGACGAAGCGGGCTGGGCTGCTATCGTTGCGGCTACGGGTTAGCAATCGCGGGGGAGGTGGATGCGAAAGCCAGTGAAGATTTCCGGTGGGCTGTTGGCAGTGCTCGCGCTCCTGCTGGCCATCGCATGGGCGACATCGCCGGATCCGCGCGGCAATCCGGCCAGTTTCGAGGACACCCCGCTCAATCCGGCGATCGCGCCGCTGGACGAAGCGATAACGCTGGCGAGTCACAGGGACGCCAACGGCGATGTCGTGACCATGTTGGTGACAGGTTTCGGCGATGAGAAGGTTACGGGCGTTGACCTTGCTGCGCTCGGCGCTGCGCGCACGGGCGATCCATTGCGGGATCTTGCAAGCGTCGATCCTAAACTCATCGATGAAGCGCGGGTACGGGAATTGCCGAAGACTACCGTCGCGATCGCGAACGTCCTTCCATCCGCGCCAGGCGGCAATCAGCATATCGGCACGGGTACCAATTTCCCCGAACATGCTGCCGAAGCGAGCAGCAATTCGGTTTTCAACTTCCCCAAATTCGGTGGCGCCACCCCGGCGCACACAACGGTGAAGGCAGAGCCCGGTATCCTGCTCGATTACGAGGTGGAACTGTGCATGCGGTTCGACCGTGATATTGCGACGCTTGCCGATTTCGATGCGGCAGTGAAGGGCGTGTTCCTGTGTGGCGACTTTACCAACCGCAACGCACTGGTCGAACTGGCAGACCCTGACAATTTGGATTCTGGCTTCGGCTTTTCCGATGCCAAGAGCGGCCCGGATTTCTATCCTTCCGGCCCGTTCATCGTCGTTCCTCAGGACTGGAAGCGCTTCGTCGATGGGGTGCGGATGACCACCAGCGTCAATGGCGATCCGCGGCAGGATGCCCGCGGGGCCGAGATGACGCTCGATTTTCGCCAGCTGGCCGAGCGTGCGCTGCTGGATATGGATCGCGAGCGTTTTTATTACCATGGCGGCTTCACGCGGCTCTCGCCCGATCAGCGGATTGGGAAAGACATGACGCTGATGTCGGGGACGTCAGAAGGCGTGATCTTCACGCCGCCTTCGCGCGCCGACTATATCGATGGCGTACTGGCCTATGTGCTCGCGGGCGGGCCGCTTTCCGGTACGGGTATCGTCGACACCGTGAAACGCGAATTCATTCGAAACGAGCTGAAGACACGGCATTTCCTGCAACCGGGCGATACGGTGGCGCATGATTCAAACTTGCTCGGAAACATCGAGGTACGGGTGATCCAATAGATGACGCAGCCGCTTACGCTCGCAGAACTCCACCCGCAGGCGCTGCGCATCGCGACCCTGCTGCGCGAGCGTGGCGAGAAGATCGCAGTGGCAGACGGCGCGACCGGCGGGCTGATTGCTGCGGCGCTGTTGACTGTGCCTGGCGCGCTCGAATTCTATCGTGGCGGCGGGATCGTCTATTCCTTCCGCGCACGCGATGTGTTGTTCGGCCTGCCGCGCGAAGCCTTTGCCGGCATGGTTTCCGCGACCGAGGAGTATGCGCTGATCCAGGCACATGCGATCCGCGACAATTTTGGCGGGCAATGGGGCATCGCCGAAAGCGGCTCGGCTGGCAGCAGCAAGCATCCGCTCGGCGTCGCATCGGGGCGCAGTTGCGCGGCAGTAGTCGGGCCGGACGGTTTCGAGCACGTCCGGCTTACCGCGACCGACAGCGACGACCGCATCGCCAATATGCAGGCCTTTACCCGCGCCGCCCTCGACCTGCTCGAAGAATGCCTGGTGATGACCGCGCGGCATTGACCTTCGCGGGCACATCGCGGAGAGGTGCGCCCTTCCAGAGTCGCAACGGGGTTTCCACAATGCAGCGCAGTTTCTTTGGCCGGATCGCGGCGATCCTGGCAACGGCATGGCTCATCGTCCAGCCGGCGCAAGCGCAATCCTTCCTTGGCAATGATTTAGATCCCGCGATCCCGACGCTGACCGACACGGTGGGGCATGAGCCCGGTGTGCAGGTCACTTCGCCCGAGGAAGCGGTGGCTTACCTGCGCGCGCTGGAAAAGGCTGCGCCCGACCGGATGCGCATGGTGCAATATGCCACCAGCTGGGAAGGGCGCCCGCTGTTCTACGTGATCCTGACCGCGCCCGAGAACATGGCGCGGCTCGATGCGGTGCAGGCTGATCTCGCCACTATCGCCGCCGGGCGCACCGGCAATGGCGCGGCACTGCCGGTCACCTGGCTCGCCTATGGCGTCCATGGTGACGAGATTTCCTCGACCGACGCTTCGCTGATGACGGCATATCACCTGCTCGCGTCGAAGGACGATGCGCGCGCGCAGAAGATCCTGCGCGAAAGCATCGTGGTGCTCGACCCGATGCAGAACCCGGACGGGCGCGCACGGTTCGTCAATTCGTTCCGCGCGGCGCTGGGGATCGAGCCTGTGGCCGACCGCCAGTCAGCCGAGCACGACCAGCCATGGCCGGGCGGGCGCTTCAACCATTACCTGTTCGATCTCAACCGCGACTGGTTCACGCTGAGCCAGCCCGAAACGCGCGGCAAGGTCGCGGCGATCCAGGCATGGAATCCTGTGGTGGTGGTCGATGTACACGAGATGGGTGGGGACGACACCTATTTCTTCAGCCCCGCAGCCCAGCCGGTGAACCCCAACATCACTGCCGCGCAGCAGCGCGCCTATGAAGTGATCGGGCGCAACAATGCCTTGTGGTTCGACCGTATGGGTGAGCCCTATTTCACCCGCGAAGTCTATGACCTGTTCTATCCCGGCTATGGCGATACGTGGAACGCGCATCAGGGCGCGATCGGCAGCACCTATGAGCAGGGATCGGCGCGCGGGCTGGTGTTCGAGCGGCGCGACGGCAGTATGCTCACCTATGCCGACGGGGTGCGCAATCACTTCGTCGCCAGCCTTTCGACCGCAGAAGCAGTGGCGCAGAACGCCAAGTCATTTCTCGACGAGTTCGCCGCCTATCGCGCCGCTAATGCCAATGGCGCGGCCGGGCGCGGCAGCTATGTGATCGACCTGAGCCAGCGCCGCTGGAACGCCGAAGCGCTGGGCCGCAGGCTTGCCGCGCAGGGCATCGCGGTGCTGCGGCGCGAAGGCCCCGTGACGGTTTGTGGCAAGTCCTATTTGAACGGCTATCTGGCAGTCCCGCAGGCGCAGCCCGCCGCGCGGCTGATCCGCAGCCTGCTCGACACCGATACGCCGCTGCCACGCGATTTCGTGACGCGGCAGGAAAAGCGCCGCGCGAGCGATCTGCCGCATGAGTTGTACGACGTGACCGCGTGGTCGGTCGGTCTCATGTCGGGCGTGGATGTGGCGCTGTGCAATGCCGCTGCGAGTGGAACTCCGCTGGCGGCTGACGCGGCCATCGCACCGGTGGCCGAAGGCGCGGGCACATTCGCCGTCGCCGTGCCATGGACCGACAGCGGGCAGGCGCGGCTTGTCACGCTGGCGCTGCGCGCCGGGCTGGAAGCTCGCGTGACCGACAAGGAATTCACCAAGGGCGGGCGCAGATTCCCGCGCGGCACGGTCGTGTTCACCCGCGCAGCCAATGGCGATGAAGCCATGGCTTATCTTGCCGCTCTGGCGCAGGAAGTCGGTGCCAACACCGTTGCGCTCGATTCCAGCTGGGTCGAGGACGGGCCGAACCTCGGCAGCGAATCCTTCGTGCGGCTTGCCATGCCGCGCGTGGCGATGGCGTGGGACGATGGCATTTCGCCGCTCAGCGCAGGTTCGATGCGCTATGTGCTCGAACAGCGGCTGGGGCTGCCGGTCGCGCCGATCCGCACTGCCCGCCTCGCGGGCGCAGACCTGTCGAATTACGACGTGCTGGTCGTGCCCGAAGGCTCCCCCACGGGCGTGCTGGGGGAGCGCGGGATGAAGAATTTGCACGATTTCGTCGCGCGCGGCGGTGTGCTGGTGGCGGTCGGCGACAGCCTTGAAGCCTTCACTTCGGGCGACGCGCCGCTGATTACGGCGAAGCGCGAGGCGGCGCTGGGCCGCGATCCGTCGAAGAAGGACGAAGGCGACAAGTCGCCGCTTGCGGAAGCGAAGGAAATCACCAGCGAAGCCGAATATCGCACCGCGATCCAGGATGAACAGGCGCTCCCCGACACGCTGCCGGGTGCGCTGCTCAGGACCGAAGCCGATCGCGAGAATTTCCTGTCTGCGGGCTATGACGCGGGCGCCGTGGTGCTGGCCAGCGGATCGCAGATATACACTCCGCTCGATCGCGCTGACGGGATCAACGTGCTGCGCTTCGCCCCCGCCGGGTCGCTGATCGCCAGCGGCTATGTGTGGGACGAGAACCGCCGCCAGCTCGCGTTCAAGCCGTTCATGATGGCGCAACCGACCGGCAGCGGGCTGACCGTCGGCTTCGTGCATGATCCATCGACCCGCGCCTTCCTCGACGGGCTGGACCTGCTCATCGCCAACGCCGTGCTCGTGGCGCCATCGCGGGTCCGCTAACGCGAAGGGGCAGGTGCGACCGACAGCGCGAAAACTTCGCCTGCAAGGCCTAGGTAGCGCAGCTCGCCACCATTGGCGGGCGTGACGAGCGCGCCGCTCGTCATCTTGGGCAACGGGCCTGAACGCGCCAGTTCGCGCCCGGTTGCCGCGTCTCGGAAAACTACGCCTTCCTGCTGATAGCTGCGCAGGCAGGACAACAGCGGGCAGAAGCGGCCAATGTCGGTCGCCACGAATACGCGCTGTCCCGGCGGTCCGATCAGCGTCGAGAAGTTCATCGTGCGTTGCCGTACCCGCCATAGAAGCTCGAAACTTCCGTCGCCTTGGTCGAAGTCATAGGCGGCCACGAGCCCCATCGCCGCGTCCATCACATAGACGCGGCCATTGTCGGGATCGACTGTGAGCATTGCAGGCAGGAACGAACGGCGCGGCGGCGGCGCGGCCCAGAACGGCAAGTCGGCAAACGGATCGATCCGCACCATGCGCCCGTCGCGCTGGCTGATCGCGACAAGGCTCATCGGCGTCTTGGCGGGAAGTGCGTTGGTCTGCGCGACAATCCAGCCGCCGATCACCGCCGCTGCAGGGGCGGGTGTTTGCCCTTCGCGCATGAAGGAAACCGGGCCCCAGCCTTCGTCGAGCGCGAGCGCCTTCCCGTCCCAATTGTAACGGAACATCGATTGCTCGCCCGCTAGGTAGAGCCGGTCCACCCCTTGCCAGCGGGTCGCGGTCAGGCGCCCGCCGATGTGTTCGGGCGCAGTCACGGAGGCGATCACCTGCATGCTGTCGGGATCGACCACTGCGATCTCGGACGGCCCAACCTCCAGCGCAGCTTCGCAGCGCAGGAAGGCCGAAAAGCCCTGCAAGTCGCAGCCCTTGGCGCGGTTCACGGTCTTCATCACCAGCGCGCCGTCGGCAAAGCCGTTGAACCCGTTATAGGCGGTGTTGGCAGGATCGGATGAAGGCAGCTCGATCGTCGCAATCGCTTCGCCGCTGTCCGGGTCGATGCGTGCCAGGCTGGCGCCGAACACGGCATATAAGCTGCCGTTGCGGTGCAGGCCCACGACACCGGGGTAGTTCCAGCGTTCGGGATGTGCGGGCGCATCGAACAATTGGCGCCGCCACACTTCGCTGCCGTCTGGCGCGATCTTGGCGACAAAGCTGCCGGGCACGCCGGGGAAATCGCCATAGGCCCCGCCATAGACATAGCCGTTTCCGGCCTCGTCGATCACCCAATTATAAGGGGTGGGATATCTTCCGGGGAGCTGGCGCGCCGACACGATATTCGCGCCATCGTGCGTTCCGCCGAAAGTTGCGCAGCCGAAATTATGCGTGCGGCCCGAATCGAAATGCTCGAATGCGATCGCGGCCTTGGCCCATGGGCCGTAGAGTTCGTCGGGCGGGCGGCAATCGCCGACCGGTTGTGGCGGAGCGATTGCCGGGTCTTGCCCGTATCGCTCGATGCCCGGCCCCCAGGCGAGCAGCCCACCGTAAAGCACCGCTGCCCCGGCCACTATCAGGCCGCCCCGGCCAAGCCATTTCCTGACGCCCACGCTCTCCCCTCCCGCTCCCTATCGGGGCTTTGGCACCCACTTCATGACCCCTCCGGCGAGCGGCGTCCACCATCCCGTCTTGATGCCCGCTTCTGCCAGGACGTCGCTGGTCCACTGGTTGCAGGTATTGCCGAGGTTGTAGGCGCCCGGCGCGTCGTAGAAGGCGTCGTAAGCGGCGTAGCCCGGATAGCTCGCGCGATCGCCCGTGGGCATCAGCTGGCGTTCGATCGCGCGAACCAGCCGCGCATATTCCTCCCGGCGCACGATCAGCACGCGGTGATCGGGCGAAGGGGCAGGGCGCACGTAATGGCTGACGCGGAGCAGCGCCTCGCCGTCCCATGCCGCGCGCACCGCCGTGGAGAGTTTCAGGTCTCCCCAGGTGGGCGTGTTGAGGAAAACTTCCTTTTCGCCCCAGCTCACCGAGACATGGGTGTAGGGCGAGTCGGGCGCAGCGAGATCGGCAGTGGGAAAGTCGGCGCGCCAGTCCTTCTGCGCGGTCACCAGCGGCATCACGATGGCGGTATGGACGCCATTGGTCTCGACCATGATCGCGACGCCCTGTTCGGGCTCGACCCAGCGGGTGTTGCGCGGGATCGACGAGCCGATCCAGGCGCTCAGGAAAAATGTAATGACGAGCGCGATCAGCGCTGCCGAAGGCCAGACGACCCACCGCCGCGCGCGCGTCAGCCACGGCGCTTGCGCAGCCACAGGATCGACCAGTCGCCATTGACGAGGCGGCGGGCAAGGCGGAACCCTGCGCGGCGATAGGCGCGGCGCACTCGCGCTTCTTGCGTCTCAAGCAGCCCGGCAAGCAGCAAATTCCCGCCCGGCGTCACCGCCTTGCCGAAATCGGGTGCGAGTTCGACCAGCGGCCCGGCGAGGATATTGGCGATCAGCAGGTCATATGGCCCGCGCGCCTGCAGCAGCGGGTCTTCCATCCCGTCGGCCACTACCATCGTCAGCTGGCCGGCTGCTGCGCCCAGCGTCATCGCGTTAAGCGCGGCATTGTCTTCGACCACGCCGGTGCAGACGGGATCGATATCCGATGCGGTCGCCAGCGCGCGCGGCCACAGCGCGAGCGCGGCAAAAGCGAGTAGGCCGGTGCCGGTGCCGATATCCGCTATGTTGCGCGTCACCACTCCGCTGCGCTTCATCGCGTCGAGCATGGCGAGGCAACCAGCCGTGGTTTCGTGCTGGCCGGTGCCAAAGGCCTGGCTGGCCGGGATCGCGAAGCTGATCGCGTTCGGATCGGGCTCATACTCCGGCGTATGGACGTAAAATCGCCCGGCGCGGATCGGCTCGACGCCCTGCTGGCTCAGCACAAGCCAGTCCTGCTCGGGCAGTTTCTCGACGGTGATTTCGGGAGCCTCGCCCGCAAAAAGCGCGGCGATCGTGCTGACCTCCGCCTTGCTCGGCTTGTGCGAGTACCACGCCTCGAGCACCCAGTCGTTGGGGCGATCTTCCGCCACTTCGCGGCCCGACAGGACCACTTCGAAGTCCCAATCCTCGATCTCGTCATGCGCCAGCAGTGCGTCCTGCACCACTGGCTTGGGGCAAAAGGCGGAGAGTTTCCAGCTGCTCACTTCGCGGTGGCTTCCTTGGCCAGTCGATCATCGAGCCGCTTTGTCACGGCAGCGGCGTAGTCCTTGCAGCTCATGCCACCCTCGAACGATCCGTTCGCCGCACGGGAGATCATGTCGCTGGCCGAGGGATGGGGGGTGAGAAGGATGTCGCAGTCCAGCTTCGCCAATTTGGCGAGCGATGCCCGGTAATCGGCGAGATAGGTCGGGTGATCGGAGAAATGGTAGTCATCTGCGCTCACGGGCGAAAGGCTGTCAGCATAGACGATTGTGCGGCAAACCTTGCCGTCATCGCACTCCTGCCAGGTCCAGCTGAGCGCGCCCGGAGTATGGCCCGGCATGGCGAGGGCCGTGAGCCCAACCGAACCTACTCGGATGACGTCTCCATCGTCGATTTCGCGCGAAACCTCGACCGGCGCCATCGGCGGGAGCGTGCCATGCTGCGGATCGGCCGGATCGGAATTGCCGGTGCGGAACGCCTCCGCTGCGGCGCGGGCCACGGCGACCTTCATCGTCCCCAGCTGCTTTGCGTAGGCGAACCCACCAACATGGTCGAAATGCTCGTGGCTGTGGGTCAGCACGGCGATATCTTCAATTTTGAAGCCGAGCTCCGCAATATTCTCCACCACGTCGCGCGCGCCCGGTTCGGTGCCGGTATCGATCAGCACGTGGCCTTCCGGGCCGGTGATAAGGAGTGCCGTGATGCCGCAGGTGCCGACGTAATAGGTATTGCCGTAGACTTTGAAGGGCTGGGCGGGCTTGTCCCACTCGTCCCAATCCTCGCAGCTGGTTGCGAAGTTCTTCATCGCCTCGCTGGCCGCTGGCGCGGGCACCGGGCTGGCAGTCGCCGCACATCCCGCGAGCAGCAAAGCGAATGCTGGCAGGAGCTTAGCGAACATAGCTTGCCCCATTGGCGTCGATCACTGCGCCGGTCATGCTTTCAGGCGCGTCGAGCGCACAGAATTCGATGATCCGGGCGATTTCGTCAGGAGTTGCGACCCGGCCCAGCGGGATGTCGCGCAGCAGGTCGGGCCCGCCGCGGCTAGCGAGATAGTCGCCCGCCATCGCCGTATCGGTAAAGCCGGGCGTGATCGCGAAGCTGACGATCCGCTGCGCCGCATAGCCGCGGGCGATGGTCTTGTGCATCGCCAGCATCCCGCCCTTCGCCGCTGCATAGTGCCAGTGCTGGGGCGAATCGCCGCGGTATCCGGCGCGGCTGGCGACATGCACGATCCTTCCCGGGACACCGCGCGCCTGCCAGTGGCGCACCGCCATCCGGCTGAGCTGCGCCGCGGAGGTCAAATTGATTCGCAACGTTTCTTCCCAGCCGTCGAGCCATTCGATGTCGGAGCTATCGAGCGGGTTTGCCTTGAACAGCCCGGCATTGTTCACCAGCACGTCAATCGTGCCACCCGCGCGTTCGAGCGCCGCGTCCCACAGCGCTTGCGGGGCGGAAGGATCGGCAAAGTCGGCCGCGATCAGGCTGCCATCGCCTGTCCCGGTCGCCTGGCCGATCACGGTCGCACCGCGCGATTCGAGTGCCTGCCGCGCTGCGGCGCCGATTCCCCGGCTTGATCCGGTAAGGAGTATGTGCGTCATGCCGGGCTCTATCCGAAACTTTGCAGGCAGAGTCGACCCACTGCGCTCCAAACCGACCTTGCACCTCGCGACAAGGGCGCTAAGGGGAGGGCTCACAAGAGCAAACGGACAAGTTAGTATGGCCAACCGACCGCTTTCACCGCACCTGCAGATCTGGAAATGGGGCCCGGCAATGCTGGTCTCGATCCTCCACCGCATCACCGGCGACGGGATGGCGCTGGTCGGCCTGTTCGTGCTGGTGTGGTGGCTGGGCGCCCTGGCGAGCGGCCCCGAATATTACGCCACCTTCAGCGAGTTCATGGTCACGCCGATGGGCTATCTCGTGATGGTGGGCCTGAGCTGGGCGTTCTTCACCCATTTGATGAGCGGCCTCAGGCACTTCGTGCTCGATATCGGCGCGGGGTATGAGCTCAATTCCAACCGTTTCTGGTCGATCGCGTCGCCGCTGATCGCCATTGTCCTGACTGCGGGCTTCTGGGCCCTCATTCTTCAGCGCTGAGGATTGAGACCTTGCTTAGTTGGGTGGAATACAACTTGATCGCCTTCGAGGACCTGTCGGCAAGGAAAGGCGCGCAGATCGGGCTGAACGTCCCGAACAAGCGCATTGACGCTGACCGACGGGTTCTCAGAGGCGACCGCAAAGCGGCGGGCCACATTGGCTCCAATGCCGCGTTGCTCTTCGCTCACGATGTAAATTCATCGCTCGCTCATTGCGCCTTGCCTTGGAGCCAATCTGGCTCCGTCAAGGTGTGTTCAACCCAACTAAGCAAGGTCTAACAATGGGTAACGGAACCTCCATCGGGAAGGTGCGCGGGCTCGGCTCGGCACATGAAGGCGCACATCACTGGCTGCTGCAGCGCTTCACCGCGATCGGCAATCTGGTGCTGATGATGTGGCTGGTGGGCAGCATCGTGTGGCTGCCCGACCTCGGCTATGCCACCGTCAGCGAATGGCTGGCCGGGCCGGTCCCCGCCACCGCCATGGTGCTGCTGATCGTCAGCAGCTTCTGGCACGCGCGGCTGGGGCTTCAGGTGCTGGTGGAAGACTATGTCCATAACGCGGGCACCAAATTCGGCGTGATCGCACTGCTCAACCTCGCCACGATCGGCGGCGGCGCTTTCGCCGTCTTCTCGGTCGTGCGTCTCGCCCTGTCCTCGGGCACCCTTGGAGGAGCCGCGTAATGGCCGACTTTTCAGCCTATAAGATCATCGACCACACCTATGACGTAGTGGTTGTGGGCGCGGGCGGCAGCGGCTTGCGCGCGACCATGGGCGCCGCCGAAGCGGGCCTCAAGACCGCCAATATCACCAAGGTTTTTCCGACCCGCAGCCACACCGTGGCGGCGCAGGGCGGCATCGCCGCTTCACTGGGCAACAACACGCCCGATCACTGGACCTGGCACATGTACGACACCGTCAAGGGTTCGGACTGGCTTGGCGACCAGGACGCGATCGAATATCTCGCGCGCGAAGCCCCGGCGGCAGTGTACGAGCTCGAACATGCCGGCGTGCCTTTCAGCCGCAACGAGAACGGCACGATCTACCAGCGCCCCTTTGGCGGCCACATGCAGAACATGGGCGAAGGCCCGCCGGTGCAGCGCACCTGCGCCGCCGCCGACCGCACCGGGCATGCCATGCTCCATGCGCTCTACCAGCAGAGCCTGAAGTATGATGCGGACTTCTTCATCGAATATTTCGCGCTCGACCTGATCATGACGGGCGAAGGCGCCAACCGTCGCTGCGTCGGCGTGATCGCCATGTGCCTCGATGACGGGACGATCCATCGCTTCCGCGCGCAGGCCTTAGTGCTGGCGACCGGCGGCTATGGCCGCTGCTATTACACCGCCACTTCGGCGCATACCTGCACCGGCGACGGCGGCGGGATGGTGCTGCGCGCGGGCCTGCCGCTGCAGGACATGGAATTCGTCCAGTTCCACCCGACCGGCATTTATGGCGCGGGCGTGCTCATCACCGAGGGCGCGCGCGGCGAAGGCGGCTATCTCACCAACAGCGAAGGCGAACGCTTCATGGAGCGTTACGCGCCTTCCGCGAAGGACCTTGCCAGCCGCGACGTGGTTTCGCGCTCGATGGCGCTCGAAATGCGCGAAGGGCGCGGCGTGGGGCCGGAAAAGGACCACATCTACCTGCACCTCGACCATATCGATCCCAAGGTGCTGGCCGAGCGCCTGCCGGGCATCACCGAAAGCGGCAAGATCTTCGCGGGCGTCGACCTGACGCGCGAACCGCTGCCGGTGACGCCGACCGTGCATTACAACATGGGCGGCATCCCCTGTAATTATCACGGGCAGGTTGTGACCGTCGGCCCCGATGGCGATCCCGACCATGTCGTGCCCGGGCTCTATGCCGTGGGCGAGGCGGCCTGTGTCTCGGTCCATGGCGCGAACCGCCTTGGCTCGAACTCGCTGATCGACCTCGTGGTGTTCGGCCGCGCGACCGGCCTGCATCTCAAGGCCAATCTCACGCCGATGGCGAAGCAGGAAGAATTGCCCGCCGACAGCGCCGATTTTGCGCTCGGCCGGCTCGATCACTTCCGCAAGGCGGACGGCGGCTCGCCCACTGCGAAGGTGCGCGAGGAAATGCAGAAGACCATGCAGAAGCACGCTGCGGTGTTCCGCGACAGCGCGCTGATGTCCGAAGGCGTCAAGCTGCTGACCGAGACCAACAAGCGGATGCAGGACATCAAGGTGTTCGACCGATCGCTGATCTGGAACAGCGACCTGATCGAAACGCTCGAGCTCGACAATCTCATGGCGCAGGCCTGCGTCACCATGGCCTCGGCCGAAAACCGCAAGGAAAGCCGCGGCGCGCATGCGCATGAGGACTTCCCTGACCGCGACGACGCCAACTGGATGAAGCACACTGTGGCGTGGTTCGACGGCTGGGGCGGCAATGGCGGCAATGTGAAAATCGATTACCGTCCGGTGCACGAATACACGCTCACCGACGACATCGAATACATCAAGCCGAAGAAGCGGGTGTATTGATGCGGCTTTCGCGTTTGCCGCTGCTCGCTCTTGTCGCTGTGGCATTCGTCGCCACTCCCGCCGCAGCCCAACTGACCGAAACCGAACAGGCGATGGCCACCTCGGTCGAAGCGGGTTTCGAACAGGACGTCGCGCTGCTTGAGCGGATCGTGGTGCAGAACAGCGGCACGCATAATCACGATGGCGTGCGCAAGGTCGCACACATGCTCGCGCCCGAATTCGAGGCGCTCGGCTTCAAGGTCGAATGGATCGACCAGTCGGCTGCGGGCAGGGCCGGGCATTTGTTCGCCCGGCATGAAGGGAAGCCCGGCACCACCAAGATGCTGCTGATCGCGCATATGGACACGGTGTTCGAACCCGTTTCCGGTTTCGAAGGCTTCGTGCGCGAAGGCGACATCGCGATCGGCCCCGGCGTGGGCGACGACAAGGGCGGAATCGTGGTGATCCTTGCGGCGTTGCGCGCGATGAAGGCCGCAGGCACGCTGGCCGATGCGAATATCGTCGTGGCGCTGACAGGCGACGAGGAAGAGGCGGGCAATCCCGTCGACCTCGCCCGTGCCGACCTCGTCAAGGCGGCCGAATGGGCCGATGTCGCGCTCGATTTTGAAGGTCTGTCGAGGATGGATGGGCGCGACATGGGGGTGATCGCCCGCCGTTCCGCCAATAACTGGGCGCTACGCGTGACCGCCGCTTCGGGCCACAGCTCGGGCATCTTCAGCGAAGGGGTGAGCTATGGCGCGATCTACGAGCTGGCGCGCATCCTTGACCGGTTCCGGCAGGAATTGCCTGAGGAAAATTTGACCTTCAACGTCGGCGTGGCAGCGGGCGGTACACCTGCCGAGATATCGGATGACGGGCTTTCGGTGAGTGCCGTGGGCAAGACCAATATCATCCCTTCGGAAGCGGTGGCGCGCGGCGATTTGCGCACCATTTCGATCGAACAGACCGACCGGATTGCCGCCGCGATGCAGGCGATCGTCGATGACAATCTGCCGGGCACCGATGCGACGATCGAGTTCGCCTTTCGCTATCCCCCGATGCCGCCGACGGAGGGCAATCGCGCGCTTTTCGACAAGCTCAATGCGGTGAGCATCGACATGGGGCTGGGCGAGATGGGCATCTATCCGCCCGCGGGTCGCGGTGCGGGCGATATCAATTTCGTCGCGCACCTGGTTGACGGGATTGCCGGGCTCGGCCCGGGCGGAACGCGCTCGCATGCACCGGGCGAAACGATCAACTTGCTCACGCTCACGCTCCAGGCGCAGCGCGCCGCGGTGTTGATGAGCAGGCTTGCAGCGGAACCGGCCACGCGCGACTAGGCGCTATTCGGGCGCGGTTGCCGCTTCGGCGCGGCGCGCGCCGATAATCTTCACCGGTTCCGCCAGCATCTGCCCCTTGAGAAACCCTTCGCCCTTGGCCGGGTCGACCTGCGTGGCGTGGATCGCATGGACCACGTCCATTCCGCCGATCACATAGCCGAACACGGCGAAGCCGGGGCGTTGCTCCGGATCTTCCGCACTGGGCTGCGCATCGAGCCCGTGCTGGTTGCGGATCATGATCGAGAAGTCGCCCGTCGCCGTTCCCGGCGCGAAGCGCGCCATCGACAGCGCGCCATCGGTGTGGGTCAGCCCGGTCTCGCTGGTGGGCTCATGCGCGATCGGGGGCAGGATGCGGTCGGGCTGGTTCTGCGCACCGCATTGCACGAAGCCTGAGGGCTGTTCGCCGCCCGTCACCCGCATGGCGCGATAGCAGGCGGCGCCTGCGAAGCGGCCTTCGTCGACATAGCGCAGGAAATTCGCCGCGGTGATCGGCGCGCGTTCGGTTTCCAGTGCGATGGTGATGTCGCCCATCGTGGTTTGCAGGACCACATTGGTGGTATCGAAGACCTTTTCGGGAACGCCCGGAGTGGCAGCGGCGCGCGGACTCACTTCGAATTTCATTACCAGCGTGCGCTGGGCGCTCGAGAAATTGTTGTCCGAAACGATGTAGAGATAGGTGCGCTTGCCTTCCTCGCGCACCGCAAGGCCTTCGAAATTGTCGATGGCCAGCGGCGGGGTCCAGCTGGCCAGCGTTTCGCGATTGCCATCCGGCCCGATCGCGACGATCGCCACGCCATTGCCTTCCTCGCGCGAATAGCTGCGGAACAGCACATAGCACACGCCATTGCCGGCGCAGTCGGCGTCGGTCGGCGCGCCGCCACGCGCATCGAGCGGCGCGGGCGCGGCGATATCGAGGCTCGCGAGCCCTGACCCGGTGTCGCGCAGGCAATTCGGCTTCTGCGCGCCCGCCCACTCGCCGCAAGCGAACAGAAGGCCATCCGCAGTGGTGGCGAGCGTTTCCAGCCCGCCATTGGACTTGGCGCCCGCGACAAGGCCGATGACGGGAGTGTCGACCGGTTGCGCCGGCTGGTCGAGCGCGGTGTAGCGCCAGATGCGATGGTCGCGCTCGAATGCGACAAGCCATTCGCCCGAGGGTGAGCGCGCGATGGCCTCGGCATCGGCGCTGTCCTTGCGCCTTGGCCGCTTGCCCTCGGTGTCGAGCAAGGGGCCGGTCTCGAGTTCCAGGATATCGGCCAGCCGGTCGCCGATTTCGCGTGGGGTCATCACCAGCCAGCGGCCGTCGTCCATCACGGCGTAAAGCTTGCCTTCCCACCATTCGAGCCCGGAAATGCCTCCGATCTCATCCTCGCCCGGTTCAAGCTCGATCCCGCCGCGATAGGTGAGCTCGCCGATTGTCTCGTTTGCCGGATCGCCGGGGTCGAACGCGACCGTGACCGTCTGCGGCATGATCGGCTCGCTCGCCAGCGATGGAATGCAGATCAGAGCCAGGGCAACGGCGAGGGCGGCAAACGGAGCGAATTTATATGTCATTCGTCCATCGTGAAATGTCGTTCGACGAGAAGCAAGCCATATGAACGCCTGTTCACAAGGGCTTCATGTTTACAGCCGTAGTCGACGTGACTACAGATGTAATCAACGGCGTGAACGCCCGTGGGAGGATTCCTTGGCCGAGAGTGACGACAACAGGCCCGAACGCATCAGCGATGCCGAGCATGCGGTGATGGAAGTCCTGTGGGCGAAAAGCCCGCTCACTGCTGCCGAAGTGTGCGACGAGGTATGTGCCGAGCGCGGGTGGAGCCTCGCCACGGTCAAGACGCTGCTGGGCCGGTTGGTGCAGAAGCATGCGATCGCCGCCGCGCCCGATGGCCGCCGCTATCTCTATTCCCCGCTGATCGCGCGCGCCGAATATGTCGGCGGTGAAAGCCGCCGCTTGGTCGAGCGCCTGTTCGGCGGTCGCGCCGCACCCTTGTTCGCGCACTTGGCCGAACAGGAAGCGCTGACCGAGGACGACCTCGCTGAAATCGAAGTCTTGCTGAAGGAGCTGCGGCAATGACGGACTGGCTGCTCGATACGCTCATCTGGACCGCTGCGCTAATCGCGCTGGTGCTGGTCATTCGCCGCCCTGTGGCACGATGGTTCGGTGCGCAGGCCGCCTATGCGCTGTGGGCGGTGCCGCTGCTGCGGCTGGCGCTGCCGCCGCTGACCTTGCCGGCGTGGATGGCTCCGGTTGAGCCGGTCGCGCCCGTCGCGGCGGCTCCGGAAACGATGTTCATCGTGGTCGAACCCGCAATGGCCGCGGAAGCTGCGCCAATGTTCCCCTTCACATTGGTTGAAGTGGTTTTGGCAGCGTGGCTGGCCGGGGTGGTGACTTTCCTGTTCCTGCGCTTCCGCGCCTATCGTGAGATGCGGCAGGACATGCTGGCCGAAGCGCGCGAGGTCGGCCGTGCGGGCAAGGTGCGGCTGGTTGAAACCCCTTCTACCAGCGCGCCCCTTGCCTTTGGCGTGATCGACAAGGTGGTGGCGCTGCCGGTGGGTTTCCTCGCCAGCTGGGACCGCGAAGCGCGCGATCTCGCGCTCGAGCACGAACTGGCGCACCATCGCGGGCATGATTTGCTGATCAACATGGCGGTGCAGCCGCTGTTCGCACTCCACTGGTTCAACCCGCTGGGCCATCTTGGCTGGATGGCGCTGCGGCGCGACCAGGAGGCGGCTTGCGATGCGCGCGTGGTTTCCGCCGCCGAACCCGAAATCCTTGCAACCTATGCCCGCGTGATCGCCAGCTTCGCAGCCGGTCCCAATGTCGCGCTGGCTGCGCCCATGGCCTGTCCGGTGCTGGGCGAGAAATCCATAATCCATCGTTTGAGGAGCCTGAAAATGAACAATCACTCGCAGCGCCGCCGCCTGGCGGGTCGCGGCCTGCTCGCAGCGGCGCTGGTCGCGCTGCCACTGACTGCCACGGTCACCTATGCCGAGAGCATGCAGGACGCGCCGGAAGCCCCCGCCGCACCGACACCGCCTACTCCGCCGACGGCTCCCACGCCGCCGACTCCGCCTGAACCTCCTGTGGCACCGGAAGCTCCGGAGCACGCGGTGAAGACCTTCGTGATCAAGCGCGAGATGGTGCAGGAGCATGAAGGACATGCCGACGGCCATGATCCGAAGGAAGTCCGCAAGATCCGCATCGTCCGCAATGGTGAGGAAGTTTCCGACGCCGAAATGAAGGAAATGATGGCCGAGATGCGTCGCGACCTCGCCGAGGCCAATAAGGACATCGACGAAGCAATGCGCGAGCAGCACGTCATCATCAAGCAGATGCAGGATGGCAAGCATCTGGTCCGCGTCGAGATGAAGTGCGACGGCAAGGGCCCCGCCAGCGAATGGACCGGCGAAGACGGCAAGAAGGTGGTGATGGTCTGCAAGAGCGAGATCATGGCCAGCGCCATCAGCGGCCTGCGTTCGGCTCGCGACGAAATCGCCGGCAACAAGGAAATGCCGGAAGACGTGCGCAAGGAAGTTCTCAAGGAACTCGATGCGCAGATCAAGGAATGGGAAAAGCGCAACAAGAGCTAAGCGCTCTTTGCGATAGGCCCGGAATGGCGGCGAAGGGGTGACCTTTCGCCGCCTTTTTCTTTGCGCAAGTTCTGCCGATAGCCCGCTTCGCCGGTGCGGGCCGCTGTGATAACGCTGGACAGTCACGCGGCTCACGGCAAAGCTGGGCCTCGATTCGTCGAACCAAGCAGGAGAACCCCATGTTCCTTCAGGGAAAGCGCGCACTGGTGACCGGCTCGACCTCGGGTATCGGGCTTGCCATAGCGCGTGCACTCAGGGCTGAAGGCGCCGAAGTGATCCTCAACGGCTTTGGCGATGCGGGCGAAATTGCCGCGCTCTGCGACGAACTGGGGGCAACACATTCGGCTGCCAATTTGCTCGATGTGGCAGAGATCGAAGCGATGATGGCCAAAGCCGGCGCGGTCGACATCCTGGTCAACAATGCCGGGATGCAGCATGTCTCGCCGGTCGAGGATTTCCCGATCGACAAGTGGAACGCGATCATCGGCCTGAACCTTACCGCCGCGTTCCATACCACGCGGCTCGCGGTGCCGGGAATGAAGGCGCGCGGCTGGGGGCGGATCATCAACACTGCCAGCGCCCATTCGAAGACGGCTTCGCCCTTCAAGAGCGCATACAACGCCAGCAAGCACGGCATCGACGGCTTCACCAAGACGATCGCGCTCGAACTGGCGCAAACCGGCGTTACGGCCAATTGCATCAGCCCTGGTTATGTCTGGACTCCGCTGATCGAAGGGCAGATCCCCGACACGATGAAGGCGCGCGGGCTGACGCGGGAGCAGGTGATCAACGACGTTCTTCTGGCGAAGCAGCCGACCAAGAAATTCGTCCAGCCCCATGAGGTGGGCGCGCTGGCCGCTTTCCTCTGTCGTGAGGAAGCCGGCAACGTCACCGGCGCGAACTGGAGCATCGACGGAGGGTGGACCGCCGAGTGAGCGAAACGGGGGTGGCAGGGGCAGGCGCACGGGCGATGCGCTTCATGGCGCTGGCCCTGTTGCTGGTGCTGTCGGCCTGCGTCACCGCGCCCAGCGACAGTCGCATCAAGGAATCCGAGTTTGCCGCGCTCGAAGCCCGCTTCACGCAGCATATCGACGTGCTGGCGAGCGAGGAATTCGGCGGTCGCCGCCCTGGCACGATCGGTGAGACCAAGACGCTCGACTATTTGCGCCGAGAGTTCGAGTCGGCAGGCTTCGTCTCGGGAACCAATGATCCCGCGCACCCATGGAACGCGCCGGTTGTGCTCGCCAGCGTGACTGGCGGTGAAAGCCGGATCGAATTCCAGATCGGCAGGCGAAAGGTCGAACTCGAGGCAGGCGAGGCCGCGGCCTTCACAAACCGGCGCCGGGGGTTGATCGAGCAGGGCGAACTTGCCTTTGTCGGTTTTGGCGGCGGTAACGTGGGCCAGGATATTGTGCGTGGCCGTGTGGCCGTGTTCCTGGCTGGCGAGCCGCAGGCAGCGGCGGAAACGCGCAGGACATTGCTCGAACGCGGGGCTGTGGCAGTCATGGCCGTGCTGAGCGACGGCTCGAGAATCGAACGGATGCGCGCGCAGCGATCACGCGAGCGGCTGGAACTCGCGGTAGATGTCGACGATCAGTTGTCGCTATTCGTCACCGAGGTCGGCATGGCGCGGGCGCTGGGTGCCAAGGCTTGGGAGGAACTGCGCGCGGCGGCGAATGCGGAGAGCGGCTTTTCCGCAGTGAAGCTCAACGCGCGTATCACGGTGGAGGCCACGGCACAGCGGCGCGAAGTGCCTTCGCACAATTTCATCGCGCGCCTGCCCGGCACGAGCCCCGATGCGGGCGCTATCCTGCTGCTGGCGCATTGGGACCATTTCGGCACCTGCGGCCCCGAGGATGCGGCTGACCGGCTGTGCAATGGCGCGGTCGACAACGCCAGCGGGCTTGCGCTGATGATCGAATTGGGCAAGCGGCTTGCCAAAGGGCCGCCGCTGGGGCGCGACATCTACGTGCTGGGCACGACGGCCGAGGAATGGGGGCTGCTGGGCGCGCGCGCCTTTGCCGAGGAACCGCCGATCCCGCTCGAAAGCATCGTTGCAGCGTTCAATTTCGACACGGTGGCGATCGGGCCGCGCGGCAGTGCGGTCGGTTTCATCGGCGAGGGGCGCACCGCGCTCGACGAAGTGATCCGGCAGGCTGTCGCCGATGCCGGGCGCGAACTGGTGCCGCGCGAACGGGCCGAGCCTTTCCTCCAGCGGCAGGACGGCTGGGCGCTGCTGCAGCGTGACGTTCCCGCTGTGGTGGTGTCCAACGCATTCGGCGACGAGGAAAGGTTCCGCGCGTTCATGTCGAGCACATACCATCAGGCGTCGGACGAGCCGGGCAAGCTCGAACTGGGTGGAGCTGTCGACGACCTGTTCTTGCACGAGATGCTGATCCGGCGGCTGGCCGATCCGAAGCAATATCCCTGAAGCAAATGCTGCGGCGCGAAAAAGCGCACTTCCCCCTCTAGCGGCTGCCGCCAAGTGCGGTTACATGAGCCGCCACGAATCTCCCGGACCCTGCGGGGCGGGACCAGTATGAAAGTGGCGCTTATGGATATCCCCCTCGGCCTAACATTCGACGACGTATTGCTGCGTCCGGCCGAAAGCGATGTCTTGCCGAGCATGGCCAACACCACGACGCGGCTGACGCGCGAGATCGCGCTCAACATCCCGGTGCTGTCGGCGGCGATGGACACGGTTACCGAAGCCGACATGGCGATTGCCATGGCGCAGCTAGGCGGGATCGGCGTGCTTCACCGCAACCTCGACATTGCCGAGCAATGCGCTGCGGTGCGCCAGGTAAAGCGCTTCGAAAGCGGCATGGTCGTGAACCCGATCACTATCCACCCCGAAGCGACGCTGGGCGAAGCGCAGCTGCTGATGACGCAGAACCGCATCAGCGGCATTCCCGTGACCGACAATGACGGCAAGCTGGTCGGCATCCTAACCAATCGCGACGTGCGCTTTGCGGAAAACCCGCTCCAGCCGGTGCGCGAACTGATGACCACCGACAATCTCGCCACTGTACCGCTGGGAACGAGCCAGGAAGACGCGCGCCGCCTGCTGCACCAGCGCCGGATCGAGAAGCTGCTGGTGGTGGACGATGCCTATCGCTGCATCGGGCTGATCACGGTGAAGGACATCGAAAAGGCGGTGACCTATCCCAACGCCACCAAGGACGCCGCCGGGCGGTTGCGCGTCGCGGCGGCGACCACCGTGGGCGACAAGGGCTTTGCCCGCACCGAAGCGCTGGTAGATGCCGAAGTCGACGTGGTGGTGATCGATACCGCGCATGGCCACAACATGGATGTGGCGCGCGCAGTCGAACGCGCAAAAAAGCTGTCGAATTCGGTGCAGGTGATCGCTGGCAATGTCGCCACGGCCGAAGCGACACGCGCGCTGATCGATGCCGGTGCAGACGCGGTGAAAGTGGGCATCGGCCCCGGCTCGATCTGCACCACGCGTGTGGTTGCGGGCGTTGGCGTGCCGCAGCTCACCGCGATCATGGAAAGCGCTGCAGAAGCCGCCAAGTCGGGTGTGCCGGTGATTGCCGATGGCGGGCTGCGGACCTCGGGCGATGCCGCCAAGGCGCTTGCCGCCGGTGCCTCGACCGTAATGATCGGTTCGATGCTGGCCGGTACTGCGGAAAGCCCGGGCGAAACTTTCCTGTACCAGGGGCGCAGCTACAAGGCCTATCGCGGCATGGGCAGCGTGGGCGCGATGGCGCGCGGCAGTGCCGACCGCTATTTCCAGCAGGACGTTTCGGCGCTCAAGCTGGTGCCCGAAGGGATCGAAGGCCAGGTGCCGTTCAAGGGCCCGGCTTCGGTCGTGATCCACCAGCTCGTCGGTGGCATCAAGGCGGCGATGGGCTACACCGGATCGGCCACGATCGTCGATCTCCAGAAGCGCGCGAAGTTCGTCCGCATCACCAATGCCGGCCTTTCGGAAAGCCATGTGCATGACGTGGCGATCACGCGCGAGGCGCCGAACTATCCCTCTCGCTGATTCCGTGACGGTTGGGCCATGACACCGGCTGCACGGGTCCAGGCCGCGATCGAACTGCTCGATGCGGTGATCGGTGCGGCGAAGCGCGAAGGTGCGCCGGCGGACCGCTTGATCGCCGATTGGGCGCGCGAGAACCGCTATGCAGGCTCGAAGGACCGCCGCGCGGTGCGCGAGCTGGTCTATGCCGCCATTCGGGCCTGCGGGCCGGTGCCGCAAAGTGGACGCGCCGCGATGCTGCGGCTCGTGCAGGACGATCCTTCGCTGGCTGCCTGCTTCGACGGCTCGCAATATGGCCCCGCCGCAATCGGCGCGGGCGAAGAGCCAGGGGCGGCAGGCGTCGCCCCGGAATGGCTGATGGAGCGCTTCGCCGCTTCGGGCGTGTCGGAAAGCGAGGCGCAGGCGCTGATGGGCCGCGCCCCGCTCGATATCCGGGTCAACACGCTCAAGGCCGATCGCGCGAGTATCGAACTGCCCGAAGCGGGCGAAGAGCTCGCCGCGCCGCAAGCACTGCGTTTTGAAAGCGGCACACAGGTTGATCAATCGCCCGCCTGGCGCGACGGGCTGGTCGAAGTGCAGGACCATGGCAGCCAGCTTGCCTGCTTGGCGCTGGGCGCAAGGCCCGGCGAAACCGTGATCGATTTGTGCGCGGGGGCAGGGGGTAAGACTTTGGGGCTGGCCGCTGCGATGGAAAACGCTGGACGGCTCCTCGCCTGCGACATCGATCGCTCGCGCCTGTCGCGCCTTGCTCCGCGCGCCGAACGGGCCGGGGCAGGGATGATCGAGACCCGCCTGCTCGATCCGGGCCGGGAGAGCGAAGCGCTGGCCGATATCGCGGGCATGGCCGACGCGGTGCTGGTCGATGCGCCCTGTTCTGGCACGGGCACATGGCGCCGCAAGCCTGAGGCGAAATGGCGACTCACCCCCGACCGCCTTGCGCGTTTCGCGGCCACGCAGGATCACCTGCTCGACCTTGCAACCACGCTTGTGCACCCCGGCGGACGGATTCTCTTCATCACCTGTTCGCTGCTCGACGATGAGGGTGCGGATCGCATCGAAGCGTTCCTCACCCGCCACAAGCAATGGAAAGCGCTGGAGATTTCGCTCCCGCTCGGCCGCCCGCACAGGCAAGGGATCCGCCTCAGCCCGTCTCACGACGGCACGGACGGGTTTTTTGTCGCCATGCTGGGTTCAGCATGTTAGCCATATCGATTATGGCTGAGCCTTCACTCAACCGGATGGATGTCCCGAAGGAACTGATCATGCGTTTTGCGCCCGCCGCTGCCGCCCTGTCCCTGGCCCTCGCGATTACCGCGAGCATGGGCCATGCGGGTGACCGGTTGCCCGATCCGCGCGCAGCCGCGATGATCGAACAGGGCCGCGCCGCGTTGACGCAGGGCGATGTGCAGGGCGCGGTTGACGCGTTCGAAGCCGCGCTGGCGCTCGATCCGGGCCATACGCCGGTGTTCCTCGAGCTTGCCAAGGCAGCCCGCGCCGAAGGGATGCAGGGCAAGGCGATCCGTTACTACCGTGAGGCGCTGGCGCGCGATCCAGGCAATCTCGCCGCGATTTCGGGCGAGGGGCAGGCGATGGTGGAAAAGGGCGCGCTGGAAAAGGCCAAGCTCAACCTCGCGCAGATCGAGACGATCTGCGGTGTCGGCTGCCCTGAGGCGGTGCAATTGCAATCGACCATCCGGCAGGGCGCGCAGCGGCGCGTGGCTTCAAGCGAAGCCGAAACCGCCGCCAAGCCGAACTGATCCCGATTTTCAGATAAGCGAACGAAACTCGCGCACGACTGCGCGATAGACGTCGCGCTTGAACGGCACGATCAGGTCGGGAAGCTGCTCTGCATCGACCCATTGCCAGCTGTGGAACTCGGGCGGATCGTGCGCTTCGAGGTTCACATCCTCGTCACTGCCCTTGTAATGCCCCAGGAACCAGTGCTGTTCCTGCCCGCGATATTTGCCGCCCCATAGCTTGCCAATCAGGTCCTCTGGCAAGTCGTAGCGCAGCGGTTCGTGGGTACGGGCGATGATGTCGACCAGATGCGCTCCGATCCCGGTTTCCTCTTCGAGCTCGCGCAGCGCGGCTTCAGCGACGTCTTCGCCCGGGTCGATCCCGCCCTGCGGCATCTGCCACGCGCCAAGATGTTGCGAATCGATGCGCTGGCCCACGAACACCAGCCCTTGCCGGTTGGCGAGCATGAAGCCGGCGCAGGGCCGGTAACCCAGTTCGCTCATGCCGCGGTCGCTTCGGTGGCGCGCCCCATCATCAGCTTCATCGCTGCGATCACGCGCTCAAGATCGGCCTGCGTTCCGGGCACGGCCTGCCGCAGATTGGTGAAGCTGTGGGTGACACCTTTCATCTCGAGGAAGACGTGGTCGACCCCGGCCTTGGACAACGCCGCACCATAGTCGCGGCCCGAGTCGCGGATCGGGTCGAGCGAGGCGGTGACGAGGACGGTGGGTGGGGTGCCCTCGTGCCGGCCAAGGATCGGCATCGCGCGCGGGTCATTGCGATCGGGGGCATAGGCCGCGTCGAAGAATTCGATCGCGGCCTTGGTGAGTATGTACCCTTCGGCAAACTCGTCGAGGCTGAAAGAGCCGAACGAGTCGCTTGCGAGCGGGAATAGCGGCACCTGAAGCACCACCGGCGCGGCAGCGGGATCGGCTGCGAGCGCCTGCGTCACCACGATGGTGGCGTTGCCGCCCGCGCTGTCGCCGATGTTGATGATGCCGGTGGCCTTGCGCCCCAGCGCTTCTGGTGAGGAAGCGACCCACCGCGCCGCCGCTTCGCAATCGTCGACCGCAGCGGGGAAGACATGTTCGGGCGCGAGGCGATAGTCGACCGCCACGAGGGGCAGGTCCATCTGCCAGGCGATTTCCGTGCAGAGATTGTGGTGCGTATCGAGGTCGCCGATCACGAAGCCCCCGCCATGGTAGAATACGATCACCGGGCCCGGCTCGCGCGCCTCGCGCGTGTCGTAAAGCCGCAGCGGGATTTCGCCCGCAGGGCCAGGGCAGGACAAATTGCGGATCACCGCCAGTTCGCGCGCCGGGCGGTCCGCCATGCCGTGCAGCGCGATGTAGCTGGCGCGCGCTTCTTCGAGCGTCATGTCGGCCAGCGCCGGGCCGCCGACTGCCGCCATGGCATCGATGAATGCCTTCACATCGGGGCGGACATAAGTTGTTTCGGTGGCCATCTGGGGTATTCTCCTCTCGTTCTTTTCGACAGGTTAGTGCCGGCCCCCATCCATTTCCACTCGACATTTGTGACTAGAGGAGAAAAACTTCATTGCGGGAGCAGGAGCCGCGCAATAGGTGGCCTCCAGCAATGGAAAGGCGTCTTGCCATACAGGGCGCGCGACGAGGAATTTACATGGCGACCCAGGCCGCTGATACGCCGCAAGAGCCGGCACTTTCGCAGCAACCCGATGCCGTGGTGGTCCGCTTTGCGGGCGACAGCGGCGATGGCATGCAGCTGACCGGCGGGCAGTTCACGCTCTCCACCGCGCTGGCGGGGAACGATCTTGCCACATTCCCGGACTTCCCGGCGGAGATCCGCGCGCCGCAGGGCACGCTGTTCGGCGTCTCGGCGTTCCAGATCAATTTCGGCAGCCGCGAAATCAACACTGCGGGTGACGCGCCCGACGTGCTGGTGGCGATGAACCCGGCTGCGTTGAAGACCAACCTTTCGGCGCTCAAGCCGGGCGGGCTGATCATCGCCGACACGGGAGAGTTCAGCAAGCGCAACCTCGACAAGGCGCATTACGATGCGAACCCGCTCGAAGACGGAAGCCTCGCCAAATATGATTTGCTGGCTTTTGACATCAGCGCGCTGACGATCGAAGCGGTCAAGCCTTTCGGGCTCGGCAACAAGGATGCGCTGCGCTGCAAGAACATGTGGACGCTGGGCCTTGCGCTGTGGATGTTCGACCGCCCGCGCAAGCCGATCCATGACTGGCTGCGGGAAAAGTTCGCCAAGAAGCCCGAGCTCGCGGATGCCAATATCGCAGCGCTCGACGCCGGCCATGCCTATGGTGAAACGGCCGAGCTGTCGGGGCCGCTCAAGCAGGTAAGCCTGCCGCCAATGCCTGCCGAGCCGGGGCTTTATCGCACAATCACCGGCGCCGAAGCGGTTTCGCTCGGGCTTGTCGCGGGCGCGCAGCTGGCGGGCCTGCCGATGTTCTTCGGCGGCTATCCGATCACTCCTGCCAGCGCGATCCTGCACCATCTGGCGCGGCTCAAGCAGTACGACGTCACGACCTTCCAGGCCGAGGACGAGATCGCCGCGATCTGCGCCGCGATCGGCGCGAGCTATGCTGGCAGCCTGGGCGTGACCAGTTCGTCCGGCCCCGGTATCGCGCTCAAGACCGAAGCGATGGGCCTTGCGATCATGACCGAATTGCCGCTGGTGATCGTCAATTCGCAGCGCGGCGGCCCTTCGACCGGCCTGCCGACCAAAACCGAGCAGAGCGACCTCTACCAGGCGGTCTATGGCCGCAACGGCGATGCGCCGCTGCCGGTGATCGCCGCGCGCAGCCCGGAAGATGCGTTCGAATGCGCCATCGAGGCCTGCCGCATCGCGGTGGAATACATGACTCCGGTGATGCTGCTGACCGACGGCTATATCGCCAATGCGGCAGAGCCGTGGAAAGTGCCCGATCCGGCCAGCTATACGCCGTTCCCGGCCAAGTTCCTGACCGAAAAGAACGATGGCGACCATTTGCTGCCCTACAAGCGCGACAGCAAGGGCGCGCGGCCGTGGATCAAGCCCGGCACGCCGGGGCTGATGCACCGCATCGGCGGCATCGAGAAGCAGCTGAACACCGGCCATCTCGACTATTCGCCCGCCAACCACCAGGCGATGACCGATGCCCGCAAGGACAAGGTGCTGGGGGTCAGCGTGCCCGACCAGGACGTGTGCCTAGGCGCGCCGGGCGGCAAGCTCGCGGTCGTCGGCTGGGGCAGCACCTTTGGCCCGATCCACCGGGCAGTGCGCGTCGCGCGCGACAAGGGTCTCGACGTCAGCCACATTCATGTGCGCCATATCTGGCCGCTGCCGGGCAACCTTGGCGAGCTGCTCAAGAGTTATGACAAGGTGCTGGTGCCCGAAATGAACACCGGCCAGTTCAAGACCGTGCTGCGCGACCAGTACCTGGTCGATGCGCAACCGCTCACCAAGACCAGCGGGCAACCATTCTACGTCCACGAGCTCGAAGCCGCGATTGAGGAGGCCTTGGCATGAACGCACCTACCAAGATCGAAACCACGCTCAAGGACTGGGAAACCGACCAGGAAGTGCGCTGGTGCCCGGGTTGCGGGGACTATGCGATCCTGAAGGCGGTGCAGCGCACGCTTCCGCAGCTGGGCGCTGACCCGTCGAACACGGTCTTCATCAGCGGGATCGGCTGTTCCAGCCGCTTCCCCTATTACATGGAGACTTACGGCTTCCACACGATCCACGGCCGCGCGCCTGCGGTCGCGACGGGCGTGAAGCTCGCCAATCCCGATCTCGACATCTGGCTGGTCACCGGCGATGGCGACGGCCTTTCCATTGGCGGCAACCACATGCTGCATGTGCTTCGCCGCAATGTGAACATGCAAATCATGCTGTTCAACAACGAGATCTACGGCCTGACCAAGGGGCAATATTCGCCCACCAGCCGGATCGGCACGCGCAGCCCCTCGACCCCGATCGGCTCGGTCGACCGTCCAGCCAACCCCTGCGCCTTTGCACTGGGCGCTGGTGCGCGCTTCGTCGGCCGCGGCTTCGACGTGTCGAAGAACCTGCCCGATGTGCTCAAGGCCGCCCATGCACACCAGGGCGCCGCCTTCATCGAGATTTTCCAGAACTGCATCGTCTACAACAAGGACGTGTTCAACGATTTCGCCGCGCCCAAGGGTGCGGAAGATCGCCAGCTCTGGCTCGAAGATGGCCAGCCGATGCTGTTCGCCGGTGGCACGCAGGGGATCGCGCTCGATAACGAGAACCTGTGCCTCAAGGTGGTCGATGTAACCGATGGCGACTGGGAAGCCGCCGGAGTGATCGTCCACGACGTCACCAACCGTTCGATCGCGCACATGCTGGTCGAACTGCCGTTTGGCCCGTTCCCGATGGCGCTGGGCGTGCTCTATGATGATCCGCGCCCGACCTTCGAAAGCGGCGTGGCCGAAGAGCGAGCCAAGGCGACTGCGGGCAAGGAAGCGAACCTCGCCAAGCTGCTTGGCAGCGGGCAGACCTGGTCTGTCGACGACAAGGAAGGTCATCCGGCAGAGTAAGTTCGAGTTTTGATTTCACGCAAAGGCGCGAAGGCGCTAAGGGGTTTGCGTGGATATTGAAGAACTTGCCAAACAGGCCGTTGATTGCGGGTTCAAGCTGCATAAGGAATTGGGTCCGGGGCTGCTCGAGTCGGTTTACGAAATTTTACTCGCTGCCGCTCTGGAGGAGCGCGGCCTTTCTGTCCGGCGACAGGTCCCGGTTCCGATCCGACATAATGGCGTTGTCGTCGACAACGCATTCAAGATTGATCTTTTGATCGAAGATCAACTGATCATCGAATTGAAATCGACCGAGCGCGATAGCGCTCTATATCCAAAGCAGTTGCTAACCTATTTGCGTCTGATGGATCAGCCGTTGGGCCTTTTGATGAACTTCGGTCAGGAGACCTTCAAACAAGGCATCAAGCGCGTGGTGAATAACCACAGGTAGATATGATCTTGAGAACCTTCTTTGCGCCTTTGCGCCTTTGCGTGAGGAAAAATTGGATAATCTGACACATAGCCTTGTCGGCGCGCTGCTGGGACAGGCCGGGCTGAAGAAGAAAACCGGGCTGGCCATGCCCGCGCTGATCATCGGGGCGAATATCCCCGATGTCGACGCGGCCTGCTTCTTCTGGCTGGAGGGGGTGGAACACCTCGGTTTCCGGCGCGGGATCACGCATGGCCCGATCGCATGGGTGCTGCTGCCACTGATGTTGGCAGGGCTGTTGTGGGGTTATGATCGCTGGCAGGAGCGGCGGGGTGCGCGCCCGAAGGACCGCTTGCCGGTCAACTTCAAATGGCTGTTCCTGCTGGGCTTCATCGCCACGCTCAGCCACCCGGCGCTCGACTGGCTCAACGTCTATGGCGTGCGCTTCCTCGAACCGTTTTCGAGCCAATGGTTCTATGGCGACACGCTGTTCATCATCGATGTGTGGCTGTGGGCGCTGTTGGGCTTTGCGACATGGTTCTCGCTGCGGCGGGAGCGGCAGGGCGGGGACTGGATGCGACCGGCGCGGATCGCGATTGCAGTGGCGCTTGCGTATATCGGGATGAATTGGGCCATCACATATTACAATGAAACCGTGAGGGGCACCTCGTCAGAACCTTATCCGGTTCTGGCAGTCGCCAGCCCGCCTCCCTTGGCATTCTGGGTCCGTGAGAGGATCATCGAGTCAGCGGACGGTCGCTGGTATTCCACTGCATGGTCCGGTGAGGACATTGGTTACGGTTACAGGGCACCCGGTATTGTCTTGTGCGGTATGCCGGACGATGCGTGGGCACAGTCTGGAGAGGCGGCCGCATTTATGCTCTGGTCGCGCGCGCCATTTGCCGAACGTGCGCCCGACGGCTCGGTCATCCTGCGCGACGCCCGCTTTTACGATCCGCGCGCGCGGGATCGTTTCGCGGTCGCGCTTCCGCAAGTGAAATGTGAGGAACTTCCCGCGAGGTAAATCGCTTACTGCCCAACACCGTTCGGGCTGAGCTTGTCGAAGCCCCGTCCTTCACTTCAAGAAAAGCAGCCCTTCGACAGGCACAGGGCGAGCGGAGGTAGGATTGAGTTCTCCCCAAATCGTCTGGCTGCGGCGCGATCTGCGCTTGGGCGACAATCCCGCGCTCTATCATGCCGCACGGCAAGGCCCGGTGATCGCGGTCTATGTGCTCGATGACGTGCGCCCGGGATCACATGCCTATGGCGGCGCCTCGCGCTGGTGGCTGCACCATTCGCTCGCAAGCCTGGCGCGCAGCCTCGAAGCGCGCGGAAGCCGATTGATCCTGCGCCGCGGAGATGCGGTGGAGGAACTTTGCAAGATCGCAGGTGAATCCGGCGCGGAGGCGGTCCATGCAAACCGTCATTACGAGCCATGGTGGCGCAAGGCGCAAGGTGAGATGAAGGAACGTCTCGACCTCAGGCTCTACGATGCCAATTACCTGCTGCCGCCCGGCACGGTGACGACCGGATCGGGCGGGCCGTACAAGATCTACACGCCCTTCTCGAAAGCGACGCTGGAGCTCCTTCCGCCGCGCGACGCGTTGCCCGAGCCCGAGGCGCTGACTTCGCCGGAAAGCTGGCCCGCCAGCGACGATCTGGCGGACTGGCAATTGCTTCCGACAAAGCCCGATTGGGCGGGCGGAATGCGCGAATTCTGGCGCGTCGGCGAAGCGGCTGCGCATGAACGGCTCGAATGGTGGGAAGACCATGTCGACGACTACCAGGAGGATCGCAACCTCCCGTCGGTCGACAAGACCAGCCAGCTTTCGCCCTACCTCCATTTCGGCGAGATCAGCCCGGTCCAGATCTGGCATGCGCTCAAGCACAAGCGCTCAAATGGCTGGCGCACCTTCGAGAAAGAGCTGATCTGGCGCGACTATGCGCAGAACGCGATCTGCCAGTTTCCCCGGTACGCGCTCGATAACTATCGCGACGAGTTCGATAAAATCGAATGGCGCGACCCCGCAACGGACGAGACCGCCGTGCGCGACCTGAAGGCGTGGCAACAGGGGCGCACCGGTTACCCTATCGTCGATGCCGGAATGCGGCAGCTGTGGCAGACCGGCTGGATGCACAACCGCGTGCGGATGATCGCCGCCAGCTTCCTGATCAAGCATTTGCTGATCGACTGGCGCGTGGGTGAGAGGTGGTTCTGGGACACGCTGGTCGATGCCGATTATGCGAGCAACGCCACCAATTGGCAGTGGGTCGCGGGCACAGGTGTCGATTCGAACATGTTCGTGCGGATCATGGCGCCCCTAAGCCAGAGCGAGAAGTTCGATGCGGCAGGCTATATCCGCACATACGTTCCCGAGCTGGCCGGGCTGGACGAGCCCTTCGTCCACGATCCGCCCGATCATATGCGCGGGCAATACCCCGAGAAAATCGTCGGCCACAGGGAAGGGCGCGAGCGCGCGCTGGCTGCGTACAAGGCGATGAAGGGCGAGCGCTGACCTTGTCCCCTTTGTGCGACGAGGCCATATAGCCCTGCATGAAAGTGGAGGGGATCAAGCGCGGAGAACGGCTGCTAAGCGGCGGGGCGCGCTTTGCTCGTCGCCCAGGCGTGATTGCGCGCTTCCTGGCCCCCGGTTTCGGCAAGATCCTCGACCGAATCGACGCAGGAATCGCGCGTGGGTCGCTCCTCGGCCATTTGCCCGACGGCTCGACCCGGCTGCTCGGTGGCCGCGCGCCGGGCTTCGCAGTCGAAGTCACGCTCAACGACTGGCGCGCGCTGGTGAGGCTGGCGACGAGCGGCTCGATCGGCTGGTACCAGGCGTGGGAGGCGGGCGAATGGGAAAGTCCCGACCCGGTGCAGCTGTTCGCGCTTTTCACCGACAATTCAGCGGAGCTGGGCAATGTCGGCCGGGCGAGGGGGGCTTTCCGGCTCGCCGCGCGGCTGGCGCATCGGCTCAATCGCAACAGCCGAGAGGGCGCGCAGCGCAACATCCACGCGCATTACGACCTCGGCAATGATTTCTACGCGCAATGGCTCGATCCGAGCATGACCTATTCCTCTGCGCGCTTCGCGGGGGCGAGTGACCTTGCCGCGGCGCAGCGCGCCAAGTGGGAAGCGCTTTCGCAGCGGATCGGCGATGCGCATGACGTGCTCGAGATCGGTTGCGGCTGGGGCTCGCTCGCCGATTACCTGCAGCGACAGGGGCGGCAGGTCACGGGCATCAGCCTGTCTGATGCGCAGCTGGATTGGGCGCGCGAACACCAGCAGGAAGGAATCGAATTCCTCAAGCAGGACTATCGCGACACTTCTGGTCAGAATGACGCGATTGTCAGCGTCGAGATGGTCGAGGCGCTGGGCCGCGAATACTGGCCGACCTTCATGGATTGCATTGCGCGCAACCTGAAGCCGGGCGGGCGTGCAGCCATCCAATATATCTCGCTGCAGGATGATCTGTTCGAGGCCTATGCTGCCAGCGCGGACTTCATCCAGGCCTATGTCTTTCCGGGCGGCCTGCTGATCCGCAACAGCGAATTCCGCCGCCTGGCCGAAGAGCGCGGGCTGGAATGGCGCGAGCAGGCCGATTTCGGGCTCGATTATGCCGAAACGCTGCGCCTGTGGCGCGAACGCTTCGATGCAGCGGTGAGCGAGGGGCGTTTGCCTGCCGGTTTCGATGATCGCTTCATCGGCCTGTGGCGTTATTACCTGATGTATTGCGAAGGCGGGTTCCGTGGCGGATTGATCGATGTCCACCAGGTCACGCTGGTCAAGGGAGAATAGGATGCGAATGATACTGGGCGGCGCAGCGATCGCGCTGGCGCTTACGGGTTTTACCTCGGCCTATGCGGAGACAGCCGCACCGGCGGCGCATCCTGCGCACCCCGTCACCATGGTGACCCCACCCGAACATGATCCTGCCGACCTGGAAGTGCTGTTCTGGAACGACGCCCAACGTTCGGACCGCTTCCGCAACATGGAGGCATGGTTCGCAGGGCATGAAGTCGCGGCCGCAGCACAGCCGCGATTGCTGGGCGAAGGCACTCCGCTCGATCCGGCCTTGGCGAATGAAATCCGGGCTGCAATGGAGGCAACCAATGCGGCGGGCGTGATGGTGCTGCAGGACGGCAAGAAACGCTTCGAGGCCTATGGTCTCGGTTTCGGGCCGGAGCAGCGCTGGACGAGCTTCTCTGTCGCCAAGAGCTTCACTTCGACCCTGCTTGGCGCTGCGGTGAAGGATGGGTTTGTTCAGAGCCTTAGTGATCCCGTGACTCGCTATATCCCGAAGCTGGAAGGATCGGCTTACGACGGGGTCACGGTCGAGCAACTCGCCACCATGACTTCCGGCGTGAAGTGGAACGAGGATTACACCGATCCCAATAGCGATGTGGCGCAGATGAACCGCTTCGTGGTCGAATACGGCCCTGAAGCGATCGTGGCGCAGATGCGCGCGCTTCCGCGCGAGGCTCCGGCGGGTGAAAAGTGGGTCTACAAGACCGGCGAGACGAATCTCATCGGCGTGCTGGTCGAAAATGCGGTCGGCCTGTCGCTGGCCGAATACGCCAAGGAGAAGATCGTCGATCCGGCCGGGTTCGAAGCGGACCTGTTCTGGATGGTCGACCCGCGCGGCGGGAATATCGGCGGCTGCTGCCTGTCGCTGCGGCTCGCCGACTATGCCCGCATGGGGCAGTTCGCTCTGGAAGGCGGCAATGGCACCGTGCCGGATGGCTGGTTTGGCCAAGCGGGCGATTCCAAGGTCGACTTTGGCGACACCGGCTTCGGCTATGGCTACCAGTGGTGGACCTATCCCGGCGCGAATTACGGCGCGCAGGGAATTTTCGGCCAGTCGATCACCATCATGCCCGCTGAGCGGCTGGTGATCGCCGTGGTGAGCAACTGGCCCACCGCAACCAGCCGCGACAACCGCGCGCTGTGGCTCGGCGTGGCACAAAAAATCGCCGCAGCCGACTAGGAGGGAGGTGGTCGGCGGCGGCGATTCTCGGGGACTACTGACAGGGGCTCAACAGGAGCTGCGGTAGATCCCGGTGTTGCTGTAGCGTTGCAGGATGTTGTCGTGGACGATCGGGCTGAGCAGCTCGGTGAAAGCGCAGCCGACAATGCAATTGTCCCACCACACCACCTGCGCCTGTAGCGACTCCAGCCCGGGCAGGGTGAGCCAGCAAAGCTGCCCGTCATGCATGCGGTTGATCGATGCGGCCGAAAAGCCGGAGATCGAAAGGTCATGCACCACGCTCTGGAAGGCGCGGCCACCCGAAGCGCGCAGTGTCGCCGGAATGGTGAGCTTGGTGCGAGGCGCGCAGCGATCCTCCTGCGCGGCTAGCTGGTATCGATCATGCGTGGTCTGCATCGCGAAAATTCCTCAATCAGCGTATCTCGCCTGACGCCGTGGCGCGCCTCTCGATCGACCCTTGGGGCGCACTCTTGGCGTCAGGCTTCACGCACGTTGACTGATCGCGGTTACCAACTGGTTCCGCGGGATGGTTAGCGCGTGCTTAACTTTAAGGAATTCAGCTATTTCAGCCGTCTACGCGTTCGCGATGGCCGGTCGGGAAGTCGCTTTGCAGCAATGACACCAAGCGGTCTGCAACTTCCTCGGGCGGCTTCACTGTTGCGGGGTCCTCGCCCGGATAGGCCTTGGCCCGCATCTCGGTCCGTGTAGCACCCGGATCGACGATTACGACGCGGATATTGCTAATCTTTTCAACTTCCTGAGCGTAACAGCTCAAAATGTTGTCGAAGGCGGCCTTGGTCGAGCCATAGGCGCTCCAATAGGCTCGCGGACCGGCCCCGACGCTGCTGGTGAGCCCGATCACGCGTGCGGCATCGGCGCGCTTGAGCATCGGATCGAACACCGACAGCAAAGCCTGAGTCGCGACCACGTTGAGGTTGAGCGCGCGGTTGAACTGCGGCGGCTCGATCTGCGTCACAGGCGTGAGCGTGGGCAGGTATGCTGCCGAGAACACAAGGTAATCGAGCTTGTCCCAGCGCCCGGCGATCGCGTTGGCCAGTCGCGCGATCGAATCGGGCTCGGTCAGGTCGAGCGGAGCGATCGTGGAGCTGCCGCCAGCGGCATGAATGGCGTCTTCGACGTCTTCGAGCGCTTTGACGTCACGACCGACCAGAACGACATGTGCGCCTGCCGCGCCCAGCGCCTTGGCGGTCGCAGCGCCGATTCCCTTGCTTGCGCCGGTGACGAGCGCCAGCCGCCCTGAAAAAGGTGTGCTTGTCGCCATGATTCAGGCTGCCTTGTGATCGGGGAATGAAAGTTGCGCAGCCTCGCCCTTGCTCGCGGCAAGGTCGGTCAGCGAAGTGGGGTAATCGCCCGTGAAGCAGGCGTCGCAGAATTGCGGGCTGCCGTTGTCTCGGCGTGCCGAACCGACCGCGCGATAAAGCCCGTCGATCGAGACGAAAGCGAGGCTGTCGGCCTTGATGAAATCGCGCATCTCTTCGACGCTCATGCGCGCAGCGAGCAGCTTGCTGCGTTCAGGCGTGTCGACGCCGTAGAAGCAGCTGTGCGCCGTGGGCGGGCTGGCGACACGGAAATGCACTTCGCTCGCGCCAGCTTCGCGCATCATCTCGACGATCTTCATCGAAGTGGTGCCGCGCACGATCGAATCGTCGATCAGCACGATGCGCTTGCCCTGGACAAGGCCACGATTGGCATTGTGCTTGCGCTTTACGCCGGAATGGCGCGCACCGTCCGAAGGCTGGATGAAAGTCCGCCCGACATAGTGCGAACGAATAATGCCGAGTTCGAATGGTACGCCGGATTGCTGGGCATAGCCGATTGCGGCAGGCACGCCGCTGTCGGGCACCGGCACCACCAGATCGGCATCGACCGGATTTTCGATCGCGAGCTGCTGGCCGATTGCCTTGCGCGCTTCATAGACCGTGTGGCCCGCGAACATCGAATCGGGTCGGCTGAAATAGACATGCTCGAAGATGCAGGGGCGCGCGCCGTGCCGACCGAAGGGGTGGAGCGAATGCACTTCGCCCGAAAAATCGACCCGGATCAGTTCGCCCGGCTCGACTTCGCGCGTGAATTCTGCACCAACGACGTCGAAAGCCACGGTTTCGCTGGCGAACACCACCGCGTCGCCCATGCGGCCCATCACCAGCGGACGAATGCCCAGTGGGTCACGGCAGGCGATCATGCCTTCGGGCGTCATCACGATGAGCGAATAGGCTCCTTCCACCAGCCGCAGCGCGTCGACCAGCCGGTCAATCATGGTGGGATAGCGGCTCGTCGCCACGAGGTGGATGATCACCTCGGTGTCGGAAGTCGACTGGAAGATCGCCCCGCGGCGCACCAAATCGCTGCGCAGCGCCTGTGCGTTCGAGATATTGCCGTTATGCGCTACCGCAAACCCGCCGCTTGCAAGGTCGGCGTAGAGCGGCTGCACATTGCGCAGGCCCGAGCCGCCCGTGGTGGAATAGCGCACATGGCCAGCCGCCATCGTGCCCGGCAGTTCGGCGATCGCTTCGGGCGAGGTGAAATTCTCGGCGACATGGCCGAGCCCGCGGCGCGAATAGAACTCCACGCCGTCATAGCTGGTGATGCCGGCGGCTTCCTGCCCGCGGTGCTGGAGCGCATGGAGGCCCAGCGCCGTAAGTGCGGCTGCATCGGTGGCGTTAATCGCGCCGAAGACGCCGCATTCCTCGCGCAGCTTGTCGCCATCCGCATCGAGGAATGGGTTAGTCCAGTTCATGGAGCTGGTCATCTGTGCGCCTGCCTGCTGTCGCGTGCCGTGTCCGTGGCGGGTCAATGGCGATGTTACCGCTCGATTACAAGGGCGCTGCTGCCCTGCGGGTGCGCTTTTCATAGGGAAAGTGACCGCACGGTCCATTGCGCGCCGCTCGCCATCGCCCTACATCCCCGGTTCATCGCCGCTGCCACAAAGACTTACGCATCGTGATCCTGTCTCCCTTCGAACGGATGATTGCCAAACGCTACCTCCTGCCGGGCAAGGGGGAGGCGTTCATTGCGCTTGTCGCCGGGATCAGCGTGGGTGTGGTCATGCTCAGCGTCGCCATGCTGGTGGTGGTGATGAGCGTAATGAACGGTTTCCGTGCCGAATTGCTCGACAAGATCGTGGGGCTCAACGGACACGCGATTGTCCAGGCCTATGGCGGGCGGCTCGACAATTGGGAGGAAATGCTCGCCGAAGTGCGCCAGACGCCGGGCGTGGTGGAGGCCTCGCCGCTGATCGAGCAGCCGCTGCTGGTGACCTTCAACGGGCGCGTCGAAGGCATTTTCGTACGCGGACAGACGCAGGATGACCTCGCCGGGTTGGCCGATCGCGTTCTGTTGGGCAATATCTCCGAACTACGGCCTGACGCGGGCAATGTGGCGATCGGCTCGCGCTTGGCGCAGAACATCGGCGCGCGGGTGGGTGACACCATCACTATAATCAATCCGCAAGGGCGCGCGACGCCGTTCGGCACGTCGATGCGCCAGGTAGGGTATCGCGTCGCGGCGATATTCGAAGTCGGGATCTACGATTACGACGAGAAATTCGTGATGATGCCGATGGCCGATGCGCAGACGCTGCTGCTGATGGGCGATTCGGTAGGCATGATCGAAGTGAAGGTGACCGATCCTGACAAGGTTGGCGAAATCCTTGCCCCTGTTCAGGAAAAGGTCGCCGGGCGTGCCGTCGTGGCGGACTGGAAGACCATGAATGCAACGCTGTTCGAAGCCTTGCAAGTGGAACGCGTTGCGATGTTTTTCGCATTGAGTTTCATGGTTTTGGTTGCTGCTTTCAATATCCTTTCGAGCCTTGTGATGCTGGTTCGCGCCAAGAGCCGCGACATTGCGATCATGCGTACCATGGGCGCGACGCGGCGCAGCTTGATGAAGATCTTCGTCACTACAGGTTTCACCGTGGGCGCGATTGGCACGGTTGCAGGGCTCGGCTTCGGTTTCCTCGTGCTCATTTTCCGCCAGCAGATCGTGCGCGCGATCGAAATCGTCACTGGCCAAAACCTGTGGGATCCCTCGATCCGCTTCCTCTCGACGCTGCCCTCGCGCACCGATCCGCTCGAAGTGGTCGGCATCGTGCTGCTGGCGCTGACGCTGAGCTTCCTCGCTACGCTCTATCCCGCGCTGAAGGCCGCCAGCACCGATCCGGTGGAGGTGCTGCGCTATGAATGAGCAGCAGGCTACAGCCCGGCGGGTGGTGCGCCTGCGTGGACTCAAGCGCAGCTTCCGTCAGGGCGACACAGTGATCGAAGTGCTGCGCGGGGTCGATCTCGACATCATGCCGGGAGAGATCGTGGCGCTGCTTGGGCCCTCGGGCACCGGCAAGTCGACCATGCTTCAGGCGGTGGGGCTGCTCGAGGGCGGCTTCGAAGGCTCGATCATGATCGCGGGCGAGGAAGCGAGTTCGCTCCCGACCGACGAACGCACGCGCCTGCGCCGCGACCATCTCGGCTTCGTCTACCAGTTCCACCACCTGCTGCCCGATTTCAACGCGCGCGAAAATGTCGTGATGCCGCAGATGATCGCGCGCGTGGAGCGCGAAGCGGCAGATGCACGTGCAGAACAATTGCTAACGGCGCTTGGCCTTGGGCACCGCATGGAACACCGACCGAGCCAGCTCTCAGGCGGGGAGCAGCAGCGCGTGGCGGTTGCCCGTGCGCTTGCCAACCGCCCGATGCTGGTTCTGGCCGACGAGCCGACCGGCAATCTGGACGAGCACACTTCGGATCGGGTCTTGGCGCAGTTCCTTGCGCTGGTGCGCGGAGAAGGCAGCGCCGCACTGGTCGCGACGCATAACGAACGGCTTGCCGCCCGAATGGATCGCGTGGTGCGCCTGCATGAAGGTGTGCTCGAATAGGGCACATCCCGATTAGTCCTTCAAGCAGGGACGCTTTCTGGCTAGGGTCGAGTGGCAGAAGCAATTGGGAACAGGAGCCTTGTATGGGTGGAACTGTCGATTGGGACGCTTACAGCTCGCTTCATCGCGCGGATGACGGCGGCGGATTGCTGGATGCCGCAAAGATCCTGCGCCAGGGCACATTGGGCGAACTCGTCCGCTATGTGATGTTGCTTCCGGAAGACAAGCGCATGGAATATGCGATCCAGAAGGCCGGCGGGCGTCGCCTGGACTATGCCTACATCGCCGCATTGGCCGCGCGCGAGGGTTTCCCCCGCAGCTGAATGCCCCCGTCGAGCGCGCAATGGCGCTCGTCTATGCCGGCTTGCGCCCACCGGTGACCTTCTGGCCCATGCGTTCCCGAGTTCGGGACAAGGGGGCAAGAATGTTCAGTATCATCGCATCGATATTCCTGATGCAGGCCAGCGCACGCCGCAGCAGAAACCCTCTCCGCCACCGCCACCTGGCTGCAATAGCGCGGAATTCGCGGCATTCGATTTCTGGCTGGGTGAGTGGGACGTTTATCCCAGCGGCCGGGAAAACCTCGTCGGGCACAGCCGGATCGAAAAGCTCTATCTCGGCTGCGCCGTGCGCGAGAACTGGATGCCGCTCAACGGGCCGGGCGGTGGCAGCCTCAACGGATATGACCCGCAGACCGGCCTCTGGCGGCAGTTCTGGATTGGCGCGGCGCCCGGGCCGGTGGAATTCGTCGGCGGTCCGACAGGAGGTGGCATGGCGATGACCGGCTATTGGCAGGGCTTCGGGCCGAACGGCGAGGATGCGATGGTTCGCCAGACCTTCACGCCGATTGACGGCGATACGGTGCGGCAGCATGGTGAGGCTTCGTTCGACCATGGACTGACCTGGTCGACGCGCTATGATCTGACCTATCGCCGCCGCAAGGAGCCGCTCGAATGACTACGATCGCCGATTTCACCGTCACGACCAATCGCGGCGAGCAACTCGACCTCAAGGACAAGCTCGGCAAGGTGCTGCTGGTGGTGAACACCGCCAGCAAATGCGGCTTCACACCGCAGTATGACGGGCTCGAAAAGATCTTCCAGCAATACAAGGATCGCGGCTTCGAAGTGCTGGGCTTTCCCTGCAACCAGTTCGGCGCGCAGGAACCCGGCAATGCCGACGAAATCCAGGAATTCTGCAAGATCAATTTCGGCGTCACCTTCCCGCTGATGCAGAAAATCGACGTCAACGGGCCGGACGCATCGCCGCTTTACGATTGGATGAAGGGCGAGGCAAAAGGGCTGATGGGTTCCACTTCGGTCAAATGGAACTTCACCAAATTCCTGATCGACCGCGAAGGCAATGTCGTGCGTCGCTATGCCCCGACCGACAAGCCCGAACGGATCGCGAAGGACATCGAGAAGCTGCTGTAACGTAGCTTGTCCACTTGTGGAGAATTAGCGCGCGTGGACGCTTCCGAATCGCGCGCCAAATCCTAAAGTAGCGGCATGGCCTATGCCCCCTTCGTCCCGCTGCGCGCGCAATCATCCTATTCGATGCTCGAAGGGGCGATCGATCCCAAGGCGATCGCCAAGCTGGCAAAGGAGCGCGGCTTCCCCGCAATTGCGATCTGCGACCGCAACGGGCTTTACGGCGCGGTCGCCTTTGCCAGCGCTTGCATGGCGGAAGGCGTGCAGCCGATCATCGGCGCATTGCTGGGCGTGGCGCGCGATGAAGAGGGCAAGCAGGTCGACTATTTGCCGCTCTATGCGCAGGACGAAGCAGGGTATGACAATCTCTGCCACCTTGTTTCCAAGGCGCATCTCGACCGGCCGCTGGAGTTCGAGCCGCATGTCCGGCTTGAGGACCTTGAAGGGCACACCGAAGGCCTGATTGCGCTTAGCGGCGCAGGCGAAGGGGCGCTCACCCGTTTGCTCGCCGAAGGGCAGCAGAGCCATGCCGAGGCGCTGTGCGACCGGATCGGGGCGCTGTTCCCCGGCCGGTTCTATATCGAACTCGCGCGGCACGGCGATCCGGCCTGCCAGGCCGCCGAAGAGGCGCTGATCGACCTGGCCTATGCGCGCAGCCTGCCGCTGGTGGCGACAAACCCCGCGCAATATGCCGAGCCACATTTCCACAAGGCGCATGACGCGATGCTGTGCATCGCCAATTCGACCCATGTCGATGCCGAGGACCGGCTGCACACCAATCGCAACGCCTGGGTCAAATCGGCCCCGATGATGCACGAGCTGTTCGGCGACCTTCCTGAAGCGACTGCAAACAGCCTCGTAATTGCGCAGCGCTGCGCCGTGATAGCGCCCGATCGCAAGCCGATCCTGCCCAGCCTTGCGGGCGATCTCGAAGGCGAAGCGCGGATGCTGGCCGAGGATGCAAGGGACGGGCTTCTTAAGCGGCTGGAGCCATACTACCCTGAAACCGTTCGGGCTGAGCTTGTCGAAGCCCTGCACTTTACTTCGGCCGAGGCGCTGGAAGGAGCAGAGCAGCCCTTCGACAAGCTCAGGGCGAACGGGATTTTCGAAGAGGTGCTCGAATACAAGAAGCGCCTCGATTACGAAGTCGACGTGATCGTGAAGATGGGCTTCCCGGGCTACTTCCTGATCGTTGCCGATTTCATCAAATGGGCCAAGGACAATGGCATTCCGGTAGGCCCGGGGCGCGGTTCGGGCGCAGGCTCGCTGGTTGCCTGGGCGCTGACCATCACCGATCTCGATCCGATCCGGCTGGGCCTGCTGTTCGAACGCTTCCTCAATCCCGAACGCGTCTCGATGCCGGACTTCGATATCGACTTCTGCGAAACGCGGCGCGGCGAAGTGATCCGCTATGTCCAGCAGAAATATGGGCACGATCACGTCGCGCAGATCATAACCTTCGGTAAAATGAAGGCGCGCGCGGTGCTGCGCGATTGCGGGCGCATCCTGCAGATGAGTTATGGCCATGTCGACCGGCTCTGCAAGATGGTGCCCAACCACCCGACCGATCCCTGGACCTTGCCGCGCGCACTCAATGGAGCGGCGGATTTTCGGCGGGAGTACGAGAACGACAATGAAGTGAAGCAGTTGGTCGACCTCGCGCTGCAGCTCGAGGGCCTGCCGCGCAACAGCTCGACCCATGCCGCGGGCGTGGTGATCGGCGACCGGCCATTGGCGCAGCTTGTGCCGCTCTATCGCGACCCGCGATCGGACATGCCGGTGACGCAGTTCGACATGAAATATGTCGAAAGCTCTGGGCTGGTGAAATTCGACTTCCTCGGCCTCAAGACGCTCTCGGTGCTGCGCAAGGCGGTGGACCTACTGGCCGGCCGCGGGATCGAAATTGACCTCGGCGCGCTCGAGTGGGACGATCCGGCGGTCTATGACCTGCTCCAGTCGGGCAACACCGTTGGCGTGTTCCAGCTCGAATCCGAAGGAATGCGGCGGACGCTGGCGGCTGTGAAGCCCACCAATTTCGGTGACATCATCGCGCTCGTTTCGCTCTATCGCCCTGGCCCGATGGACAACATCCCGCTGTTCGGAAAGCGCAAGAACGGCGAAGCTCCAATCGAATATCCGCATCCCAAGCTCGAAGGCATCCTCGCCGAAACCTACGGCATCTTCGTCTACCAGGAACAGGTGATGCAGGCCGCGCAGATCCTCGCGGGCTATTCGCTGGGCGATGCCGATTTGCTGCGCCGCGCGATGGGCAAGAAGAAGCAGGAGGAGATGGACGCGCAGCGCCAGCGTTTCATCGACGGGTGCAAGGAAGTTTCGGGTATTGAGCGCAGCCAGGCAAACGAGCTGTTCGACTTGATCGACAAGTTCGCCGGTTATGGCTTCAACAAGTCGCACGCCGCAGCCTATGCGCTGCTCGCCTATCAGACGGCGTGGCTCAAGGCGCATTATCCCGAAGAATTCTACGCCGCTTCGATGTGCTTCGACATGCACCAGTCTGAAAAGCTGGCTGTGTTCGTTGACGATGCGCGCCGCTATCCCGGCGCAGATGGCGGGATTGAGATATTGCCGCCCTGCATCAACCATTCCGAAGCGCGCTTCACCGTCGAGCAGACCGACCACGGTTATGCCGTGCGCTATGCGCTGGCGGGCATCCGCAATGTCGGCGACAAGGCGATGGAAGCGATCATCGCAGAGCGTGAGGCCTCCGGCCCGTTCACCAGCCTCAAGGATTTGTTCGAGCGGATACCCAAGGGTGCGATGAATTCGCGCCAATTGGAAGGGCTCGCGGCGGCTGGCGCACTCGATTGCCTCGATGACAATCGGGCGAAGCTGTTCGCCAATGCCGACATGCTGCTGGCGGTGGCCGATGCGGCCGAGCGCGAACGTGCCAGCGGGCAAGCGGCGCTGTTCGGCGGGGAAGCCGCAGCGGATGACAGCCTGCGCCTGCCTGAAACTCCGCGCTGGTCGCGCATCGAGCAGATGGCGAAGGAGCGCGAGAATTTCGGCTTCTATTTCTCCGCCCATCCGGTGCAGCAGCACTGGCATGTCGCTTCGGCCAATGGCGCGCGCTCCTACCAGAGTATCATGGCTGCAGGTGCGCCTTCGGGCGGTCGCGCACCTGCCGTGATGGCCGCCATGGTCGAAGGCTTCAGCAAAGGGCGCACCAAGCGCGGCGCGGAATTCATCCGCGGCGACTTCTCCGATGCTTCGGGCCAGTTTTCGGCGGCTTGTTTCGAGGAAAGCCTGGTGCCGCAATTCGAACGCTGGGCCGCGGAAGGCACCTGCATCTTGCTGCAGGTGGAACTCGATTCACCCAATCCCAGCGAGCCCCCGCGCATAACCGTGCGCGGCGCACGTCCCCTGGCCGAGGTAAAGGGTTCGATCCGAATGTGGATGTCGCTCGACCTGCTCAGCCGCGAGGCGCTCGCCGATTTGCAGTTGGAGCTTGCGCCCGGCGACGAAGGGCAGGGCGAAGTGGTCGCGCGCGTGCTGGTGGGGCCGGGCGAGTTTGCCCAAGTGCGATTGGGTCGCGATTTCATGCTCGATGGCGAACTGGCCGAACGGCTGGCTGCGATCGAAGGGATCGAGAACGTCCAGCTCCAGCCGGTACGTGTAAAGCCCAATTTGCGACTGGTAGCCTGATCGCTGCGCAATGACCTCAGCGAGGTCATAGCACTTGCTGGCAATTGCCAATCGCGCCACGCCTCGGCATGAGAGGCCAAACGTCATTGAATACTGAATACAAGGAGAGGAAGTCGATGCTTGGGGCAATGCAGGACTGGACCATGCGGGTAACCGCGGTAATCGATCACGCCGCACGCGAAGCGAGTGAACGCGAGATTGTGACCCGCTGGGCCGATGGCAGCCAGACCCGCACCAATTGGGCAGGGATCCGCACCGATGCGCTGAAGATGGCGCAGGCGCTGCAGGCAATGGGAGTCAAGAAGGGCGATCGCGTTGCCAGCCTCGCGATGAACCACTCACGCCATTTGGTCAGTTGGTATGGCGTCGCCGGGATGGGCGGGGTGCTGCATACCGTGAACCCCCGCCTGTTCGACGACCAGCTCGAATATATCGTCAACCACGCCGAGGATAAGGTGCTGTGCTATGACGCGGCATTCCAGCCGATCGTCGACCGGATGAAGGACCGCTGGACCACCGTCGAGCATTACGTCTGCTACGATTCGGGCGAGCATTCCATCGCCTTCGAAGACTGGATCGACGCGCAGGACGGCGATTTCGAATGGGTCACGGGCGACGAACGCGATCCGTGCATGCTCTGCTACACCTCGGGCACAACAGGCAATCCCAAGGGCGTGCAGTATGAGCATCGCTCGACCTTGCTGCATGCGATGGCCGGCCTGCAGACCGCCGCTTTCAACTTCAGCAGTTCTTCGGTGATCCTGCCTGTCGTTCCCATGTTCCACGCCGCCAGTTGGGGCCTGCCCTATTCTGGCGCGATGGCGGGTATCAAGTTCGTGTTCAGCGCGGTCAACGATCCGGCGGTGCTGCACAAACTGATGATGGACGAAGGGGTGACCGATTCCGCCGGGGTGCCCACGGTTTGGCTCGCGCATTTCCAATATTGCGACAAGGAAGGGATCGACCTTCCGCCGCTCAAGGCTGCGACAATCGGCGGTTCGGCCTGTCCGCGCTTTATGATCGAGCGGCTGATGAAGAACGGCACCCGTGTCCAGCATGCCTGGGGCATGACCGAGACCAGCCCGATCGGCACCGTCGGCGGGCCGACCTGGGATTGGGACCAGCTCAGCTTCGAGGAGAAGGTTGACCGCACCGCGATGCAGGGGCGCCCGATTTTCGGCGTGCAGCTGCGCACCGTCAGCTTGGACGACATGATCACCGAGCTTCCGCGCGACGGGAAATCCAGCGGCGCGCTGCAGATTCGCGGCCCCTGGATTATCCGGCGCTATTTCAAGGCCGAACAGGACGCGATCAACAATGAAGGCTGGTTCGACACGGGTGACGTGGGCATCATCCACCCGGATGGCACGTTGCAGCTGACCGACCGTACCAAGGACGTGATCAAGTCCGGCGGCGAATGGATCAGCTCGGTCGAGCTCGAGAACGCCGCGGTTGGCCACCCCGCCGTGGCGGAAGCGGCCTGCGTCGGCATCTACCACCCCAAGTGGGACGAACGCCCGGTTCTGTTCGTGGTGAAGAAGGAGGGGGCCGATTGCTCCGCCGATGACATCATCGAGCATCTCCGTCCGCTGATCGCGAAATGGTGGCTGCCCGATGCGGTCGAATTCGTCGACGATATCCCGCACACCGCCACCGGCAAGATCAGCAAGAAGGACCTGCGCGACCGGTTCAAGGACTACAGACTGGAGGCGTGAACCGGCTGGTCCTCCTAAACAAGCCCTTTGGGGTCTTGTCGCAGTTCACCGGGGGGAAGGGCGGTGGCGCGCGCGACACCCTTGCGCACCTGATCGACCTGCCCGGCGTCTATCCGGCCGGGCGGCTCGACAAGGACAGCGAAGGCTTGTTGCTGCTGACCGATGACGGGAAGCTACAGGCGCGGATTGCCGAGCCACGCCACAAGATGCCCAAGACCTATCTCGCGCAGGTAGAGGGCATACCCGAAGAGTCGGCGCTTGCCCGTTTGCGAACAGGCGTCATGCTCAATGACGGGATGACCCGCCCGGCCAAGGTGGAAGCTATCGTGGCGCCCAGGCTGTGGGAACGCGATCCCCCGATCCGCTTCCGCAAGAATGTGCCCGACAGCTGGATATCGCTGACCATCACCGAAGGGCGCAATCGCCAGGTGCGGCGAATGACCGCCGCGGTGGGCCACCCGACCCTGCGGCTGGTGCGCTGGCAGGTCGGCGACTGGACCGTCGAAGGGCTTGGTCCGGGCGAATGGCGTGAGATACAAGTCCGCTAGCGAGAGGGGAACGAAGATGAGCGTCTACATCGATCCGAGTCGGGCCAATTTCGAAGCGTTCAAGGGGCTGCCGCGCGACGAGCCGATCCACATGCTCAACCTGCTTCTCTATCGCGCTCTTGCCGAATATCCGGCGGGGCATGAGAATGCGGGCAAGGGCTGGAGCGGGCGGCGCGCCTATGAGGAATATGGCCACACATCCGGGCCGATTTTCCGCCGTGTGGGCGGGCAGATCATGTGGCGCGGGGCATTCCAGTGCATGGTGACGGGACCGGAAGATCGCCAATGGCATGACGGCTTCGTGGCGCAATATCCGAACAGCGCGGCCTTTTTTGAAATGATCAAGGACCCTGACTACCAGTTGGCCGTGGTCAACCGCACCGCCGCGCTGGTCGACAGCCGCCTGATCCGCTTCAAGCCGGGCGAAGTTGGCGGAGGGTTTGGTTGACCTTGGAGATCGGGCCAGCCTCGCCATCCGATGCGGAGGCCATCCGCTCGATCTATGCCTTCCATGTGCTCAATGGCACGGCCTCGTTCGATACCGTCCCGCCAGACCTTCCATTCTGGCAGGACAAGATTGCCCTTATCACCACGCGTGGCTGGCCCTTCATTACCTGCCGCGAGGACGGGCGCGTGCTGGGATATGCCTATGCTACCCAGTTTCGCGACCGCCCGGCCTATGCGCGGACCTGCGAAGACAGCATTTACGTCGCCGACCGCGAGCGAGGCCGCGGGATTGGCAAGCTCCTGCTGGCGGAATTGCTGAAGCAGGCGCAGGCGTGCGGCTTCGAACAGATGATCGCAGTGATTGGCGGCGGCGAGCCAGCCAGCGTGGCGCTTCATTCCGGTCTGGGGTTTGTCGAAGCCGGGCGGATGCGCGATGTCGGCTTCAAGTTCGGTCGCAGGCTGGACACAGTCTACATGCAACGCAGCCTGCGCGATTAAAGCAAGCGCAATTGCCCGCCCGTCTCGGGGCGCCTGAAGCCTGAGCAATCGAGCTCGATCCGCCCTCTCTCCATCCCTGCTCGCTTGCGGGCGAGGCGGAACCGCGCACGGAAAAGCTCTGCCCATACGCCCTGCGGCTTCATCCGACTGAAGAAATCGGGATCGTTGTCGCGCCCGCCGCGGATAGAGCGCACTATGCTCATCACCTTGCTGGCACGTTCGGGGAAGTGCACATCCAGCCATTCGCGGAACAGCGGCGAAACCTCGTGCGGCAGGCGCAGGGGGATCCACCCCGCCGAGCGCACTCCGAAGGCTCCTGCGCGCTCAACGATCTCTTCCATGAACTCGTCGGTTATGGCCGGGATGATTGGCGAAACCGAGCAATGCGTCGGGACGCCCGCTTGAACCAGTTTTCCCAATGCTGCGAGTCGCTTGGCGGGCGAAGCTGCGCGCGGTTCGAGCTTGCTGGACAGCTTCGGGTCTAGGCTGGTTACGGAGATTGCGACCGCCACCAGCCCGTGCCGCGCCATTTCTTCAAGCAGGTCGAGATCGTCCAGGACACGGTCGGACTTGGTGGTGATTGTGACCGGGTGGCGCGCCTCAAGGCACAGTTTCAGCACGTCGCGCGTAATGCGGTAGTGTCGCTCTATCGGCTGGTAGCGATCGGTATTGGTGCCCATGGCGATCGGCGCCGGGCGGTATCGCGGCTTAGCCAGGGTCGCGCGCAGGATTTCTGCCGCGTTGGGCTTGGCGTAAAGCTGGGTTTCGAAATCGAGCCCCGGCGAAAGGTCGTGATAGGCATGGGTAGGGCGGGCGTAGCAATAGACGCAGCCGTGCTCGCAACCGCGATAGGCGTTGATCGAGCGGTCGAACGGCAGGTCCGGCGATGTGTTGAAGCTGATTATGCTGCGTGGGTGCTCCTCGGTAACATGCGTGCGAAGTTTCACCGGAGGACCGTCAAGCAGCGCCATATAGTCGCGCCAATCGCCATCGGCTTCGCGTTCGGAAAGTCCGAAACGGGTCGAAGCTGCGCCCGATTGGGCGCCGCGGCCGTGGATCGACGATTTGATCGCTGGTTTGCCTGCGCTCTCCATGAATGAGAACATACACGGAACAAACGAGTCGGAACAGTCGCTATTTCTCTTGGAGGCGCGGCATCAATTCCACGAAATTGCAGGGCCGGTTACGGCTGTCGAGCTGTTCCGCGAGGATGCCGTCCCACCCGTCCTTCACTGCGCCGTTGGAGCCAGGCAAGGCGAAGATATAGGTTCCCCCCGCCACGATGGCGCAGGCCCGGCTCTGGATGGTGCTGGTGCCGATCGATTTGAAGCTGAGCCAGCGGAACAACTCGCCGAAGCCGGGAATTTCCCTGCCGCCGGTGGCAGCTTTCACGCGGTCGAGCGCCTCGGGCGTGACATCGCGACCGGTGAGGCCGGTTCCTCCGGTCGAAACGATCGCATCGATTTCCGGGTCTTCGATCCAGCCGATCAAGCGGTTCACAAGCAGAGCGGCATAGTCGCGCTCGATTGCACGCGCAGCTAGGCGGTGCCCAGAGGCCTCGATCCGTTCGGCGAGGATGTCGCCCGACGTGTCGTTCTCAGCAGTGCGGGTGTCCGAAACGGTAAGGACGGCGATGTTGATCGGCTTGAAGCTGCGTTCGAGGTCGATCGCCATCGCTCGCCCTTCAATTGGTGCGCGTCAGCCGCACTGCGCTCGGCCCGCGACTTTCGGGGAAGGCAGGCCACATGCCTTGCGCCAGTGCCTGGCGGCTTGAGGAAGGCGCGCCCGATTGCCGTTCGTACATCCAGTAATTGCGCATCACGATCGCGACATAACCGCGCGTTTCCCAATAGGGGATGCTTTCCATGTAGAGCAGCGGATCGCCCTGGTCGCGCACTTCACTGTTCCAGCGGCCGACCGGATTGAGCCCGGCATTGTAGGCGGCCATGATCTTCGGCAACAGGCCCTGCGTGGCGGCCGAATCGCGCAGCATCTCGAGATTGCGCTGGCCGAAGGCGAGATTGACCTCGGGATCGTCGAGATTGACGTAGCTCGCATTCATTTCGAGCCGCGGTGCATGCTGGCGCACGGTGACGGGCGTGATCTGCATCAGCCCGCGGGCGTTTGCAGGGCTCACCGCATTGGTCTGGAAATTCGATTCCTGCAGCGCGTGGGCAAAGGCGAGCGCAGGGTCGACCTGCCAGCCGCTGGTCGGCCGCCAGCGTGCCGTTGGATAGCGCAGCGCGGGCAACGGTTGCGCACCGCGCGGCGCATTGTGCGCCATCCAGAGCTGGGTTTGCGGCAGGCCTAGTTCGCGTGCAAGCCGCGAGAGCGCTGCATATTCGGAGCTTGCGCCGATCCGCGCCTGATGGCGCAGGACTTCGTCGGCGAGATCGCCACGGCCGATTTCGATCAGCGCCACCGCCACGCGCACGTTGTTGTCATTGCGCAGGCGCTGCCAGTCTTCCGGCGAGAAATCCGCCCCGGCATGCTCCTCCGGGATCGTCTGCCCAAGCTGTTCGAGCGCCAGCATGCCATAAAGCGTTTCGTCATAACGCGAGGCGGCTTGCAGGTGCTGGGTCGCTTCGGCGGGCTGGCGACAACGGGTGTATGCGCGCCCGGACCAGAAATGTGCCGCGGTGGTCAGCTCGACATTTGTCGATAGCTCGGCGGCGCGGGCGAAGCCGCGTGCGGACGATGCGCAATCGCCCAGCCGCCATGCAGCAAGGCCCGCCACCCATTCGCCTTCCGCAACCCAGGGGCCTGCGCCTTCTGCCGCAGTCTGCGCTATGGCCAGTGCGACGCTGTCGCGATTCTCGATGTAATGGCTCCACGCGACCCGCTGCCGCCATTCGGCGCGCGCTTCAGGGCTCAGCAGCGCATCGATCCCGTCGAGCAGGATGCGAGCGCCCTCGGGATCGTCATCGACGATGTGCTGGAGGATCTCCTTGCGGATTTCCTCAGGCATGGTCCCGTCATTGACCGAGCGGGGCAGGATCCGCTTCGAGGCATAAGGCTGGCGCGATAGCGGCTGTTCTTGCGGCAGTTCGGGCAGGACTTCGAGCCCGCGCTTGAGGCCGAGCTTGCCCAGCTGTTCGGCCTGGGGAAGTTCGGTGCCCATGGCGAACCATGCAGTGACCTGTTCGGCGGAAACGCGCGGACTGCGCGCATGGGTGTAATATTCGGCCAAAGCGACCTGGTGGAGCAGGCCCGGCTCGCGGTCGTCGAGCAGGTCATCTACCTTTGCCCAATCCTCGCGCGTGATGGCGTCGAAGACTTCGCGGTAGTAGTCGCGATCCCGGTCGCTCAGCACCTGCGGCACGTTCTTGCTCTCGGCGCGGGCGCGGAAATATTCGGCGGCGCTGTTGTGCGCAGCGACGGGCACGGCGGACAGCGCAGCCACGCCGCCAAGCAGCGCAAAACCCAGAGATTTCAACCGATGGGCACCGTTCATGCCTGCTTGCCTGTCCATTCGAGCCACCTGCGCCAGAAGCGTGCTTTCAGCCGGGGCATTGCCATCAGGCTGTCGAGCCCCTCGGAAGCCAGCAACGGAACGCTGGAGCCTTCATGGTTGAAAAATTCCAAAGCGGCAGGGTCTTGCGCCGCATTGTGCCCCAAAAGCGGCAGGATGTTGCTTCCGAAGGCAAGGATTCCCCGCGGCGCGGCCAGCGCGATATGGCGCTGTAATACTTCGCGGAATCCCTGCGCTGCGAGCGTTGCGCCATCGGCCATCGGCATGTGGCGGGGCAGGACCGAGGCGAAATAGACCTCGCTCTCGGACACTTCCATCGCTGCGAGCATGCGCGAGAGCAGCCGTCCCTGCGCCTGCGACAGCAGCATATCGCTGTCGCCCGCCTCGGGGTCCATCACCAGCACCATCAACCTGGCACCCGTTTCCCCGCGCGGCGGCACCCGGCCACGCGGGCCGACGGCATCGAGAGCGGGCTCAGCGAGCCAGAACTCGCGGAAGGCTGCCAGATCGCCGGGTGGATTGGCGCCGATCAAGTCGATTTTCGGGGACGGAACCGGTTCGGAAATGGCCGGTGCTGCGGCCTTGCGCGCGGGCGCCTCGGCTGCGACTTGCACCGGCGGTTCCGCCAGCCAGTCCGTAACGTCATCTCCGAAGTCGCAATCCACGCCGGCATCGCGCCACCAGTCGAAGGCAGCGATGATTTCGCGGGGATGGATGCGTTCTGCCACGGTCATACTATCCAATGCAGGTCTTGACCTTGCAAACCGCAGCAATCAAGGCTTTGACTGATTTTGGTCACGGAATTTTCGAAGGACAAGGACTTCATGAGCGCCGAAGCTGTTGAACGCGAATCGATGCCCTGCGACGTGGTGATTGTGGGGGGCGGCCCGGCCGGCCTTGCGGCGGCCATCCGGCTCAAACAGATCAACGACGCGCTCGAAGTGGTCGTGCTGGAGAAAGGCTCCGAAATCGGCGCGCATATCCTCTCTGGCGCGGTGGTCGATCCCAAGGCGCTTGGGGAGCTGTTCCCCGAATGGCGCGAGATGGGCTGCCCGATTGCACAAACACCGGTTACCGACAATTGGCACTGGGTGCTCTCGAAGAAGGGGAAGACTTCGCTCCCGCATATCTTCATGCCGCCGCTGATGAGCAATCACGGCTGCTATACCGGCTCGCTCGGCAATCTTTGCCGCTGGCTGGCCGAACAGGCCGAGGCGCTGGGTGTGATGGTGTTCCCGGGCTTCCCCGCCGCCGAAGTGATGTTCGACGATGCTGGTGCAGTGACCGGCGTGATCACGCAGGACATGGGCGTTGCCGCAGACGGTAGCCACAAGCCCGACTTCCAGCCGGGCATGGAAATCCACGCCAAGTACACGCTCTTCGCCGAGGGCGCGCGTGGCAACCTCACCAAGCAGCTCAAGGCGAAGTTCGACCTTGAGAAGGATTGCCAGCCGCAGGTCTATGGCCTTGGCATCAAGGAGCTGTGGGACATCGATCCGGACAAGCACGTGCCGGGCCGCGTGATCCATACGCAGGGATGGCCGCTGACAGAGAGTGGCAGTTGGGGCGGGGGTTTTCTCTACCACCAGGCCAATGGCCAAGTCGCGCTCGGCTTCGTGACCGCGCTCGATTACGCCAACCCCTATGTCTCGCCCTATCAGGAATTCCAGCGCTGGAAGCAGCATCCGGCGATCCGCGAATATCTCGAAGGTGGCAAGCGGGTGGCCTATGGCGCGCGCGCGATCAACGAAGGCGGGTGGCAGAGCGTGCCCAAGCTGGCGTTCCCCGGCGGCGCGCTGGTCGGCTGCGCGGCAGGCTTCGTCAACGTGCCCCGCATCAAGGGCAGCCACACTGCGATGAAGAGCGGCATGATCGCCGCCGAAAGCATCGCCGCGGCGATCGCGGGCGGCAATGAGCATACCGAGCTGGCGGATTACGACGCGGCGGTGCGTTCAAGCTGGATCGCGGACGAGCTCAAGCTGGTGCAGAACGCCCAGCCGGCTGTCGCCAAGTTCGGCGGCGATATCGGAACGGTGATAGCGGGCGCGGACATGTGGATGCGTACGCTCAAGATCGGCTTGCCGATCGCGATGAAGCACACGCCGGATTACACGCATACCGGTCGCGCCGATCTCTACCAGCCGATCGACTATCCTAAGCCCGATGGCGTGATCAGCTTCGACCGGCTGACCAATGTGGCCTACAGCTACACCAACCACGCCGAGGACCAGCCGTGCCACTTGCAGCTCAAGGATCCCGAGTTGCAGGAGCGCAGCGAATACGAGATCTTCGCCGGGCCCTCGACCCGCTATTGCCCCGCCGGGGTCTATGAATGGGTGACCGAGGAAGGAAAGGAGCCGCGCTTCGTGATCAACTCGCAGAACTGCGTCCACTGCAAGACCTGCGACATCAAGGACCCGAACCAGAACATCAACTGGACCACGCCTGAGGGCGGCGGCGGCCCGAACTATCCGAATATGTGATCGGGGCGCCCTTGGCGATCACCGAAACCGCCTTTGCCAAGATCAACCTAGCGCTGCATGTCCGCAAGCGGCGCGAGGACGGCTTTCACGAACTCGAAACGCTGTTCGCCTTTGTGGACGATGGCGACCGGCTGGTTGCGCGGCCATCGGCCGAAGACCGGCTTTCGGTCTGCGGTGAGTTTGCGCCCGCGCTTGACGATCCATTAGGCAATATCGTGGCCAAGGCGCTGACGGCGCTGCCCCGTGCCGAAGGGCTTGCAATCGAACTAGAGAAACGCTTGCCAGTTGCGGCGGGGCTGGGCGGCGGTTCGGCAGATGCGGGGGCAGTGTTCCGACTGGTCGAGCGCAGTCATGTTTGGCCAGAGGACTGGCGGGATCGCGCGGCGAAGCTCGGCGCAGATGTGCCGGCCTGTGTCCTCAGCCAAACATGCATCGGGCGCGGCACTGGCACCGAACTCGAACCCATCGACAGCGATTTGACCGGATCGCCCGTGCTACTCGTCAATCCGCGTGTGCCGCTCGCCACTGGCCCCGTGTTCAAGGCATGGGACGGGGAGGATCGCGGGCCAATCCCGCAAGGTTCCGCCAGCGTGATCGCTCGCGAAGGTCGTAATGACCTTGAGGCGCCCGCAATTTCGCTTTGTCCGGTCATCGCCGATGTGCTCGGCGCTTTGCGCTCAACGCAGCCCTGGCTTGCGCGCATGTCAGGATCGGGTGCGACCTGCTTCGCGCTGTATGATAGCATCGAAGCGCGCGATGCCGCTGCCGCAAAGATCGCGAGCGAGCACCCTGTCTGGTGGCAAATGTCGGGCAAATTGCGATGACCAAGCACGAAGCATGGCGAGTGTTGGGAATGCTCCGCGCGGGGGGTATCCTGATCGTTTCCGATCATGCCAGCAATCGCGTTCCTTCGGACATCGAGCTTGGCATCGATCCCGCCTTGCTGAGCGAGCATATCGCTGTTGATATCGGAGTGGCGCAGGTTGCCGAGATCATGGTGCGCGAAGCGGGGTTTTCGGCCTTCCTCGGAAATGTCAGCCGCCTTGTGTGCGATTTCAATCGCGAGGAGCACCAGCCAGCGACCATACCGATCGCGAGCGACGGGCACGCGATCCCTGGCAATGCGATCGACCACGCCGGGCATGAAGAGAGGCTGGCGCGGTTCTTCCGCCCCTATCACGACGCTTTGGCGGAACTGCTTGATGCGAGCCCGCCAGCGCTGATCCTGTCGCTGCACAGTTTCACGCCGGTCCTTGCGAGCCACCCCGAGGAAAAGCGTCCGTGGGAATGCGGCGTGCTTTACAATTCGGACGATCGCGGCGCACGGCTCGCGATCCCTTTGCTTGAAGCCGCAGGGCTGGTCGTAGGGGACCAGCAACCCTATTCGGGCAAGCTGCTCAACGCGACCATGAACCGCCATGCTGAGGCGCATGGCCGGTCCTATTTCGGGATCGAAGTGAGGCAGGATATGATCGCCGATGCACAGGGGCAGGCGCGCTGGGCAACCATCCTCACAGATGTGGCAAAGCGGGTTGCGCTGGCGCTCGACTAGGGGCAGGGGCTGAGGCCAGCGCGACAGATCGAAGCGCATTTGGTGCCTTTTCAAGAAATTCTGTTTCGCAGCGGCCTTTCGCTGCGATACTCTTGATGCCAAGGCGCTGCCGAGCCCCTTGGCGCCAGACGGAGTGAAACATGCCTGCCTATCGTTCCCGCACGACTACCCATGGCCGCAACATGGCCGGCGCACGAGGACTATGGCGCGCGACGGGCATGAAGGACGAGGATTTCGGCAAGCCGATCATCGCCGTGGTAAACAGCTTCACTCAGTTCGTGCCCGGCCACGTACATTTGAAGGATCTGGGCCAGCTCGTCGCGGGCGAGATCGAAGCCGCCGGTGGCGTCGCCAAGGAGTTCAACACCATCGCGGTGGATGATGGGATCGCCATGGGCCATGACGGCATGCTCTATTCGCTGCCGAGCCGCGACCTGATCGCCGACAGCGTCGAATACATGGTCAATGCCCATTGCGCCGATGCGATGGTGTGCATTTCCAATTGCGACAAGATTACCCCTGGCATGCTGATGGCTGCGCTGCGGATCAACATCCCGGTCGTGTTCGTCAGCGGCGGCCCGATGGAAGCTGGCAAGGTCGTGCTGAAGGGCAAGGGACGCGCGCTCGACCTGGTCGATGCCATGGTGGCGGCGGCGGACGATAGCTACACCGACGAGGAAGTGACCGCGATCGAGCGCAGTGCGTGCCCCACATGCGGTTCGTGCAGCGGGATGTTCACCGCCAATTCGATGAACTGCCTCACCGAAGCGCTTGGGCTGTCGTTGCCGGGCAATGGCTCGGTCCTCGCCACCCATGCCGACCGCGAGGGGCTGTTCCGCCGCGCCGGGCGCCTGGTTGTGACGCTCGCCCGCCGTTATTACGAGGAAGGCGACGCCAGTGTCCTGCCGCGCTCCATCGCCAGTTTCGAAGCTTTCGAAAATGCGATGAGCCTCGACATCGCGATGGGCGGTTCGACCAACACCGTGCTGCACCTGCTGGCAGCTGCGCATGAGGCGGGCGTCGATTTCACTATGGAGGATATCGACCGGTTGAGCCGCCGGGTGCCGTGCCTCAGCAAGGTCGCCCCGGCGAAAAGCGACGTCCATATGGAAGACGTTCACCGCGCCGGCGGGATCATGTCGATCCTTGGGGAGCTTGAGAAGGCTGGCCTGCTCCACACTGCGCTACCCACCGTGCACAGCCCGACCATGGGCGATGCGCTGGACGATTGGGACATCGGCCGTACCAAGAACAACAAGGTGCACGAGTTCTATTCGGCAGCGCCGGGCGGCGTACCCACGCAAACCGCCTTCAGCCAGTCGCGCCGCTGGGAATCGCTTGACCTTGACCGCGAAAAAGGCGTGATCCGCAGCGCCGAGCATGCCTTCAGCAAGGATGGCGGGCTGGCCGTGCTCTACGGCAATATCGCGCGCGACGGCTGCATCGTGAAGACCGCCGGCGTGGACGAGAGCATCCTGAAATTCTCGGGCCCTGCAAAGGTCTATGAAAGCCAGGATGCGGCGGTCGAAGCGATCCTTGGCGACAAGGTGCAGGCAGGCGACGTGGTCGTGATCCGCTATGAAGGGCCCAAGGGCGGGCCGGGCATGCAGGAAATGCTCTATCCCACCAGTTACCTCAAATCGAAGGGGTTGGGGGCGGCCTGCGCGCTGTTGACCGACGGGCGCTTCTCTGGTGGCACTTCGGGTCTTTCGATCGGGCACGCCAGCCCGGAAGCCGCCGATGGCGGCGAAATCGGGCTGGTCGTGGATGGCGATATCATCACGATCGATATTCCGGGCCGCACGATTTCCTTGCAGGTCGACGATGCGGAACTTGAGCGTCGCCGAGCTGCGCAGGATGCCAAGGGTTGGCATCCTGTCAGCGACCGCCCGCGCCAGGTTTCAACCGCGCTCAAGGCCTATGCCGCGATGACGACCAGCGCCGCGCGCGGCGCGATCCGCGACATTACCCAACTCGGACGAAGTTAGTGGATACAGCGCGCCAGGTCCTCACCGTCGCCCAGATGCAGGCCGCCGAACGGGCGCTCATCGATGGTGGGACCAGTGTCGACGCGCTGATGCAGATTGCGGGTCGAGGCGCAGCCGATTGGGTGTGGCGCGTTGCTGCCGGGCGTGCGGTGACCGTTCTGTGCGGACCGGGCAACAATGGCGGGGACGGCTATGTCATCGCGGAGGCGCTGCGCGCACGCGGCCTGCCGGTGAAGGTGGTCGCGCCAGTCGCGCCCAAGACAGATGCCGCGCAGAATGCGCGCCGCGCCTACAAGGGCGATGTGCTGGGATCGGGCAAGGATGCGCGCGGCCAGCTGCTGGTGGATTGCCTGTTCGGATCGGGCCTCGCTCGCCCGCTCAGTGCCGAACATTCGCTGCTGCTGCGCGATCTTGCAGCGCGGCATCCGTTGCGGATCGCGGTCGACCTGCCTTCCGGGGTCGAGAGCGATAGCGGCGCCCTGCTCAACGAACGCCTGCCGAGCTATCGCCTGACGATCGCGCTCGGCGCATGGAAGTTCGCGCATTTCCTGCTGCCTGCGCGCGGATCGATGGGCGATCTCAAGCTGGTGCCGATCGGTGTGGGCGCGGTCGAAGGCGCCGCGCAAGTTATCGGGCGGCCCGAACTATTTGCTCCCGCTGTCGACGCGCACAAATACACGCGCGGCCTGTGTGCCGTGGCAGGCGGCGCCATGCCGGGGGCCACGTTGCTCGCCAGCGAAGCGGCGATGCGGGGCGGGGCAGGCTATGTGAAACTGTTGGCCCATCACCCGCCGGGCTCGGCTTCCGCAGGGTTGGTGGTCGAAACCCGCCCGCTTGGCGAGGTGCTGGATGACAAGCGCATTTCCGCAATCCTTGTTGGCCCCGGGCTGGGACGCGATCGTGAGGCAAGCGACCGCCTGCAAACCGCACTTGCCGCTGGCAAGCCTGCAGTGATCGATGCCGATGCGCTGGTCCTGCTCAGGCCGGACATGCTGCGTGAAGGCGTGCCATTGCTCGCGACGCCGCATGATGGCGAGCTCGAAGCGCTATGCCGCAGTTTCGCAGTGGTCGCTTCGGGCAGGCAGGCGCGCGCGCAGGCATTGGCCAAGGCCAGTGGCATGGTCGTGCTGGCCAAGGGGCCGGATACGCTGGTTGCGGCGCCCGACGGGCGGCTCGCGAGCGCACCGCCTGCTCCGAGCTGGCTTTCGATCGCGGGATCCGGCGATGTGCTGGCGGGGATCGCGGCAAGCCGGATGGCAACGGGCATTGCTCCGTTCGAGGCGGCTTGCGAAGCGGTGTGGCTCCACGGAGAGGCTGCACGGCAATGTGGCGCGGCCTTTACCGCAGAGGAACTTGCGCGGGCAGTATCTGGCGCTATCGCCGCAGCATTGTGAGCGAAGCAGCAGAAATCATTCGAATCGCCGCGCGAGGCGACGGCGTCACTGCAGACGGGCGCCATGTGCCCTTTGCCGCGCCGGGCGACCTGCTGCACGAGGATGGCACGCTCGAACATGGCCCGCACCACACCACACCGCCGTGCCGCCATTACGGCAGCTGCGGCGGGTGCCAGTTGCAGCATGCGGACGAAGAAGCGCTGCGGCGCTTCGTGACCGAACGCGTGGCCTTTGCGGCTTCCTCGCAAGGCATCGCGGTGGGCGAATTGTTGCCCACGCATCTTTCGCCGCCGAAAAGCCGTCGGCGCGCAACGCTGCATGCGCTGCGAACCGCGAAGGGCGCGGTGCTTGGTTTCCGCGAGGGAGGCTCGCACAAGATTGTCGACCTGGCCGAATGTCACATCCTTGCACCCGAACTGGCCGCGGTGCTGTCCGCGCTGCGCGGCTTCGAGGCGCAGCATGGCGGCAAGGGCGCGGTGGATGTCGAGTTGACGCTGGCCGATCAAGGGATCGATTGCAGCCTCCGCAATTTCACGCTCGAGGGGCTTGCCGCGACCGAAGCGGCACTCGAACTGGCGCAGGCGAACGGGTTTGCCCGGCTCACGCTCGACCAGGGCTATGGTCCGGAAACGATGTGGGAGCCCGAGCCTGTCACCATCACGCTATCAGGGAAGCCTGTCGGCCTTCCGCCGGGCAGCTTCCTGCAGGCAACGCAGGATGGTGAGGACCGCCTGGTTGCGGATGCGCGCGAGTGGATCGGCGATGCTGCCAGCGTGGCCGATCTTTTTGCGGGGCTTGGCACTTTTGCCTTCGCCTTGGCCGGTCCGGCAAAAGTGCTGGCGGCGGAGGCTGCGCGCGACGCGCACCTCGCCTGCAAGGCGGCGGCGGCGCGGGCGGGCCTGCCCGTGGGCGCCATGCACCGCGACCTGTTTCGCAATCCGCTCCAGCCCGATGAATTGGGACGCTTTGAAGCGGTTCTGCTCGATCCCCCGCGTGCCGGGGCAAGGGAACAAGTGGCGTGCATCGCGGAGAGCAAGGTCAACCGCGTGGTCTATATCAGCTGCAATCCGGTGAGCTGGTCGCGTGACGTAGCGCGGCTTGTGGAAGCGGGGTTCAAGCTGGAGAAATTGCGTCCGGTCGGGCAGTTTCGCTGGTCCACCCATGTCGAACTGGCTAGCTATTTCACCCGTTAGCCTTCGATCACTTTCGTTTCGGCAAAGGCGAGCAACGCACCGTAGGTTTCGAGCATCTCGGCATCGACATCGTCATCTTCGATCAGGATGTCGAAGCGATCCTCGATCTCGGTGAAAAGCCCGGCGACAGCCATCGAATCTAGCTCGGGCAAATGGCCGAACAGGCCGGTGTCGCCGTCGAAACCCGCCACGTCTTCTGCATCGAGGCCAAGCACGTCGATCAGGATTTCCCGCAGCCGGCGGTCGATATCCGCAAGGCTGGTATCCCGGTTGCATTCGTCAGGCGCACTATGCCCACTCATCCGCGGCAATCCCCATAGCGAAAAGGCCGCTCGCCTTAGCGACGCCTCGCGCGGGGTGCAAGTTATCGAAGGTGCGCACGAATAAGCGATTGACCCGGCCACGCAGCTTGGGTTTGGTGCCCGCGATGCTGCCAGAGCCCGATCCTACGGCCTATCCGATCGACCACATCGCGGAACGCGGAGCCGATGGCGATCCCGCGCTGGTCCTGCGCGACCGCACCCTCAGCCATGCCGAGTTGCGCGAGCGGGTAGGGCGGCTTGCCGCATGGCTGGCGAATGAAGTGACGGAGCCGGGGGCGAGGGTGGCCAGCTGGGGCGCGAAGGGTGAGCTCACTTGCCTTATGCCGCTTGCGGCGGCGAGGGCCGGATTGGTGCATGTGCCGGTCAACCCGCTGCTCAAGCACGCGCAGGTTGCGCATATACAGGCCGACAGTGGCGCTCGCCTGCTGATCGGCACTCCGGCGCGGATCAAAGGGCTTGGCGAAGGCGATGTGCCGCAAGGCTGCAGGCTGATTGCCGAGCAGGACGCACTCGACGCGGCAGCAGCATTGGGGGCCTACCTTCCGCCGTCAAAAGCCGATCCCGATACGCTGGCGGCGATCCTCTACACCAGCGGTTCGACCGGCAAGCCCAAGGGCGTGATGCTCAGCCATGCCAACATGTGGCTCGGCGCGGTCAGTGTGGTGGACTACCTTGGAATGGCTCCTGACGATGTGACGCTCTCGGTCTTGCCGCTGTCGTTCGACTATGGGCAGAACCAGCTGTTCAGCACCTGGTACGCCGGCGGATCGGTCGTTCCTTTCGACTATCTCTTCGCGCGCGACGTGGTGAAGGCCTGCGCCGCGCATGGTGTCACCACGCTAGCCGCTGTGCCCCCGCTGTGGGTCCAGCTGACCGAGCTCGAATGGAGCGACGAAGCGGTCGCAAGCATGAGGCGGATGACGAACAGCGGCGGTGCGCTGACGGTTGATCACGTGCGCAACCTGCGTCGGATATTCCCGCAGGCGCGGCTCTTCCCGATGTACGGCCTGACCGAGGCGTTCCGCTCGACCTATCTCGACCCTGCGCTGGTCGACAGCCACCCAACTTCGATGGGGCGGGCGATCCCTTTCGCCGAGATTCTCGTGATCAACGATACAGGCGATCTGGCTGCGCCGGGTGAGGAAGGCGAACTGGTGCATTGCGGGCCGCTGGTGGCGCAAGGATATTGGCGAGATCCCGAGCGCACCGCCGAGCGGTTCAAGCCGGCACCGGCAATGTCCCGCTATGGGGGCGTGGCGGTATGGTCGGGCGACAGGGTGAAGCGCGCGGAGGACGGCCTGCTCTATTTCGTCGGTCGGCGAGACTCGATGATCAAGAGCCTGGGCAACCGGATCAGCCCGCAGGAAATCGAAGAGGTGGCGCTGGCGACCGGGCTGGTAGCGGAAGCGGTTGCTTTGGGAATTGCCGATGAGCGGTTAGGGCAGGCGGTGCACCTGGTGGTTCGTGCCGAGCCGGGTGCGGAAGATCCGCAAGGCGCATTGCCCAAGGTGCTGGCGAAGGAGCTGCCCAACTTCATGCAACCGCAGGTGATCCACTGGCGCGATGCCATGCCGCTCAATCCGAACGGCAAGATCGACCGTACGGCTCTGATGCTGGAGTTGCAGGCGTGAAACCGCTCGGCCCGATTCCGTCCGGCTATGCCTCCCGAGACGGGCAGCTCGAAATTGGCGGCATGACCGCGCGCGAGCTGGTGGAACTGGCGGGCGGAACACCCTGTTTCATATATTCGAAGGCGCATCTCGAGCGCAGGGTCGCGGAATTGCGCGCGGCGATGCCGGCGCGTCTCGGCATCAATTATGCGGTGAAGGCCAATCCCTTCCTGCCGGTGGTCACGTATATGGCGAGGCTGGTTGATGGCTTCGACATCGCGTCAGCCGGCGAACTGGTGACGGTCATGGCGGCAGGGATCGATCCGTTTCGGGTGAGCTTCGCCGGGCCAGGCAAGCGCGACAAGGAGCTTGAGGCCGCGATCCATGCCGGGGTTACGCTCAATTGCGAAAGCGAAGGCGAGGCGCGGCGCACGCTGGCAATCGGCGAGCGGCTTGGAATCGCGCCGCGTATCGCGATCAGGGTCAATCCCGATTTCGAGCTCAAGGGCTCGGGTATGAAGATGGGCGGTGGAGCAAAACCATTCGGACTCGATGCCGAGCGCGTGCCTGCCATGGCGCGCGAGATTATCGCGGCAGGTGCCGAATGGCGCGGGCTCCACATCTTTACGGGCAGCCAGGCGCTCAGCGCGGAAGCGATCATCGAAGCGCAGGCCAATGTGCTCGACTGCGCAGACCGTTTGGCACATGAAATCAGCACGCCTTTGCCCAAGCTCAACATGGGTGGCGGTTTCGGCATTCCCTATTTCCACGGAGACTTGCCGCTCGACATAGCGGCAATCGGTGCGGCGCTGGAGGAAAGGTTCGAGGGGTTGCCCGAAACGCTCGCCGCGACCGAGCTTTGCATTGAACTGGGCCGCTATCTCGTGGGTGAAGCGGGCGTCTATCTGGCAGAAGCTATCGACCGTAAGGAAAGCCACGGCGTCACCTATCTGATCACTGACGGCGGGCTGCATCACCAGCTTGCGGCCTCCGGCAATTTCGGAACGGTGGTTCGGCGCAATTATCCGCTGGCGATTGCAACCCGCTTCGACGCCGATCCGGAGGAAGAAGCCAATGTGGTCGGATGCCTGTGCACTCCGCTCGATCGTCTTGCAGACCAGGCGCATCTGCCGCGCGCCGAAGTCGGGGATCTGGTCGCGGTATTCTGCGCCGGTGCCTATGGCGCAAGCGCATCGCCCGCGCAGTTCCTTGGGCATGGCCCAGCGGCCGAACTGTTGATCTGATCGCTCATTGAGTTTCGCGCCAGCCGCCTAACCGATTCTTCACCTAAGCGGCCTAACCTTGCTTCATTACGGAGCACTGAGGCCATGAACGAAGAAAACCTAGATCAACCGACCCTTGCTGGCAAAGCGGCCAAGATCAACGGCGCGTTGGCTGCGATCGAGCGGCAGCTGGCTGAACGAGACGAGAAGATTGCCGATCTAGAGCAACGTCTCGAGGATCAGGAATATTCGGTGCGGCGCGTACTCGACATGCTGATCGAATGGCTTGAGGAAGAGCCTGGCCAAGGTGACGATCAGGAGCGTGAAGCCGCCTGATAGATTCGATCAGGAGTCCTTCGGGGACTCTTTCTGAAAATTGCTGGCGACTGTGGCTTATTGGCCGCAGTCTTTCCTGCAAGCCGCAGAAAACTGACGATTTCTATTCTATAGATGCCACCTCGGGAAAGCCGCACCTGGGCTTCAGAGTCCGGCCGAGGACTCCGCTCGTCGCACATGGTAAATTTTGCGTTTGCCAAGGGACTCCCGCCTAGCATAGATTCCTAACTGGCCGAGGGCTTTACTGGGCACATTTAAATTGTTGCTCAGTATTGTCGTCACACGGGGGTCAAAAAGGGCGCGCATTTATGGACGGTGGTATTACGCAAGCTATTCCCTTGTCCAATGATGAGGAGCTGTTTGCGGAAAGCGCAAGACATGCGGCCCTGCCGCAAGAGCTTTTCCAGCTCGGCGAGCTGGATGTGCTCTATGATGACAGCAACGCAACCCTCTGGACCTTCATGAATCCCGATGGGCGGCCCAGTTTTACTCCACCGATGCTGCATGATTTCGAGCGCTGGCAGGAGCTCATCCCGGTAGGTTTCGGCGATGGCGCGGTGCCGCTGCGCTACCTAGTGCTTGGCAGCCGCGCCCCTGATGTCTTCTGTTTTGGCGGAGACCTTGCGCTGTTTGAGCAGCTGATCCGCAAACGCGACCGAGAAGGCCTTGTCCATTACGGGCACCGCTGCTGTGCAATCCTCGATCGCAACATTCGCAGCCTTGGCCTGCCGATGCTGACCATCGGGCTGGTGCAGGGTGCCGCGCTGGGTGGCGGATTCGAAGCACTGCTTTCGTTCGATTTCATCGTGGCTGAACGGACCGCGACCTTTGGCCTTCCGGAAATCATGTTTGGCCTGTTCCCCGGCATGGGCGCACATGCGCTGCTGTCGCGCAAGATCGGCAGCGCCGCGGCTGAACGGCTGATCCTTTCGAACGAAACCTATACCGCCGAGCAGATGTACGAACTCGGCATCGTCCATGAACTTGCCGAACCCGGTGACGGTCTCAATGCCTGCCGTCAGTTCATCAAGAAGAGCGATCGGCGCCATGCCGGTCTGGTCGGCTCGAGGCGCGCCATGAAGCGGGCGTTGAACCTCGAATTGGCCGAGCTCAATCGCATTACCGAAATGTGGGCCGACACGGCGCTCGAGCTGCGCGAGCAGGACCTCAAGGTCATGAACCGGCTCGTTGCTGCACAGGCACGCCTCGCCGAGCGTATTGCGGCCGCCTGAGCGGGCGCGGTCTGCTAGTCTTCGCCGTGCCCCAGCGCCATATAGTCGGCGCTCTGCATCTCCATGAGACGGCTGACCGTGCGTTCGAACTCGAAAGATCCGTCGCCCGCAACATAGAGATCTTCCGGCGCGGCAGCAGCCGTTGCAAACAGCTTCACCCGGCTCTCGTAAAGCGCATCGATCAGCGTCACGAAGCGCGCCGCCTCATTGCGCAATTCGGGGCCCATCTGCGGAATGCCGACGATGATTACCGTGTGATAGGCGCGCGCGATGGCTAGGTAGTCCGGCACACCGCGCGGTTCGCCGCAAAGCCGCTTGAAGCTGAATACGGCGACGCCCTTCAGGCTCTTGGGCACATGCAGCACGCGCCCTCCGCCAATTTCGAGCTCGCCAGAGGGGACGTGCGCGGCATCCTCAGGCTTGTAGTCGGTAAGGCGGAAGAACACTTCGCGGACCTGCTCGGTGGCGGCTGAGCCCAGCGGCGCGTGCCAGCTGGCTATCCCGGCAAGCCGGTCGAGCCGGTAGTCGACTGGACCGTTGAGGGGCAGCACATCGAGCCGCTCATGGATCAGGTCGATGAAGGGCAGGAAGTGCTCGCGGTTGAGCCCGTCCTTGTAGAGGTCGCGCGGGGCCCGGTTGCTGGTAGTGACTACAGTTACGCCTTCATCCACGATCAGCGCGCGGAATAACCGACTCATGATCATCGCGTCGGCCGAATTGTTCACCACCATCTCGTCGAAGGCGAGGCAGCGCACATCCTGCGCCAGGGCATTCGCCACCGGCGGGATAGGGTCGCCGGTCTTGCCCTTTCGTGCCTCCCGCAGCAGCGTGTGGACTTCTTGCATGAAGGCGTGAAAATGCACTCGGCGCTTGCGACTGATGGCGAGCGTTTCCACGAACAGGTCCATCAGCATCGACTTGCCGCGCCCGACGCCGCCCCACATGTAGATGCCCTTGGTAGCTTCGGGCTTGCGATTGAGAGCGCGCCAAAGCACCGAACCGCGTTTTGGCACGGCTTCAAGGTCCGACTGCAATCGGGCAAGGCGCTCCGCAGCGGCGCGCTGGTCCGAATCGGGGTGCAGTTCGCCTGCGGCAATCAGCTCGTCATAGCGCGCGAGCAATCCGCTCACGGTCAGAGCGCCCGGGGCAGGAACTTGCGGATGATACCGCTGAAGGCGGCGACACGGTCTTCGTCCTGCACCACCTCGCCGCGAACGAAAACGAGATTGCCGGTTTCGCGCATGATCTCTGTCACCGCATCGAGCGGCCTTTTGGGATCGCCGCCACCGATGAATTGGGTGGAGAGTTCGAGCGTAACCGATGGGCCGGCATTGCCGGTGCCGATCACATGCATGGTGGTGAAGAGCGAGATGTCGATCAGTGACAGCGTGATTGCGCCATGGATGATGCCCTGCAAATTCTCATGCTTGCGCTCGGGGAACATGCGCAGGCGGCACTTGCCGCCTTCGGCTCTGGCAATGAGCTTGCCCATCACCGCGCCGTTGAACAGCGTCGGATCCTTCAGGTTCCAGTGATTCCAGCCCGGATTCTCGGGATCGGGCCCGTGCTCGAAAACGTCGTCTTTCAGTGCCACGGGATCAGATCTGGCGTTCTGCCATCATCTTCTTGGTTTCCGCGATCGCCTTGGCCGGGCTGAGGCCCTTGGGGCAGACGTTCGCGCAATTCATGATGGTGTGGCAGCGATAGAGCCGGAACGGATCCTCGAGCTGGTCGAGCCGCTCACCGGTCATTTCATCGCGACTATCGGCCAACCAGCGATAGGCCTGGAGCAGGATCGCCGGGCCAAGGAACTTGTCCGAATTCCACCAATAGCTGGGGCACGAAGTCGAACAGCAGGCGCACAGGATGCACTCGTAAAGCCCGTCCAGCTTTTCGCGCTGTTCGGGCGATTGCAGCCGTTCCTTGCCGCTCGGCGTCGGGCTCACGGTTTGCAGCCAGGGACGGATCGAGGCGTATTGCGCATAGAAATGCGTGAAATCGGGAACGAGGTCCTTGATCACTTCCATATGCGGCAGCGGAGTGATGCGGATTTCGCCCGAAAGGTCTTCGATCGCGGTGGTGCAGGCGAGCCCGTTCCTGCCGTTGAGGTTCATCGAGCAGGAACCGCAAATCCCCTCGCGGCACGAGCGGCGGAAGGTCAGCGTTGGGTCGATTTCGTTCTTGATCTTGAACAGCGCGTCGAGAACCATCGGGCCGCACTGGTCGAGATCGATCTCGAACTTGTCATAGCGCGGGTTTTCGCCGCTATCGGGATCGTAGCGATAGATCTTGAAGGTCTTAACCCGCTTGCCGCCATCGGCCTTGTGGGTCGTGCCCTTGCCGGTGATCTTCGAGTTCTTGGGAAGGGTAAAGGTCGCCATTGAATCCCGTATCCTGTTTCGCTTTGCCACCTATCTAACGGCTTCGGCCCAGAGGGCAACCCGCCGATCCAGCGCTCGTCAGGCCATCAGCCCGTGGCGGCGAAGGCTTTCTGCTAGGATCGTTTCGATCAGCTGTTCCTGCGTCCACCCTGCGAGGTTGGCCGCGCGCCCGAACACCTTCTGCGACCACAAATTGCAATTGAGGTTCAGCTCGAGGAAAGTGATGTCGCCGGTTTCCTCGTTCACGCGGAATTCCCACCGGCCGTAATCGAACGGCCGATATTCCTGCATCGCCTTTTGCGTGTAATCGGTGATCTTCGCGATCATTTCCGGGTTCTCGAAGGGATCGAGCGAGTATTTCTGGCTGCGATCGACCAGGTCGCGCTTTTCCTGATAGGTGCGCAGGTGCGAGGGATCGGCCTGGCGGAAGATCATCATCGGCAGGATCACCGGTTCGCCATTGACCGTGACCACCGGCACTTCGACGTCGCTGCCGTCGATGAAGGGTTCGACCAGCGCGTCATGGCCAAGCTCGTGCACGCCATGGATCGCCTTCTCGACGGTGGGCCAGTCGGTCGCGTCCATCACGCCCCAGCTGGCTGAGGAATTGTTCGGCTTGACCACGAAGCGGGTGCCTTCTGGGCATTTCGCAGGGTCGATCGGTGCCCCGCGACGATAGATCGCCCAGGGTGCAGTCGGCACGCCCGCGTCGCGCACGGCACGCTTGGCGAGGTGCTTGTCATCCGACAGGCCGCGCAGGATCGGGCTGGCGCCGAGATAGGGAATGCCGGCGCGCTCACACAGCAGCGGGCACAGCATTTCCGAATTGAAGAAGCCGGCGCGGTTGAGCAGCGGGAAGACGAAATCGACGTCCGGCTTGTCGAACAGCACTTCGAACCTGTCTTCGACGCGCAGGTTCAGGCCGAGGCCCTTCAGGACCTCGCGCATCTCCACGTGATAGGTGGCATGGTTGCCGTCTTCGGCGCTGCCCGTGCCATCCCATAACGCGTTCTTCGCGATGAACAGGATGCGCGTATCGCGCTTGGTCTTTTCGTCGATGGTAAGCGGCGCAATGGGGAAGGACACGCGACTAAACCTTTCTTTTCTGCGCCGCGGCCCATAAGGCGGTCTCGCTTCGCAGCCAAGCTGAATCGGGACACAATGGGCCGCATTTTCACAAACACGCCTGACATCCTTCCCACTATCGAGCAGGATGACCTAACCAACGAGCTGATCGCGCTGCTTTCATCGGGTGGTGACGCGCGCATTTCGCTCGATCAAGAGAGCGGGTTGAACAAGTATTTTTCCGCTCCCTATCCGCGGCGGACGCTCGCCTACGCCTCTTCGACCGCCAATGATGTCTCGCCAGAGGCCTTCACCCACCTGCGCGGCGTATTGGCTGCAGGCCTTGCGACCTACGAAGCTCAGCTCGAATCGCTGCGGGCGCGAATCCGCGCGGCCTACGATCTTTCGAGCGATGTGGAGGTCGTGTTCGCGGCATCGGGGACAGACCTCGAATATGTCGCGCTCGCCGCAGTGCTGGGCAAGGCGCCGGGCGGCATCCACAACATCCTGCTGGGCGCGGACGAAGTGGGCAGCGGCTGCATCCATTCCGCCCATGGCCGCTATTTCGCCGGAGAAACCCCGTTTGGCGTGCCGACCGAACTGGGTGCCCCAGTCGAAGGCTTCGGCATTATCGAGCTGGCCGACGTGCCGGTACGCGACAGCGAGGGCAGAGCACATTCGAGCCGCCAGATCGCCGATGATATCGCGCAAGAGATAGAACAGGCGCATTCAGCCGGACTACACCCGCTGGTCCATGTCGTGCATGGCTCCAAGACAGGCCTGATCCTGCCAGAGCCTGCTGAGCTGGCAATGCTGGCCGAGCGATTTGGCGATAAGGTCGATTTCGTGGTCGACGCATGCCAGGCGCGCATCACCATACCGGCCCTGCATGAATATCTGTCGCGGGGGGCCATGGTGCTCCTGACCGGATCGAAATTCATGGGCGGGCCGCCGTTCAACGGCTTCGCGCTGGTTACCCGCACCATGATGCGGAGTGCAGCGCCGCTTCCGTCCGGCCTTGCCAGTGTCTTCCGGCGGGCCGAGTTCCCTGAAGGCTGGGCAGGGCGCGATCAGCTGCCCGAAGGCGAGAACCCGGGATTGGGGCTGCGCTATGAAGCCAGCGTGTTCGAACTGGAGCGTTTCCAGCGGCTGCCGATTGCCTCGGTGGCGGCATTGCTCGACCGCTTCGAGGCGGCGCTGGTCGACGAAGTCGTCGCACGGCTCGGGCTGCGGCTCGTGCGCCCCTATGCCTTTGGCGCGGAAGAGGAACCGCGCGAACATCCGATCGAGATGCGCACGTTGGCGACACTTGATGTGAGCACACTCGATGCGACGTCAGGTTTCGACGATGCCCAAAGGCTCCACCGCGACCTCGCCCTGGCGGGCCTACGGCTCGGCCAGCCGGTCAAGTGTGTGCGCCGCGATGGCGGGTGGGGCGGCACCCTGCGTATCGGCATGTCGATGCCGCAGGTGGTGCGACTGTGCGATCAATCGGCGGAGGCTGCCGCTGCCAGCCTGCATGCGGACATGCGCACCATCGCGGATGCTCTCGCAAAGGCGCGTTAGAGACCGCTTGCAAGCAGTCCGCGCTCGACATAGCCTGATGCATATCGGGGGGTGGAGAGGCGCCGATGGGATTGCAGAGTTGGTATGATGCACACGTAATGCCGCGCCTGGTTACCTTTGCCTGCGGGCAGGGGCAGGTGATGAAGCGGCGTTCGCAACTTGTGCCGCTGGCAAGCGGCGACGTGTTCGAACTGGGCTGCGGTGGCGGACTCAATCAGGAATTCTACCAGACCAGCCTCGTTTCCAGCTTTTCAGGGATCGATCCCCACGGCGGCTTGCTCGAGGCTGCGCGCGAACGGGCGCGGGCGCGGGGATGGCACAATGACATCCGCGAAGGCGTGGGTGAGCACATCCCCTTCCCAGAGCGCAGTTTCGATACCGTAGTGTGCACCTTCACCCTGTGCTCGGTAGATAATCCGGCGCAGGTGATGTCCGAGATGCGGCGCATCTTGCGGCCCGGCGGCAGGTTGCTGTTCCTGGAGCATGGTCGGGCGCCCGATCCCGATGTTGCGCGCTGGCAGGACCGGATCGAGCCGGTGTGGAAGCGTATTGCAGGCAATTGCCACCTCACCCGCCCGATTGGGGCAGCACTGCGCGGTGCAGGTTTCGAAGTCGAACCGCTGGGGCAGGGATATTTGCCCAAGGCCCCGCGCGTGGCGGGCTGGAACGAATGGGGCATTGCCCGCAAGGCCGGGGTCTAACCCCCGACTGTTTGCGTCGAATTGATGGGTAGGCGGCGGCGCAGCCTCAGCCGCGCCGCCCACCGGTCAACTTACTCGCCGAAGGTGCTCTGCCACCAGCCGCGCTTTGGCTCGCCGCCGTCACCGGCATCGGGCGCATCGGTGGCTTCAGCCGTGGCCGTCTCTGCAGCGGCTTCGCTCGCCTTGGTCTTGCGGGGAGCGCGTTTCTTCTTCGGCGCAGGAGCTGTTTCAGCGGCTTCTTCCGGAGCGGGAGCTTCGTCAGCCGGGGCTTCCGGAGTGGGAGCCTCTTCCTTCTTCTTGCGCGGAGCACGCTTTGCTTTGGGCTTCGGAGCCTCCTCGGCTTCCGCAGGTGCTTCCGCTTCGACCGGCGCTTCGGCCTCGAGCTCGGCCTTCTTCTTGCGCGGCGCGCGCTTGCGCTTGGGCTTTTCCTCCGCTTCCACTTCGGCTGCGCCTTCGGGCGCATCGCTCTCCGGTTTCGCTTCGGACACCTGCGCTTCGGGCTCTTCCGAGCTCTCGGTTTCGCCTTCGCTCAGCGACTCTTCGCCATTGCCTTCGCGGCGCTTCCTGTTGCGTCCGCGACCGCCGCGACGACGACGCTTCTTGGGGCGTTCGCCGCCTTCTTCGTCGGAGGAGGGATGTTCTTCGCCTGCCTCGCCTTCCTCTGTGTCGCCTTCGTCGTCGCGCGCTTCATCGCTGTCTTCGCGACGGTTCTTGTTGCGCCCGCGGCCACCCCGTCGGCGGCGACGCTTCTTCTTGCGGGCATCGTCACCATCGTCGTCACGCTCGGAAGCACTGTCGCTGTCCTCGTCGATTTCGTCGTCGATATCCTCCGGGATATCGTCTTCGTCATCTTCCTCGATCACGATCGGTTCGAAGCGCGGCGCCTGCGTCGGGCGGGGCCCGAGGCTTGCGATGCTCATCTTCGCGCCTTCTTCCTCGCCTTCGGGCACCACTTCGACCGAAACGCCGTAGCGGTCCTCGATCTCCTGGAGATCGGAGCGCTTGGCATTGAGCAGGTAGATCGCGGCTTCAGTGCTGGCACCGAGGCGGATAATCGTTCCCTTGCCCTTGGCGGCCTCATCCTCGATCAGGCGGAGCGCCGAAAGGCCGGCGCTTGAGGCCGTGCGGACAAGGCCAGTGCCGTCGCAATGCGGGCAGGCGCGAGTGGTCGCTTCAAGCACTCCGGTGCGCAGGCGCTGGCGGCTCATTTCCATCAGACCGAAGCCCGAAATGCGCCCGACCTGGATCCGCGCCCGGTCGTTCTTGAGCGCTTCCTTCATCGCCTTCTCGACCTTACGGATGTTGGAGTTGTACTCCATGTCGATGAAGTCGATCACCACAAGCCCGGCCATGTCACGCAGGCGCAGCTGGCGGGCGATTTCCTTGGCCGCTTCGAGGTTGGTGCTGAGTGCGGTCGCTTCGATCCCGTGTTCCTTGGTCGAGCGGCCAGAGTTGATGTCGATCGAAACCAGCGCTTCGGTCGGGTTGATCACGAGGTACCCGCCAGATTTGAGCTGGACGACCGGGTCATACATCGCCCGCAGCTGGTCTTCAGCGCCAAAACGCTGGAAGAGAGGAACCGGGTCAGAATAGGCTTTCACCCGGCGCACATGGCTGGGCATCAGCAACTTCATGAAGGCGCGGGCCGACTTGTAGCCTTCCTCGCCTTCGACCACGACTTCCTCGATTTCCTTGTTGTAGATGTCGCGGATGGCGCGCTTGATCAGGTCGGAGTCCGAATGGATCAATGCAGGTGCGGTGGAAGCGAGCGTCTTTTCGCGGATCTCGTCCCACAGGCGCGCGAGATAGTCGAAGTCGCGTTTGATCTCGGGCTTGGTTCGGGAAAGGCCCGCGGTGCGCACGATTAGGCCCATCGACTTGGGCAGCTTGAGGTCCGAAACGACTTGCTTCAGGCGCTTGCGGTCACCCGAGGAGCTGATCTTGCGGCTGATCCCGCCGCCATGCGAAGAGTTCGGCATGAGCACGGTGTAGCGGCCGGCAAGGCTGAGATAGGTGGTGAGCGCGGCGCCCTTGTTGCCGCGTTCTTCCTTTACGACCTGTACCAGCAGTACCTGGCGGCGCTGGATGACGTCCTGGATCTTGTAGCGACGGCGCAGTGCCTGGCGGCGCGCGCGCACTTCGTCGACTTCCTTGGCGCGGCTCTTGCTGCCACCCTGGCGGCGGCGTCCGCGACGGCCGCGGCCGCGACGATCGCCTTCCTCTTCGTCCGATTCCGACTCGTCGTCGGCTTCATCCTCATCGGAATCGTCGCCGTTCTCGACATGCCCGCCTTCGATCGTGGAGACCTCGTCCTTTTCCGAAGTGTCGATTTCCTCGACGCCGTCTTCGGCGAATTCCTCTACGAGAGCCTCGGCAGATTCCTCATCCTCGGCATCGTATTCGTCGCCTGGCAGGTTCCCCGCCTCTTCCTCTTCGGCGCGCAGGCGCGCTTCTTCCTCGGCAGCCTCAGCCTCTTCGGCGAGCAGCGCTTCGCGGTCAGCCTGCGGGATCTGGTAATAGTCCGGATGGATTTCGCTGAAGGCGAGGAAGCCGTGCCTGTTGCCGCCGAAATCGACGAATGCCGCCTGCAGCGAGGGTTCTACCCTTGTTACCTTGGCAAGGTAGATATTGCCTTTGATTTGCTTGTGTTCAGCAGACTCGAAATCAAATTCTTCGATCCGGTTGCCTTTGACCACCGCCACCCGCGTTTCTTCCGGGTGGCGCGCGTCGATGAGCATGCGCGTTGCCATTATGAATTCTCCAGGCGCGTGTTCGCGAAGCGTCTATGCCGCCCCGCGCGCGCCCATAATTGTGTTGTTGTGTGAATGCGCCGCTGGCGGCGTGATGCCGGGCGACGTGATGGGTTCTGCCCGGGCCCGTAAGCCGGTGGGGCAGGAATTCGGAATATGCGTCTGCAAGTGCAAGATTGCAGCAAGCTGCTGCTGCCCGGCCCACAAAATCGATCGCGCGCGTGCCGCGCGGCGAACGGAATTGCGGGGAGGGCTGTCTCTTCACTGCGTCAACCTGTTGTGAAGCCATGCGAAAGGTTTTCGCCCGGCAGCGGATTGGAAGCTCGGCCAAGCTCCATTTTGGAGCTATGCAGCCGGTTCCTGCCACTGTTTGCGCTGCTAGCACCGTGGGTTTCAACTCGCAACCATATTGCGCTTTGCCACGGCAACGCCGTAACCTTGTGAGGCAATGAGCCTGCGCACCCATCTTGTCCTGATTGTCATGCTCCCGCTGCTACTGGTTGGCGGCCTGGTCTCCGCCGGGATCAAGCTGCCTGTCCCGCAATGGGGGCGCGATTATGTGCTGCGGCTGTTCATGCCCGAATTGGCCGAAGCGGCGGCGCTGCCTGGCATCTATGGCCCCGCCGATCCCGATCGTCCGTTGGTTGTCATCGATGCGGGGCATGGCGGACACGATCCGGGCGCTGTCGGTGCTGGCATCCGTGAAAAGGACGTGACGCTTGGGCTCGCGCTTGCCTTGCGTGACGCGCTGGTGCGCCAGGGCGGGGTCCGCGTTGCGCTGACCCGCGAAGACGATCGCTTGCTCGCGCTTGCCGAGCGGCCCGATATCGCGCGCCGAATGGGGGCCGACCTGTTCGTTTCGATCCATGCCGATTCGGCAGGCGAGAAGAGCGGCGTGAGCGGCGCGAGCCTCTATACGCTCTCGGCCCGGGCATCGAGCGCTGCGGCTGCCCGTTTCGCGCGCCGCGAAAACGATGCCGACCGTCTTAACGGCCTGTCGATCGATGGCCAGAGCGAACAGGTCAGCGCGATCCTAGTCGAGCTGTCGCAGCGGCGTTCGCAAACCGATTCGCTTGAATTTGCTTCGCTTGTGACGCGCGAGGGGGAGGGGCAACTGACGTTCCATCCGCAACCCTTGCGCGCGGCAGACCTCGTGGTGCTGCGTTCGCCCGATATGCCCTCCGTGCTGTTCGAAGCAGGCTTCGTCACCAATGAGCAGGATGCTGCGCGGCTCACGTCGGCAGAATGGAAAAGCGGATTTGCCGATGCCATGGCACGGGCGATACGCATCTATTTCGTCAGGCAAGGGGGTGGTTGACGCGTTGCAATGCGGTTCATGGAGAAGCGCCTAGCCTTCCCGTGAATCCGCATGCTATTGCCGCCGCCGAATGAATGATCCGACCATGACCGAATCTGCCAAAATAGACCTTGCCTATGTGCGCCAGCGCCTGCGCGGTGACAGCGTGGCTGCATTGGAATGGTTTCGTGCGAACTGGCGCGAACACCGCAGGTTTCGCTGGGCCGTCGGAGCGTTTGCTGGCGGCGTGGTGCTTCTCATTGCGATCTGGGCGCTGCTAGCGCGCGACCTGCCCGATGCGGAAAGCCTGGTGGGGTACGAGACGCCGCTGCCCACAGTTGTACGCGGGATCGATGGCGAGATCGTCCATTCCTATGCCCGTGAGCGGCGCGTGCAGCTGCAATATGCCGATTTCCCGGAGAAGCTGATCGAATCCTACCTGTCAGCTGAGGACAAGACCTTCTTCAGCCATGGCGGGGTAGACATCACCGGCACGCTTAACGCCGTTTTCGACTATGCCATGAAGTTCGGATCGGGCGAACGCGCTGTCGGCGGTTCAACCATCACACAGCAAGTCGCGAAGAACTTGCTGTTGGGTGACGAGTATTCGGTTACCCGCAAGCTCAAGGAAATGATCCTTGCCCGCCGCATTGAAGGGGTGCTGAGCAAGCAGGAAATACTTGAGCTCTATCTCAACGAGATTCCGCTCGGCCGCCGCAGCTTCGGCGTGCAGGCCGCGGCGCAGGCCTATTTCGACAAGGATGTCGACCAGCTCGACCTGCATGAAATGGCGTTCCTTGCGATCCTGCCCAAGGCGCCCGAACGCTATGGCCGTGCGCGCAATGCCGAGCTTGCAATCGAGCGGCGCAATTTCGTGTTGAGCCAGATGGAAGAGAACGGCTTCATCACCGCGGAAGAAATGCGCGTGGCGCAGGCGAAGCCGCTGGGTCTGGTTGCGCAGCGCAGCGAACGTTCGGTCGATGCCGGATATTTTCTTGAGGAAGTGCGCCGCCAGTTGCTCGATCAATTCGGCGAAACTGCAGAGGAAGGTCCGAACAGCGTCTATGCGGGTGGCCTTTGGGTGCGCACTTCGCTCGATCCCGAACTTCAAGTGGCCGCGCGCGATGCACTGCGCGCCGGGCTGCTGCGGTATCACGGCAATCGTGGCTGGACTGGCCCGATAGCCACGATCGATGTGAGCAAGGGCGACTGGGCCGGGCAGCTGCAAAGCTCGTTTCTCGGCATTCGATATAGTAATTGGCGGATTGGCGTCGTCACAAGCCGCGCCGGTCAGAGCGCTCGCGTCGGTTTTGCGGACGGCAAGGAAGCGCCGCTGATCAATTTCCCCGATGCGCTCAAGGCAGGCGATGTGATCGCGGCGCAGCCGGTCGGCAATGGCTATCGTGTAGCGGTGATCCCCGAGGTCTCGGGCGGGTTCCTTGCGGAATCAGTCCAGACGGGCCGGATTCTCGCTATGCAGGGCGGGTTCGACTTCCGCCTGAGCGATTTCAACCGCGCCACGCAGGCGGAGCGCCAGCCGGGCTCGACCATCAAGCCGTTCGTCTATGCCACCGGGCTCGACAACGGCATGACCCCGGCCACCGAAGTTCCAGACCAAACCTTCTGCTTCTACCAGGGCGCAAATCTCGGCGAGAAATGCTTCCGCAACTTCGGCGGTGAGTCTGGCGGCGTCCACACCATGCGCTGGGGCCTCGAACAGTCGCGAAACCTGATGACGGTCCATATCGCGATGGATGCTGGCATGCCCGAGGTGGTCAGTACCTTCAAGCGGGTCGGGATCGGCTCTTATGGTGCCTATCCCTCATTCGCTTTGGGAGCAGGCGACACCACGGTGGAGCGGATGGTCAACGCCTATGCCGCACTTGCAAACCATGGTCGGTTGAACCAGCCGACCGTGATCGATTTCGTTCAGGATCGACGGGGCAAGGTGATCTGGCGCGCCGACAAGCGCCGCTGCGAAGGCTGCAACATGCCGGAGTGGGACGGGCAGCCGATGCCGCGTTTCGGCGTTAAAGGCGAGCAGGTGCTCGATCCGCGCACCGCGTTTCAGGTGATCCACATGCTCGAAGGCGTGGTGCAGCGGGGAACCGCCACGCGCCTGCGCGATATCGACCTGCCGCTTTTCGGCAAGACCGGCACCACCAACGGCCCGACCAACGCCTGGTTCGTGGGCGGCACGCCCGACATCGTGGCGGGTGTCTATGTCGGGTTCGACCAGCCGCGCGATCTTGGCGGGTGGGTGCAGGGCGGCAATACCGCTGCGCCGATCTTCAAGGAATTCGTCCAGGCGACGATGGATCATTGGAGCAAACAGCCGGCAGTTGCTCCGGCGGGTATCCGCATGGTCCGGATCGACCGGCGGAGCGGCAAGCGCGTGTTTGACCAATGGCCTACTACCGACCCGCTTTCGCCAGTGATCTGGGAAGCTTTCAAGCCCGATACCGAGCCGCCGCGCGAAACCCGACAGGACAGGGTCGCGTCGCTGCGCGATGAGTTGCTGGCGCTGATCCGTCGCGGGCAGGGCGAACAGGCAGGTTCGGGCGAAGGCCGCTCCAATGACTTCGTCGAGGAACAGGGCGGGATTTACTAAAGCGGGGAACCGAATTGGCGCATCGTGCGCTTTTTGTCCTGACGTTTGGAATGGAGTGTATCGCGATGCGTAAATTGGCAATGGCAGCAGTTCTTGCACTCGGGCTTGGTGTTCCGGCAGCGGCAAATCTTCCTGTCGGTACCAAAGCACCGATCTTTGCGACAGAGGCCGCTCTGGCAGGCAAGGAATTCGGCTTCAACTTGCGCGCAGCGCTCGCAAAGGGGCCGGTGGTCCTGTACTTCTACCCCAAGGCATTCACCCAAGGCTGCACGCTTGAAGCCAATGCTTTCGCGGAGGCCATGCCCGAATTCAAGGCATTGGGCGCAAGCGTGGTTGGCATGTCGAATGATGACATCGAAACACTCAATCGCTTCAGCCGCGAGGAATGCCGTGACGCATTTCCCGTCGGCGTTGCATCGCGCCAAGTGATCGACGCCTATGACGTGGCTCTGGTGCGCGGAGGCAAGGATACCGGCATCACTAGCCGCACAAGCTATGTCATCGCGCAAGACGGCAGGATCGTGATGGTTCATTCCAACATGGATTATCGCGACCATGTGCGGCTGACGCTTGAGGCGGTGCACAAGCTCAGCCACTGAGCGGGCGGCACGCTCGCGGCTTTACAATCGGCCATGGTCCGCTAAGCGCGGGCGCTCATTTTTGCGAAGGATAAACTATGCGTGCCGAAGGGCAGGCCCATATCGATCGGATCAATGCAGCGCTGGCGCTCGTGCGGCAGTCGCTCGACTGGGAGCGCGCGCTGCGTCGGCTCGACGAGCTGGATGCGCGGGTCCAGGATCCGAAGCTGTGGGACGATCCCAAGCAGGCCCAGGCGATCACGCGCGAGCAGAAGCAGCTTGAAACCGCGATCAACACGGTAAAGCAGATCACTGCCGAGATGGGTGACGCCATCGAATTCGTCGAAATGGGTGAAGCCGAAGGCGAGGACAGTGTTATCGCGGAAGGCTTGCAGAGCCTTGCAAGGCTGGCAGAGCGCGCAGATGCCGACAAGGTCCAGGCGCTGCTTTCGGGCGAAGCCGACGGCAACGACACCTATCTCGAAATCCATGCGGGCGCAGGCGGCACTGAAAGCCAGGATTGGGCTGAAATGCTGCTACGGATGTACGCCCGCTGGGCTGAACGCCGCGGCTTCAAGGTGGAAACCGTCGAATACCAGGCAGGCGAGCAGGCCGGGATCAAGTCGGCCACGCTCCTTATCAAGGGCGACAACGCCTATGGCTATGCCAAGACCGAGAGCGGTGTGCACCGCCTTGTGCGTATCAGCCCGTATGACAGTTCGGCGCGCCGTCACACTTCGTTCAGCTCGGTTTGGGTCTATCCCGTAATCGATGACAATATCGATATCGAGATCAACCCGGCAGACCTCAAGATCGACACCTACCGCGCCAGCGGCGCGGGCGGCCAGCACGTCAACACGACTGACTCGGCCGTGCGCATCACGCACCAGCCGAGCGGCATCGTCGTGGCAAGCCAGGTCGACCGCAGCCAGCACAAGAACCGCGAAATTGCGATGAACATGCTGAAGGCGCGGCTTTACGAGGAAGAGATGCGCAAGCGCGAGGAAGCTGCCAGCGCTGAGCATTCCTCCAAGAGCGACATCGGCTGGGGACACCAGATCCGTTCCTACGTGCTTCAGCCGTACCAGATGGTGAAGGACCTGCGTACGGGGGTAACTTCGACTTCACCGGGCGACGTGCTCGATGGCGCCATCGATCCCTTCATTTCCGCCGCACTGGCGCAGCGCGTCACGGGCGAAAAGGTCGAGATAGACGACGTCGAGTGACGATGCGCGGAGCCTTCCTTGTGCTCGCCGGGCTGATTGCCCTCAGCGCCTGCGGACCGATGGGCAGCAATGCCAGCAGGCCGGACAGCGCGCGTGAGTTCCCTCGGGCGGATCGGCCGGTTTCGGACACAGCCTCGAGCTATCTGTCAGGCGAAGATGTTCGCGATGAACGCGGCGAAGCGCAGAAGGTGATGGATCTCGCAGAAGTCACCAGCGGGATGACAGTGGCCGATATTGGCGCGGGTGAAGGCTATTATACCGTCCGCCTGGCAGCGCGCGTGGGCGAAGACGGTCGCGTGCTGGCGCAGGATATCGACCGTGAAGCGCTCGATCGACTGGGCCGACGCGTCGAACGCGAGCGGCTCGACAATGTCTCGATCAAGTTCGGACGCGAGGACGATCCGCAGCTCCCCGCCGACAGTTTCGACCGCATCTTCCTGGTCCACATGTACCATGAGGTGAGCGAGCCCTACGCTTTCCTCTGGAGGCTATGGCCCGCCCTGACCGAAGACGGGCAGGTGGTGGTTGTCGATACCGACAGGCCCACGGACCAGCACGGTATCCCGCCGCTTCTGTTGATCTGCGAGTTCAAGGCTGTCGGCTTCCAGCTCGTCGAATTCATCGAGAAGCCTGACATTCGAGGCTATTTCGCTCGCTTCGAGCGAGCCGATCGCCTTCCGGAGCCACGGGAAATCCGCCCCTGCGCGCTCAACAAATAGCAGTGCGAGGAAAGTTCTACACCGCACTGGCGGAAACACCTCAACAAGCGTAACGGAATTGGTTAGCAGCACATTCGGTAACTCGCCGCGCGCAGAAAGACGCGGTGCAAGGGGAGCATTTCATTGTTCAAGGGACTAAGCCCGATCATCTACGGCGGGCGCGAAGTTTGGCCGCTGGTTGAAGGCGGCAAGGGCGTTTCGGCAACAAATCATGCCAGTTCTGGCGCATGGGCTGCTGCGGGCGGCATCGGCACGGTCAGTGCGGTGAATGCCGACAGCTACGACGCGGACGGTAATGTCATCCCTCAAATTTACCCGCAGGCGACGCGCAAGGAGCGTTTCGAACAACTTGTCCGTTACGGCATCGATGGCGCCACCGAACAGGTGAAGCGCGCCTATGAAATCGCTAATGGCCAGGGCGCGATAAACATCAACGTGCTGTGGGAAATGGGCGGCGCGCAGCAGGTCCTCGAAGGCGTGCTGGAGAATTGCAAAGGCCTGATCACCGGGGTCACTTGCGGCGCGGGCATGCCCTACAAGCTCGCCGAGATCGCGGCGCGCTACAATGTCTATTACCTGCCAATCGTAAGTTCGGCGCGCGCGTTCCGCGCACTGTGGAAGCGCAGCTACTCCAAGGTGCCAGAGCTGATGGCAGCGGTGGTCTATGAAGACCCGTGGCTGGCAGGCGGTCATAACGGCCTGTCCAACGCCGAAGATCCGCGCAAACCTGAAGATCCCTATCCGCGCGTGAAGGCGCTGCGCGAAACCATGCGCGCAGAGGGTGTGTCGGAAGATACCGGCATCGTCATGGCTGGTGGGGTGTGGTTCCTGCGCGAATGGAACGACTGGATCGACAATCCCGAGCTCGGCAAGATCATCTTCCAGTTCGGCACGCGTCCGTTGCTGACCAAGGAAAGCCCGATCCCGCAGGTCTGGAAAGACATGCTGCGCACGGTCGAGCCCGGCGACGTCCTGCTGCACCAGTTCAGCCCTACGGGCTTCTATTCGAGTGCGGTCAAGACGCCTTTCCTCTATGATTTGATGCACCGTTCAGAGCGGCAGATCCCGATCTTCAAGCGCGACGAGGAAGAGGGAACGGTTCCGCTGAGCGATCACGGCAAGGCCAAGTATTTCTGGGTTCACCCCGGCGACCAGCGCAAGGCGCAGGCGTGGATGCACGAAGGATTCACCGAACCGCTCAAGACGCCGGACAACACCGTGGTCTTTGTGACGCCTGAAAGCGCGGAGCGAATCCGCGCCGACCAGCAGGGCTGCATGGGCTGCCTTTCGCACTGCCAGTTCTCGAGCTGGAAGGATCATGACGATCACACCACCGGACGTCTCGCCGATCCGCGTAGCTTCTGCATCCAGAAGACGCTGCAGGATATCGCTCATGGCGGCGATCCGGACAACAATCTCGCCTTTGCGGGGCACGCTGCCTATCGCTTCAAGCAGGACCCGTTCTATTCGAACAACTCCACCCCCACGGTGAAGGAGCTGGTGGACCGCATCCTGACCGGCGACTGACGCGTGGCGTCAGCGCCAGAGCTGCATTTCGTGGATGATTTCCGGCAATTCGGGGGTGGTGTCGGGGCGTGACATGGTCCGCTCCACCAGCCTCCATTTGCGCCGGATGCCGCCCTGTTGCCACAGGTCGGTGATCCAGACGTCACCTTCGATCTTCTTGGGGCCAAGCCGCGCTTCGATCGACATGCGCGCAGCAAAAACGGCCAGCTTCTTGTGGCGACGCACATAGATGTCCCTGAAGCGATAGCCGGTGCACAGGAAGCGGGAGGTTGTCGCTTCCAGCCAGCTTGGCCGATCGAGCATGGCAGAGGTCTGCCCACCTAGCAGGAACACGAATTCGTTAGTGGCCAGCGCCTTCATGCCCTTGCGGTCGCGCGCCATCCAGCGGCGCATCCACTGGTGCTCGAGCTCTTCGATCTGTGCGGCAAATTCGTCCATCGGATCGGCGCCTTACAACTCTAATGCGCGGCTGCAAGCACGAAGCGATGTCCGGCGTTCAAAGGCCGATCAACACCTGATCGGGCGGTCGATGGCCATCCATCCAGAAGCGGATATTCGCGATCACTTTCTCCCCCGAAGCCTCGCGTCCTTCGGCGGTGGCACTGCCGATGTGCGGCAGCGTCATGACGTTGGGAATGTCGAGCAGCCGCTGGTCGACATTGGGCTCGTCGGGATAGACGTCGAGCCCAGCGCCGGCGAGGTGCCCGCTTTGAAGCGCGGCGATCAGCGCTTCCTGGTCGATCAATTCGCCGCGCGCCGTATTGATGATCGAAGAGCCCGGCTTCATCAGCGAAATCCGCCGCGCATCGATCATGCCGCGCGTCTCGTCGGTAAGCGGACAATGCAGAGTCAGTATGTCGGCCTCGGCTGCCAGCGTATCCACGTCCGGCACAAAGCGCGCGCCGAGCATGCGCTCGATCGCTCCAGGAAGCCGTTTGCGGTTGGTGTAGCCGATTTCGAGCCCGAAAGCGCGCGCACGGTGCGCTACTGCCTGCCCGATGCGTCCCATGCCGACGATGCCGAGCACTTTGCCGCCAAGCTTTCGGCCAAGCAGCCCCGACGGCGCCCAGCCGGTCCATTGTCCGCTGCGCACCAGCCCCACGCCTTCGCGGATACGCCGAGGGACGCCGATGATGCTGGACATGGCGATGTCGGCAGTGTCATCTGTGAAGACGCCGGGCGTGTTGGTCACGATGATCTTGCGCTTCGCGGCGGCTTCGAGGTCGATGTGTTCGATCCCCGCGCCGAAATTCGCGATCAGCTTCAGCTGGTCGCCCGCCTGTGCGATCATATCTGCATCGATCCTGTCGGTGACCGTGGGAACCAACACGTCAGCCTCACGCATCGCTGCGATCAACTGTTCGCGCGTGAAAGGGACGTCGCGCGGATTGAGCTTCGTGTCGAACAATTCGCTCATACGCTGTTCGACGGCAGGCATCAGATGGCGGGTAACGATCACCCGCGGAGTATGGTCGATCGGTTTGCGCTGTGTCGTTTGATCGATAGGCATATGCGCGCGCTACGGCTTCAGGGGCAGGGCGGTCAAGCTATGTTCCACAAGCGCTTGAAGCGATGGCACGTGGCGAGCTATGCGCAAACACATGCGCTTGATCATTCTTACCCTCGTTTCCTCATTGCTGCTTGTGTTCCCCCAATCGGGAAAGGCGCAAGATCGAGAGGTGCCCTATTGGGCGTCGCTCCGCGCCAGCGAGGTCAACATGCGCGTCGGCCCGAGCCAGGATTATCCCATCGAATGGGTCTACAAGCGGCAGGGGCTGCCAGTTAAGGTGCTGCGGCTTCAAGAGGGCTGGCGGCTGATCAGTGATCCTGACGGTACGCAAGGCTGGGTGGTGGCGCGGCTGCTCGATCCAGAGCGTGCCGCTTTGGTCGTGGGCGAGGGGCTGGCGCAAATTCGAATTGCGCCCGGTGAAGGCTCGCAGCTCAAATGGAACGTTGAGCCAGGCGTAGTCGGCAAACTGGGCAAATGCGATGCGGGCTGGTGCGAATTCGACGCGGCCGGCCACAAAGGCTGGATCCGCGAAGACCGGCTGTGGGGTGTCGGCGAGCCCTGACTGTGACCAAGAAAAAGGGGCGACCACTGGCCGCCCCTTCCGTAGTCTTATTGCGCGGACTTAATCCGCCGCGGCTGCTGCCGGGCGAACCGTTACCGGGTCACCTGCATCAGGGGTGGCGATAAAGGAACCGTCATCGGCGGCAGCGCTGACAGTGAAGCACATCGGCTCCCGGCCTTCTGTGGTCGGGGTGAAGCAGGTTTTCCCGTCGACAACCGCCCACGTGCCTTCGGCAACCAAGGTGCCATCGGCAGCGGTATCGCTATAGGTGCCGTCGGCATTGATCACGGTAGTCATGACGGACCCGTCGGTTGCTGTCGCCTCATAGGTACCCGGAGGCGATCCGTTCGAGACGGTGGGTGCTGCCATTTCAGCTTCCGCTGGTGCGGCGGCTTCGTCAGTCTGCTCGTTTGGCTGTGTACATCCAGCGATAGCCAGAAAGCTCGCAGCAACGATCAGCTTCTTCATACACATCTCCCTTTGCAGACGCTTGGCCGATTAAGCGGCCGGTGCTTCGGCTGCTGCCTCGACGCGCCGGACGGTGACGACTTCACCCGTATCCGAGGTCGACGTCCAAGAGCCATCTTCGCCCACTTCGCCGGCAGTCCAGCAGTTCGATTCCTGATCCTCAGCATCCGGATCGAAGCAGATCTTGCCGTCGGTTTCCGTGAAGGTGCCGGTACCGGTCTCCTCACCAAGCGTAAACGAGAAGGTGCCATCCTCAGAAGAGACCATAGTGCCGACGCTGCCGTCAGCATAGGTTACTTCGTAGGTTCCCGGTCCGCTCGTCTGGACCGTGACTTCTTCAACCGCAGGAGCGGCTTCTTCTTCAGTGGCGGGTTGCGAGCAAGCGGCCAGTGCCAACACACTGGCGGCAATAATAAGCTTCTTCATGACGTGTTTCTCCCTCAACACGCGACCCCAAGGCCGCGAGGGATACCACACAAATTTGCAGGAACGAAGCGATCCGTTAGTCGACCAGTTCGACAGCGATCGCCGTGGCTTCGCCGCCGCCGATGCACAGGCTTGCAACGCCCCGCTTCTTGCCCTGTTGCTTGAGGGCATTGAGCAGTGTCACGACGATCCGGGTGCCGCTGGCGCCGATCGGATGGCCCAGTGCGGTCGCGCCTCCGTTGACGTTGATCTTTTCATGCGGGATGCCGATGTCGCGCATTGCGAACATGGCCACGCACGCAAACGCCTCGTTCACTTCCCACAGGTCGACGTCGTCGACGGTCCAGCCCGCGCGATCGAGAGCCTTCTGGATGGCGCCAACCGGAGCTACGGTGAAATCCTTGGGTTCCTGCGCATGCGCGGCCATGGCGACGATCTTTGCGACCGGCTGCTGGCCATTCGCTTGCGCCAGGCTCTCGCGAGTTAGGACGACTGCCGCCGCACCGTCGGAAATCGAGCTGGAAGTGGCAGCAGTGATGGTGCCATCCTTGGCGAAGGCCGGGCGCAGGGTCGGAATCTTGTCAGGCTTGCCCTTGCCGGGCTGTTCGTCATGCTCGACCGTCACTTCGCCTGCGCGCGTTGCGACCGATACCGGGACAACCTCACCTGCAAATGCGCCGCTGGAGATCGCTTCGTTCGCGCGCCGCAGCGACTCGATCGAGTAATTGTCCATGTCCTCGCGCGTCAGCTGGTAGGCGTCGGCAGTATCCTGCGCGAAAGTGCCCATGGCGCGGCCTGCATCGTAGGCGTCCTCAAGGCCGTCGAGGAACATGTGGTCATAGGCGGTGTCATGGCCGATGCGCGCACCCGAGCGGTGCTTCTTGAGCAGGTAGGGAGCGTTGGTCATGCTCTCCATCCCTCCTGCGATCACATAATCGACCGTGCCGCTGGCGAGCGCTTCCGCACCCATGATCACAGTTTGCATGCCGCTGCCGCAGACCTTGTTGACGGTGGTCGCCTGCACCGACTTGGGCAGGCCAGCCTTCAGCGTAGCCTGCCGCGCGGGTGCCTGGCCAAGGCCGGCGGGAAGTACGCAGCCCATATAGGCCCGGTCGAACTTGTCGCCCGGAACGCCTGACCGTTCGACCGCAGCCTTCACTGCCGTCGCACCAAGATCGGTCGCGGAAACATCCGACAGTGAGCCCTGCATCGCGCCCATCGGCGTGCGCGCGTAGGAAAGGATGACGACAGGATCGGCGGCAGAGAACTGGGGCATGTCTGGCTCCTCGAGACAGATGAACTGGAATCGGCACGCGGTCTAATGCTGCAATGCGGCAAAGGCAAACGTCCAAGTGCCTGGCATACGTATTAGCTTGTCATGCGTCGCTGCTTGGGCAACAAACGATAGCAAATCGCAACCCAAATGCGACCAAATAGCTAGGAGAGTACGATGGCCGACGATCGCCGCGAAGAGCTTGAGCGAATCCTGAGATTGCAGCGCGCCGCTTTCAACGAGTCGCGCCCCGAGCCGATGAGCATGCGCAGGGACCGGATCAAGCGCGCGATGGCGCTGGTCAAGGATCACGGCGAGAACCTGTGCAAGGCGATGAGCGCAGACTTCGGCAACCGCAGCATGCACCAGTCGATGCTGACCGATATTGCTGCCACGGTCGGTGCGGGCAAGCACTCGCTCAAGCACATGGACCAATGGGCAAAGGCCGAGAAGCGCAAGGTGCAGTTTCCGCTTGGCTTGCTCGGCGCAAAGGCAGAGGTGCGCTATGAACCCAAGGGCGTGATCGGCATACTTTCGCCGTGGAATTTCCCGGTCAACCTGGCCTTCGCCCCGCTGATGCAGGTGTTTGCCGCGGGCAACCGCGCGATGATCAAGCCCTCCGAATTCACCGAGCGCACGTCCTTGCTGATGAAGGAACTGGTCGAGGAGTATTTCACCCCTGACGAGCTGGTCGTGATCACCGGCGGGCCGGAAGTTGCCGCCACTTTCTCATCGCTTCCGTTCGATCACCTCGTGTTTACGGGCTCGACCGCGACTGGCCGCCGCGTGATGGAAGCCGCCGCCGCCAACCTCGTTCCCGTGACACTTGAGCTGGGTGGCAAGAGCCCTGTTTTCATGGGACGCAACGCCGATTTCGCCAAGGCAGGCGAGCGCATCGCGCTGGGCAAGATGATGAATGCGGGGCAGATCTGCCTCGCCCCCGACTATATGTACGTGCCGCAGGACAAGGAAGACGAAGCGATTGCCGGCGTCGCCCAGGGCGTGAAGAACATGTATCCGACGCTGCTTGAGAATGACGACTATGCCTCGATCGTAAGTGACCGCCATTTCGAGCGGCTGCAGGGTCTCGTCGCAGATGCGCGCGAGAAGGGTGCCGAAGTGATCGAAGTGAACCCGGGTGACGAGGATTTCTCCAACGCGAACATCCGCAAGATGCCGCTTAACATCGTGCGCAATGTCACCGACGACATGAAGGTGATGCAGGAAGAGATCTTCGGGCCGGTGCTGCCGGTCAAAACCTACAAGCAGATCGACGAAGCGATCGACTACGTGAACGAGCACGATCGGCCGCTGGGGTTCTATTATTTCGGTGAGGACAAGGGCGAGCAGGAGCATGTGCTCACCAAGACCATCTCCGGTGGTGTCACGACCAATGACGTGATCTTCCACGTTTCGATGGAGGACCTGCCGTTCGGTGGGGTCGGTCCATCCGGCATGGGCTCGTATCACGCAATCGAGGGCTTCCGCGAGTTCAGCCATGCGCGCGCGGTTTATCACCAGCCGAAGATCGACATTGCCAAGCTGGGCGGTTTCAAGCCGCCATTCGGCAAGGCGACCGAGAAAGCCATTGCCACAATGATGAAGTGATTCCCGTTGCGGACAGGGCGGGGAGCAGGCTGCTCGCCCGCCATATCCCGCGTAGTGCAACACTCATGCTATGAAATACACGATTCGCGCCCTTGCACCTTGCGGGGGAGCGCCCTAGAGGCGAGCGCGGTTGAATATCGCGGGATTCATTTGTGCTCGACCTTAGCCAGTATCTTCCAATACTGATCTTCCTGTTCATCGCGCTGGGCCTTTCGGCGCTGTTCGTGTTCCTGCCGATGGGCGTTTCGCGCCTGACGGGCGCACACAACCCAACCGCCGAAAAGCTCACCGAGTATGAATGCGGCTTCCCCGCGTTCGAGGATGCGCGCAGCCAGTTCGACGTGCGCTTCTACCTTGTTGCGATCAGCTTCATCATTTTCGACCTTGAGGCGGCCTTCCTGTTCCCCTGGGCGGTGAGCCTTGGCGAAACCGGTTGGGTGGGCTGGACCGGGATGATGGTGTTCCTAGGCATTCTCGCGATTGGCCTGGCCTATGAATGGAAGAAGGGGGCATTGGATTGGGAATGAGCACGATCGTTACTCCCCCCGCCGGCCTTCCGGCCGCTGCACGGCCGGGCGAGCTTCGCCAGCCCGATGCTGACTTTTTCCGCTCGCTGCAAAGCGAAGTGAATGACAAGGGCTTCCTCGTTACCTCGACCGAAGAACTGTTCCAGTGGGCGCGCACCGGCAGCCTGTGGTGGATGACCTTCGGGCTCGCGTGCTGCGCGGTCGAGATGATCCACGTCAACATGCCGCGCTATGACATGGAGCGTTTCGGCGTGGTTCCGCGCGCCAGCCCGCGCCAGAGCGACGTGATGATCGTCGCCGGCACGCTGTGCAACAAGATGGCCCCCGCGCTGCGCCGCGTTTACGACCAGATGTCTGATCCGAAATATGTGATCAGCATGGGCAGCTGCGCGAATGGCGGCGGTTATTACCACTATAGCTACAGCGTGGTTCGTGGCTGCGACCGGATCGTTCCGGTCGACATCTATGTGCCGGGTTGCCCGCCGACCGCTGAAGCGCTGCTTTACGGTGTGATGCAGTTGCAGCGGAAGATCCGCCGCGAAGGGACGATCGAGCGCTGATATGGCTGTTGTTCATTCCGCCCCGAAATTCGCCAGCAACGAAGGTGTTTGCGATGCGCTGACCAAGGCGCTTGGCAAGATGGTCGTGTCTTCGCATGAAGAGCACGGCGAAATCCTCATCACGGTAAAGCGCGATGCAATCGCCGATGCACTCAAGCTGCTGCGCGATGAGCACCAGTACCAGCAGCTGATGGAGATCGCCGGGGTCGACTATCCCGAGCGGGCCGAACGCTTCGAAGTGGTCTATATGCTGCTCAGCGTCACGAAGAACCACCGCGTGATGGTGAAGGTGTCGACTGACGAAGCTACGCCCGTTCAAACCGTCACCACGCTGTGGCCCAATGCCGGTTGGCTCGAACGCGAAGTGTTCGACCTTTACGGCGTGACCTTTGCCGGCAACGAAGACTTGCGGCGCATTCTCACCGATTACGGCTTCGAGGGGCACCCGTTCCGCAAGGACTTCCCGCTGACCGGCTATACCGAGCTGCGCTATTCGGAAGAAGAGAAGCGGGTCGTTTACGAGCCGGTCGAGCTTGCACAGGACCTGCGTCAGTTCGATTTCCTCAGCCCGTGGGAAGGCGCCGAATATGTGCTTCCCGGTGACGAGAAGGCGGAAGGAGACAAGGCATGAGCATGCAGCTCGAGCAGTCGCCCACCACCGGTGACGAAGTCATCACCAATTACACGATCAATTTCGGTCCACAGCATCCCGCTGCGCACGGCGTGCTGCGCATGATCATGGAGCTCGACGGCGAAGTGATCGAGCGGATCGACCCGCACGTCGGCCTGCTCCATCGCGGCACCGAGAAGCTGATCGAACACAAGACCTATTTGCAGGCGCTGCCCTATTTCGACCGGCTCGACTACTGCAGCCCGCTGTGCATGGAGCACAGCTATGTCCTGGCGATCGAGAAGCTGCTCAATCTCGAAGTGCCCGAACGTGCGCAATATTTGCGCGTGCTGTTCGCCGAGCTGACCCGCATCTGCAACCACATGCTCAACATCGGCGCGCATGTGATGGACGTGGGCGCGATGACGCCCAACCTGTGGGTGTTCGAGCTGCGCGAAGACTGCCTCAATTTCTTCGAGTGCGCTTCGGGCGCCCGCATGCACTCGGCATGGTTCCGCCCGGGCGGCGTGCACCAGGACGTACCAGAGAAGCTGCTGGTCGACATCAGCGAGTGGGTCGATACGCGCCTGCCCGAACTGTTCGGCGATGCGATGAGCCTTGTGCTCGACAACCGCATCTTCAAGCAACGCAATGTCGATATTGCCGTGGTCAGCCGCGAAGACGCGCTGGCCTGGGGCTTCAGCGGGCCGATGATCCGCGCTGCCGGTATCCCGTGGGACCTGCGCAAGAGCCAGCCCTACGATGTGTATGACCGGATGGAATTCGACATTCCCGTCGGCACCAATTCGGACTGCTATGACCGCTTCATGGTGCGCGTGAAGGAAGTTTACGAAAGCGCCAAAATCATCAAGCAGTGCCTGGCGGAAATGCCCGAAGGGCCGGTTGCCAGCACAGATGGCAAGGTTTCACCGCCCAAGCGCGGTGAAATGAAGCAGTCGATGGAAGCGCTGATCCACCACTTCAAGCTCTATACCGAGGGCTTCCACGTTCCGGCGGGTGAAGTTTACGTGGCGACGGAAAGCCCCAAGGGCGAATTCGGCGTCTATCTGGTGAGCGACGGCACCAACAAGCCGTATCGCTGCAAGATCCGCCCGACTGCATTCAGCCACCTTCAGGCAATGGATATGATGAGCAAGGGACACATGCTGCCCGACGCGACCGCCATCCTTGGCGCGATCGACGTGGTGTTCGGGGAGTGCGACCGGTAATGGCTGACCGTACTCCCGCACCCGATACGCCCGAACTCCGCGCGCGCTGGGGCTCGTTCGAATGGACGGACGAGAACCGCAAGAAGGCGGAATGGCATATCGCCAAATACCCTGAGGGGCGCCAGCGCTCTGCGGTGATGGCGTTGCTAGACCTTGCCCAGCGCCAAGTTGGCGCCGAGACCGATACGCAGGGCTGGTTGCCGCTGCCGGTGATCGAATATGTCGCCGACTATCTCGACATGCCGGTGATCCGGGTGCTCGAAGTCGCGACCTTCTATTTCATGTATAACATGCAGCCGGTGGGTAAGTACCACGTGCAGGTATGCGGCACGACGCCGTGCATGTTGCGCGGTTCGGACGCTCTGTTCGAAACCTGCAAGAAGCGCGGGATGAGCAAGGGTCATGTTTCGGAAGACGGCCTCTGGACGCTCACCGAAGTCGAATGTATGGGCAATTGCGCGACCGCGCCGATGGTCCAGATTAATGACGACAATTACGAAGACCTGACGCCTGAGCGCCTCGACGCGGTGCTCGACGCGCTGGCCAAGGGCGAGACCCCCAAGGCGGGCACGCAGGAGCCGGGTCGCCATACCAGCGAGCCCAGCGGCGGCCCGACCACTCTGAAAGAGATGGTCAGCGAAAACCATGATTATCGGGGGGACTGGTGATGTCACTCCAGGATAAGGACCGCATCTTCACCAATCTCTACGGCTTCCAGGACTGGGGGCTGAAGGCGGCGCAGGTGCGCGGCGATTGGGACCATACGAAGAAGCTGCTCGAACGCGGGCAGGATGCGATCATTGACGAGATCAAGGCATCGGGCCTGCGCGGGCGGGGCGGGGCAGGCTTCCCCACCGGCCTGAAATGGTCGTTCATGCCCAAGGAATCGCGCGACGGGCGGCCCAGCTTCCTCGTCATCAATGCCGACGAATCCGAACCGGGCTCGTGCAAGGACCGCGAGATCATCCGCCACGATCCGCACAAGCTGATCGAAGGCGCGCTGGTTGCCGGTTATGCGATGCGGGCGCGAGCAGCCTATATCTACATCCGCGGCGAATATATCCGCGAGGCCGAGACACTGCAGGCAGCCATCGACCAGGCTTATGAAGCCGGGTTGATAGGCAAGAACGCCAGCGGATCGGGCTACGATTTCGACGTGTTCATGCATCGCGGTGCAGGCGCCTACATCTGCGGTGAAGAGACCGCGATGATCGAAAGCCTCGAAGGCAAGAAGGGCCAGCCCCGCCTCAAGCCGCCGTTCCCGGCGGGTGCGGGGCTCTATGGCTGCCCGACCACGGTGAACAATGTCGAAAGCATCGCGGTCGTCCCCACGATCCTGCGGCGCGGCGCGACCTGGTTCAGCAGCTTCGGCCGCGACAACAACAAGGGCACCAAGCTGTTCCAGATCAGCGGGCATGTCGAAAAGCCCTGCGTGGTCGAGGAAGCCATGAGCATCCCCTTCCGCGAGCTGATCGAAAAGCATTGCGGCGGCATCACCGGCGGTTGGGACAACCTCCTCGCGGTAATCCCGGGCGGTTCCTCGGTTCCGCTCGTGCCAGCAGAGCAGATCATGGATGCCCCGATGGATTTCGACGGGCTGCGCGATGTCGGCTCGGGCCTTGGCACTGCTGCAGTGATCGTGATGGACAAGTCGACCGACATCGTCCGCGCGATTTCGCGCCTCAGCTATTTCTACAAGCACGAAAGCTGCGGCCAGTGCACTCCTTGCCGTGAAGGCACGGGCTGGATGTGGCGCGTGATGGAGCGACTGCGCACCGGCGACGCGGCAATCGAGGAAATCGACATGCTGCAGCAGGTGACCAAGCAGGTCGAAGGCCACACGATCTGTGCCCTCGGCGATGCGGCAGCTTGGCCGATCCAGGGCCTGATCCGCCACTTCCGCCCCGAGCTTGAGCGCCGGATCAACGAACACAACGCGAAGTTTGCCGAGGCAGCCGAGTAATGCCCAAGGTCATTGTAGACGGACAGGAAATCGAGGTTCCGGAGGGCGCCACCGTCCTCCAGGCCTGCGAACTCGCGGGGAAGGAAATCCCGCGCTTCTGCTATCACGAGCGGCTTAGCATCGCGGGCAATTGCCGCATGTGCCTTGTCGAAGTGAAGCCGGGGCCGCCCAAGCCGCAAGCAAGCTGCGCGCTGCCGACCGCCGAGGGCCAGGAAATCCGCACCGACACCGAAATGGTCAAGAAGGCGCGCGAAGGGGTGATGGAGTTTCTCCTGATCAACCACCCGCTCGATTGCCCGATCTGCGACCAGGGCGGCGAATGCGATTTGCAGGACCAGGCCGTGGCCTATGGCCGTGGCGGTTCGCGCTATCACGAGAACAAGCGCGCGGTCACAGAGAAGTACATGGGCCCGCTGATCAAGACGATCATGACCCGCTGCATCCATTGCACCCGCTGCGTTCGCTTCAGTGAGGAAGTGGCGGGCGTGGATGAGATCGGCGCGCTCTATCGCGGCGAGGACATGCAGATCACCACCTACCTCGAGCAGGCGGCGAAGCATGAGCTTTCGGCCAATGTGATCGACCTGTGCCCGGTGGGGGCGCTGACCAGCCGCCCTTACGCCTTTGAGGCCCGTCCGTGGGAACTCAAGAAGACGCTCAGCATCGACGTTTCCGATGCGGTCGGCGCCAATATCCGGCTCGACAGCCGAGGCCGCCAAGTGATGCGTGCGCTTCCGCGCATCAATGACGACGTCAATGAAGAGTGGATCAGCGACAAGGCGCGTTACCAGGTCGATGGCCTGACCAAGCGCCGGCTCGACAAGGTGTTCATGCGCAAGCGCGGCGGGTTGAAACCTGCAAGCTGGGACGAAGCCTTCACTGCGATCGCCAAGCAATTGAAAGGCAAGAAGTCTTCGATCGCGGCTGTTGCCGGCGACATGCTCGATTGCGAGACCATGTTCGCGGCGAAGGCGCTGCTCAAGGCCTGCGGATCGAACCTGATCGAAGCGCGCCAGACCGGCATGGACTATGATGTGTCGAATTTGGCGGCGATGAACTTCAATTCGACCTTCGCCGGGATCGAAACTGCCGATGCGATCCTGATCGTGGGCAGCCATGTCCGCTGGGAAGCCCCGCTGCTCAATGTTCGCCTTCGCAAGGCGGCAAAGCGCGGTGCGAAGATCTACATCATCGGTCCGGCCTGGGACACGACTTACCACGCAACCTTCCTCGGCAGCGACCTGTCGCTGCTGTCGAACCTGCCGAAGGATCTGGTCGACCATTTCAAGGCGGCTGAGCGCCCGGCGATCATCCTGGGCGGCATGGCGGTGGCCAAGGGCGCGCTGCAGGCAGGGCTTGCAGCGTCCGAGAAGCTCGGCTGCGTCAAGGATGGCTGGAACGGTTTCAACGTCCTCCACTTCTCCGCTGCACGCATGGGATCGCTCATGCTCGGCTTCACGCAGAAGGGCGGGATGAAGGACATTGCGGCCGCCAAGCCCAAGGTGCTGCTGGCACTGGGCGCGGACGAAATGGATTTCGAACCCTATGCCGATGCGCTGAAGGTCTACATCGGCCATCACGGCGACAAGGGCGCACATGCTGCGGACATCGTGCTGCCTGCGGCCAGCTATGCCGAAAAGCATGGCACCTATGTCAATGCTGAAGGACGGGTGCAGTTCGCCGAGAAGGCTGTCTTCGCGCCCGGCGACGCGCGAGAAGACTGGACCATCCTGCGCGCGCTGGCCGATGCGCTGGGCGTTTCGGTCGGTTTCGACAGCTTCGCCGAATTGCGGGCCGCGATGGCCAAGGAAGTGCCCGCGTTGGGCGTGGAAGGGCTGGCCGATTATGGCCCGCTGCCCAAACCCGATCCCAAGGCCAAGGCGGAAGGCGTGATCGAGTTCTACCCGATCAAGGACTTCTACCTGACAAATCCGATCGCCCGCGCCAGCGCGGTGATGCAGCAGTGCTCGGCCGAGCTGCTCCATGGCGACGAGTTGAAGGAGGCCGCAGAGTAATGGCTGTTCCTGTGATCCCCTTGGCGCTGGCAGGTTTCGGCGGTTACGCCGTGTGGCGCGCCTTCCGCGAAGATCGTAGCCACAGGTCGAGCGCCGACAATGGCTGGCGCAACCAGGCTTTCGCCGAAAAGGAAGAAAAGCTGAAGGGCAGGAAGAAGAAATGACCGAATTCTTCCAACAGTGGATGCCCTACGAATGGGCGTGGTTCGTCGCCACGATCAGCGGCATCCTGCTGATTACACTGCCCTTGTTGCTGGCGGTGGCGATGATAATTTACGTCGACCGCAAGGTGCTGGCTGCAGTAATGCTGCGGCGCGGGCCCAATGTGGTCGGCCCATTTGGTCTGCTTCAAAGCTTTGCCGACGGGTTGAAGGTGTTCCTCCAGGAAACGATTGTCCCGGCTGCGTCCAACAAGGGCATCTTCCTGCTCGCACCGATCGTGACCTTCACCGTCGCGCTGGCGGCCTGGGCGGTGATGCCGTTCGACGCGCAGATGGTGCTGGCGGATATCAATGTCGGCCTGCTCTACATCCTCGCGATCAGCTCGCTAGGCGTTTACGGCGTGGTAATGGCGGGTTGGGCTTCCAACTCGAAATACCCATTCTTCTCCGCGATGCGCGCCGCCGCGCAGATGATCAGCTATGAAGTCTCGATCGGCTTCATCCTTGTCTGCGTGGTGCTCTGGGCGGGCACGTTCAACCTCAACGGCATTATCGAAGCGCAGCAGGGCCACGGGCTCGGTTTCGTCAACGGGTTCTTCTTCAACCCGCTGCTGTTCCCGATGTGGGTGGTGTTCTTCATCAGCTGCCTCGCGGAAACCGCGCGCGCGCCGTTCGACCTGACCGAAGCGGAATCCGAACTCGTCGCGGGTTTCCAGACCGAATATTCCTCGATGAGCTTCGCGCTGTTCTGGCTGGGTGAATACGCCAACATCCTGCTGATGTGCATGCTCAATGCGGTGCTGTTCTTCGGCGGATGGCTGCCGCCGGTCGACTGGGCGCCGCTTTACGCGGTGCCGGGGATCGTCTGGCTGCTGCTCAAGACCTTTGTGTTCTTCTTCATGTTCAGCTGGATCTGGGCGACGGTTCCGCGCTTCCGCTATGACCAGCTGATGCGGCTTGGCTGGAAGGTTTTCCTGCCGATGAGTCTGATCTTCGTCGCCGTTATTTCGGGCTATCTCATGGCCACAGGGCATTTCGCATGAGCACCGTCGCGCATCTCATAAAGTCGTTCACGCTGTGGGAATTCCTGAAGGCCCACGCGCTGACGCTGAAGTACTTCTTCAAGCCGAAGGCGACGATCAACTATCCCTTCGAGAAGAACCCGCTGAGCCCGCGCTTCCGGGGCGAGCATGCGTTGCGTCGCTATCCCAATGGCGAAGAGCGCTGCATTGCCTGCAAGCTGTGCGAAGCGATCTGCCCGGCCCAGGCGATTACGATCGAGGCCGAACCGCGCGAGGACGGCAGCCGCCGCACCACGCGTTACGACATCGACATGACGAAGTGCATCTATTGCGGCTTCTGCCAGGAAGCCTGCCCGGTGGATGCGATCGTCGAGGGTCCGAACTTCGAATACGCCACCGAAACGCGCGAAGAGCTTCTCTACGACAAGGCGAAACTGCTCGCCAACGGGGACAAGTGGGAACGTGCGATTGCCGCCAATCTTGAGGCCGATGCGCCCTATCGCTAGGCGGCGCCGGAACGGGAAACAGGGATCATGATCCAAACCTTATCCTTCTACCTGTTTGCAGGTCTGATGATCGCCAGCGCGTTGCTGGTGATCACGGCACGCAACCCGGTGCACTCGGTGCTGTGGCTGATCCTGGCCTTTTTTAACGCCGCTGGCCTGATGGTGCTGGTGGGCGCCGAATTCATCGCGATGCTGCTGGTGATCGTCTATGTCGGCGCCGTCGCGGTGCTGTTCCTGTTCGTGGTGATGATGCTCAACATCGATTTCGCCGCAATGCGCGCCGGTTTCGTCAAGAACTTCCCGCTCGGGCTGCTGATTGCTTTGATCCTGTTCCTCGAACTCTTCGTGGGCCTCGTCGCAACGAACGCCGGCGGGATCGATCTGGGCACGCCCGATGGCAGCGCGGCGCAGCCGCTGGGCGCGAGCAATATCGAAGCGATCGGCGCGCTGCTCTATGGCCGTTATATCTTCCTGTTCGAAGTGGCCGGCATCATCCTGCTGGTGGCGATGATCGGAGCGATCGCGCTGACGCACCGCCAGCTCCCCGATGGCACGCGCGCACGGCAGGATATCGGCAAGCAAATCCGCCGCCGTCCGGAAGACGCCACCATCATGAAACAGCCCGAAGTGGGGCAGGGGGTCGAGCTGTGATTGGTATCGAACATTACATCACCGTCAGCGCGATCCTGTTCGTGCTGGGCGTGTTGGGGATTTTCCTCAATCGCAAGAACGTGATCGTGATCTTGATGGCGGTCGAACTGATCCTGCTGTCGGTGAACATCAATCTTGTCGCCTTCAGCGCCTTCATGAACGACCTCGTGGGCCAGGTGTTCGCGATGTTCGTGCTGACCGTCGCTGCGGCAGAGGCCGCGATCGGGTTGGCGATCCTCGTGATCTATTTCCGTAACCGCGGCACCATTGCCGTCGACGACGCCACGCAGATGAAGGGATAATCGCAGGTGCAATCGATCCTTCTCATCGTTTTCCTGCCTTTGCTCGCGGCAATCGTCGCGGGGTTGGGCAACCGCATGCTTGGCAATACGGTCAGCAAGTCGATCACGACTGGAGCGCTGTTCGCTTCCTGTGCGCTGAGCTGGCCAATCTTCATCGGCTTCCTCACCGGAAGTGCCGAAGCGACCGTCGTACCGGTCCTCAAATGGGTTGAGAGCGGCACACTCACCTTCGACTGGGCGCTGCGCGTCGACACGCTTACGGCCGTGATGCTGGTGGTGATCACCAGCGTTTCCGCTCTCGTGCACCTCTATTCATGGGGGTACATGGAGGAAGACCCGGACCAGCCGCGCTTCTTCGCTTATCTCTCGCTGTTCACCTTCGCCATGCTGATGCTGGTGACGGCGGACAACCTCGTCCAGATGTTCTTCGGATGGGAAGGCGTGGGCCTGGCCAGCTATTTGCTGATCGGCTTCTGGTTCAAGAAGCCCAGCGCCAATGCCGCAGCGATCAAGGCCTTCGTGGTCAACCGTGTCGGCGACCTTGGCTTCATGCTGGGCATTTTCGGCACCTATCTGGTATTCCAGACGACTTCGATCCCGGAAATCCTTGCCGCGGCGCCGGGCATGACCGGATCGACCATCGGTTTCCTTGGCTACCGCATGCACACGATGGATATTTTGTGCATCCTGCTGTTCATCGGCGCGATGGGCAAATCGGCGCAACTCGGCCTCCACACCTGGTTGCCCGATGCGATGGAAGGCCCGACCCCGGTTTCCGCACTGATCCATGCCGCGACCATGGTGACCGCGGGCGTGTTCATGGTTTGCCGCCTGTCGCCCATGTTCGAGGCTGCGCCAGTCGCGCTCGGTTTCGTGGTGTTCATCGGTGCTGCCACCTGCTTCTTCGCCGCAACGATCGGCACCACGCAGTGGGATATCAAGCGCGTCATCGCTTATTCGACCTGTTCGCAGCTGGGCTACATGTTCTTCGCGGCGGGCGTCGGCGCTTATGGCGCGGCGATGTTTCACCTGTTCACGCATGCCTTCTTCAAGGCTCTGCTGTTCCTTGGTGCCGGATCGGTGATCCATGCGATGCATCACGAGCAGGACATGCGCTATTACGGCGGCCTGCGTAAGCACATCCCGTTCACCTTCTGGGCGATGATGGCAGGCACGCTGGCAATCACCGGTGTAGGCGTTCTTGGCGTGTTCGGTTTCGCGGGCTTCTATTCGAAGGACGCAATCCTCGAGGCGGCATTTGCGCGCGGCACCGGCATGGCCAACTTCGCATTCTGGGCCGGTGCGGGTGCGGCGCTGCTCACCAGCTTCTATAGCTGGCGACTGGTGTTCCTCACATTCTACGGCAAGCCGCGCTGGATCGAGAGCGAACACATCCAGCACACCGTCCACAAGACTCCGGAGCAGGCGGGCGAAGACACCACAGGTGGCTACCATCCGCATGAAAGCCCGCTGTCGATGCTGGTGCCGCTGGGAGCGTTGACTGTAGGCGCGATCTTCGCCGGTTTCGTCTTCAAGGGGGCGTTCATCGACGGCGAGGACTTCTGGGCCGGGTCGATCTATTACAACGCGAACTTGATCCATGCGCTTCATGGCGTGCCGCTGTGGGTGAAGCTGACGGCCACCATCGTGATGTTGCTGGGCTTCGTCACGGCCTGGTGGGCCTACATCAGGAACACGTCGATCCCGGGCAAGTTCGTCGAGCAATTCCGCGTCGTGCACCAGTTCGTGTACAACAAGTGGTACTTCGACGAGCTCTACAACTTCCTCTTCGTCAAACCGGCCTTCTGGCTGGGCCGCATCTTCTGGCAGATGGGCGATGTCGGCACGATCGACCGGTTCGGACCGAACGGCGCTGCCTGGCTTGTGCAGCAGGGCGCCGTTGTCGCGAAGAAGGTGCAGTCCGGATATCTCTATAGCTACGCGCTGATCATGCTGTTGGGCTTGGTCGCCGCGATTACTTGGGTTCTCTTCTGATGGACGGGTTTCCGATCCTTTCCGTGATGCTGCTGGTCCCGCTGGTTGCGGGTATCGCCTGCTTCTTCCTTGAAGCGCAGGCGGCGCGGATGACCGCGCTGGTGGCGACGCTCGCCAATCTCGCATTGGGCGTGGTGCTGTGGGTCAATTACGAGATCGGCGGCGCCCAGTGGCAGTTCGTCGAAACGGCACCTCTGTTCGCGGGCTTCAGCTATGCGCTGGGGATCGACGGGATCGCGCTGATGCTGATCATGCTCAGCGTGTTCCTGATGCCGATCTGTATCCTCGCCAGTTGGGAAGCGATCACCAAGCGCGTCGGCGAATACATGGCTGCCTTCCTGATCATGGAAGTGCTGATGATCGGCGTGTTCGCCGCGCAGGACCTGTTCCTGTTCTACATCTTCTTCGAAGCCGGCCTCATTCCTATGTACCTGATCATTGGCGTGTGGGGCGGGGACAACCGCATTTACGCGAGCTACAAGTTCTTCCTCTACACGCTGCTCGGCTCGGTCCTGATGCTGATCGCCATGTTCTGGATGGTCAACACCGCAGGCACTTCGGACATCCCGACACTGATGCAGTATGACTTCCCGGCCGGGGCGCAAACCTGGCTGTGGCTTGCCTTCTTCGCCAGCTTCGCGGTGAAGATGCCGATGTGGCCGGTGCATACCTGGCTGCCTGACGCGCACGTGCAGGCGCCCACTGCCGGTTCGGTGATCCTTGCCGGCGTGCTGTTGAAGCTCGGCGGCTACGGCTTCATCCGCTTCAGCCTGCCGATGTTCCCGGAAGCGAGCGCGCAGCTGGCCTGGCTGGTGTTCGGCCTCTCGATCGTCGCCGTGATCTACACTTCGCTCGTCGCGCTGGTTCAGCACGATATGAAGAAGCTGATCGCCTATTCGTCGGTTGCGCACATGGCGATCGTCACCGCCGGCCTGTTCGCCTTCAACGTGCAGGGCCTTGAAGGCGCAATGATGGTGATGCTGGGCCACGGGCTCGTTTCGGGCGCGCTGTTCCTGTGCGTGGGCGTGATTTACGACCGGTTGCATACGCGCGAGATCGACCGCTACGGCGGCCTCTCGATCAACATGCCCTATTACGCGCTGTTCTTCATGCTGTTCACCATGGCGAGCGTGGGCCTGCCGGGCACCAGCAACTTCATTGGCGAATTCCTAGCGCTGGCGGGTATCTACAAGGTGTCGACTTGGGTGGCTCTGGCCTGCACGACCGGCATCATCCTGGGCGCGGCTTACATGCTCTATCTCTATCGCCGCGTGGCCTTTGGCGAGCAGAAGAACGCCGATGCCGCCGCTATGCTCGATCTCGACAAGCGCGAATGGGCGATGCTCGCTCCGATTGCGGCCGCAGTGCTGTGGATGGGCGTCTACCCCGAAAGCTTCCTTGCCCCGATGCGGCAGGACATCGCATCGCTCGAAGCGCGGATCGCGCGTGCTGCGCCGGCGGGTGACAGCCAGCTGGTTGTCGGCGTGCCGACCGGTCACATTGCCAATGAAATGCCGCATGAAGGCGGGGAAGCTGGGGAGGGAGCCCACTAATGGACTTTGCAGCCTCCTTTGCGCTGATCGCGCCTGAACTCGTCCTCACCGGCACAGGCCTGGTTCTGCTGCTCGTTGCCGCGTGGGGTGGTGACAGGCGTGCACAGCTGGTCACTTACCTCGCTTGCATCGGCCTGTTTGGTGCGGGCGTACTGTTGGTCCCGACGCTCCATGACGGGCTGGTTGGCCCGGCCACTTCTGCCTTTGGCGATTTGTTCCGCGCCGATGCCTATGCCGGCTTCGCCAAGGCGCTGATCTATCTCGGCGCAATCGGCTGCCTGCTCGTCGCGCCCGCCTATTTCGACCGGCTCAAGGCGATGCGCGCCGAATATCCGGTGCTGGTGGTCTTCGCTTCGCTGGGCATGAGCATCATGGTCTCCGCGGGCGACTTGATCACGCTCTATGTCGGGCTCGAGCTTAACAGCCTCGCGGCCTATGTCCTGGCATCCATCCTCCGCAATGACGACAAATCGGCCGAAGCGGGCCTGAAGTATTTCGTGCTTGGCGCGCTCGCCAGCGGCATCCTGCTTTACGGGATGAGCCTGCTTTACGGCTTCACCGGCAGCACCAGCTTCGTTGGCGTGGCAGCGGCAATCTCGGGTGAACTTTCGACCGGGGCCCTGTTCGGCATCGTCTTCGTGTTGGCAGGGCTGGCATTCAAGATCTCTGCCGTCCCGTTCCACATGTGGACCCCGGACGTTTACGAAGGCGCGCCAACTCCGGTGAGCGCCTTCTTCGCCACGGCTCCCAAGGTGGCCGCAGTTGCGCTGATCGCGCGGGTCGCGCTGGAGGTGTTTGGCAGCCAGGTCGATGCCTGGCGCCAGATCGTGATCTTCCTTGCGCTCGCTTCGATCGTTGTGGGTGCACTCGGCGCGATCGGGCAGGACAACATCAAGCGCCTGCTCGCCTTCTCCTCGATCAACAATGTTGGCTTCATCCTCATCGGGCTTGCCGCGGCAACCGCGCAGGGTGCCAGCGCGATGCTGGTCTACCTGTGGATCTACATGGCGATGTCGCTCGGCAGCTTCGTAGCGGTGCTGATGCTCAAGGATGCAGAGGGCGCACCGGTGGAAAGCATTTCCAGCATGTCCGGCATGGTGCGCGAACAGCCGCTGCTGTCATGGTGCCTGTTCTTCCTGATGCTGAGCCTGGCTGGTATCCCGCCGCTGTTCGGCTTCTGGGGCAAGTTCGTGGTGTTCCAGGCCGCGGTGGAAGCCGACATGATCGTGCTCGCCGCGCTCGGCATTGCCGCCAGCGTGATCGGCGCCTTCTACTACCTCAAGGTGTGCAAGGTGATCATGTTCGACGAATCCAAGGGCGTCGTAACGGGCAAGAGCAATGCCAGCCATTGGGCGGTGCTTGGCATCACCTCGTTGATCATTTCGCCGCTCGGCTACCTGCTCACGCCTTCGCTGGGCGATCTTGCTGACAAGGCTGCCAGCGCACTGTTCCTCGGCGTGTGATCACCTTCGTAGAGCAGACCGGCTCCACCAATGCTGACTTGCTTTCGCGCCTCGGCGCAGGAGAGCATGTGCGGGAAGGCGATTGGCTTGTTGCACAGCGGCAAGTCGCGGGACGCGGACGGCAAGGCCGCCAGTGGTTTGACGGGGCGGGCAATTTCATGGGCTCGACCGTCGTCAGGCCGGGACCGGGCGACCCGCCTGCGCATTCGCTGGCGCTGGCGACCGGTCTCGCGGTCTATGAGGCCGTTCTGCCGCTTTGCCCTGATCCCTCTGCATTGATGCTCAAATGGCCCAATGACGTGCTGCTTGGTGGAGCCAAGCTTGCGGGCATTCTGCTCGAAGCTACGGGGGGGGCGGTCGTCGTGGGCATAGGAGTGAATTTGCGCGCTGCGCCGCAATTGCCCGATCGCAGGACAATCGCCCTGGCTGACGTCACGACCCCTCCGGCGCCCGCCGACTTTGCTGAGCGGCTTGCTGCGGCATTCGAGGCTGAAATCGTCCGCTGGCGCAGCCACGGGCTCGAATTGCTGTTGCGCCGCTGGCAGGCCGCTGCACACCGGCCCGGAACACCGCTGAAGGTTCACGATGCGAGCGGAGAAGCGCTGGCGGGTGAATTTGCCGGGCTCGACGCGAGCGGCGCCTTGCTGTTGCGCCGTGCCGATGGCAAGACGCAGGCCGTCCACGCCGGTGATGTGGTAATCGAATAGGGGAAGCAGGATGCTGCTCGCAGTCGATGTTGGAAACACAAATGTGGTCTTCGCCCTGTTTGACGGCGGCGAGATTAAGGCGCGCTGGCGCATAGCTACCGATCCCCGGCGGACCGGCGATGAGTATGCAGTGTGGTTGCTCCAGCTCTTGGCGATCGAAGGTGTCGAAAAGAGCCGGATCAAGCAGATCATCATTGGATCGGTAGTCCCGCGCGCGATCCACAACATCAGCGTGCTGGCTGAGAAGTACTTCGGAGTCACGCCCCTGATTGCCGGGCAAGGCGATGCGGACTGGGGCATCGCCGTTGACGTCGACGAGCCGCGCTCGCTTGGCGCAGACCGCGCGCTCAACGCCATTGCCGCGCATGAGAAGTATGGCGGCGACCTGATCGTGGTAGATTTCGGCACCGCGACTACGTTCGACGCGGTGGATTTTACGGGTGCCTACAAGGGCGGGATCATCGCTCCCGGGATCAATCTGTCGCTCGATGCATTGGTGAACAACACGGCCAAGTTGCCGCGCATCGCCATCAGGAACCCGGGCAACAACAACGTGATCGGCCGCAACACCGAAGACCAGATGCTGATCGGAGTGTTCTGGGGCTATGTCGCCATGATGGAGGGCCTTATCGCCCGCATGCGCGAGCAAATCGGACGCCCTGCAAAGGTTGTCGCAACCGGCGGCCTCGCAATCCTGTTCGACGAGCACACCGGCATTTTCGACGCGGTCGACGCCGATTTGACGCTCGAAGGGCTCGCGATCCTTGCCGCGCGGGCAGGGGCCTGAGCCGGACCATTCGATGAAGAAAAATTTCAGTCCCGAGGACGAATTGCTTTTCCTTGCCCTCGGTGGATCGGGCGAGATTGGCATGAACGTCAATCTCTACGGTTGCCAGGGCAAGTGGATGATGGTCGATCTGGGGATGACGTTCTCGGGCGACCAATATCCCGGGATCGAGCTGGTCTTCGCCGATCTCGAGTTCATCGAGGAGCGCGCCAAGGACCTGCTCGGCATCGTGCTGACGCATGCGCATGAGGATCATATCGGCGCAGTGCCGTATTTCGCGGCCGAATTGGGCGTTCCGCTTTACGCCACGCCGTTCACCGCCGACCTCGTCCAGCACAAGCTGGAAGAGGCAGGGCTGGCCGACAGCGTCGACCTGTATGTGATCGAGGACGACCATGGCACCCTCAACCTCGGCCCGTTCACAGTCACCTATGTTCCGCTCGCGCATTCGATCGCGGAAGGGAATGCGCTGCTGATCGAGACGCCTTACGGGCGCGTGTTCCACACAGGCGACTGGAAGCTCGACGAGGAGCCGATCATCGGGGAGCCGACCACGGAGGAAGAACTGGTCGCCATGGGTGACGATGGGATCCTCGCGCTCGTGTGCGATTCGACCAATGTCTTCAATCCCAACCCCAGCGGCTCCGAAGGTGCAGTGTATCGCGGGTTGATGGAAGAGGTTGCGCGACACGCCGGAAAGCGCGTGCTGGTGACAACCTTCGCCTCCAACGTAGCTCGCCTTCAGACCTTGGGAGATGTCGCGCGCGAGACGGGGCGCCAGCTTTGCGTGGCCGGGCGTTCGCTCGATCGCATCATCGAAGTCGCGCAAGCTACCGGCTATTTGCAGGACTTCCCCGAAACGGTCGATTTCGACACTGCGATGAGCCTGCCGCGGGGGGAAGTGCTTATCCTCGCCACTGGCGGGCAGGGCGAGCCGCGGGCCGCGCTTGCGCGGATTGCGGACGAGAACCATCCGATCGAGCTGGTTTCGGGGGACGTGGTTCTGTTCTCGAGCCGCCAGATACCGGGCAATGAGCTTGCCATCGGGCGAGTACAGAACCAGCTGGCCCAGCGCGGGATCGTGATGGTGACTGACCGGCAGAGTGCAATCCACGTATCTGGCCATCCCGGGCGCCCCGAACTCGAAGCGCTCTATGGCTGGCTGCGGCCGCAATTGCTTGTGCCGGTGCATGGCGAGATGCGGCATATGCACGAGCAGGCGCGGCTTGGTCGAAAATGCGGCATCCCCGCGGCGGTCGTGCAAGGCAATGGCGACATCGTGCGCCTCGCGCCGGGGGCGCCGGGCAAGCTGGCCGAGGTGCGGGCAGGGCGGCTAGTCCTCGACGGCGATATCATCGCGCCGGCCGATGGCGAGGCAGTCACCATGCGCCGCCGGATCGCGCGTGACGGGCTGGTGATCGTTGTGCTGGATAGCGCGCTTGAGCCGACGGTGGAGGCTGTCGGTCTCCCCCTCGATGAAGATATGCCGAATTTCCTCGAAGAAGCCGCAGAAGATATCCGCAAGGCAATCAGCGCTCTCCGCGGCAAGGTGGCGCGCGATACGGCGACGGTGCACGAGACTGCGCGGCTTGCCGCGCGGCGTGCGGCGCAGCGCTGGTCCGGCAAGCGACCACAGGTGAGGGTGATCATGCTGGGGATCGAACAATGATGGCGTGGACGTCGATCCTGGCCATTTACGCCCTGTTCTGGGTGATGACGGCCTTTGTCATGCTGCCTTTTGGCGTGAAGACGCATGATGAAGCCGGGTTGGAGAAGATCCCGGGACAGGCCGACAGTGCACCAGCTAACTTCCGGCCGGGGCGGCACGCGATGCGCGCCACCTTTGTTGCTGCCCTGCTGACCGGGCTTTACGTGCTCAATTACCAGTATGGCTGGATCACAGCCGAAGACATCGATTTCTTCCCGGCACCACCCAGCGCGGAGCAGAGCAAGCCTTAACCTTCGGTCCCGGGCCTTTACCCTCAGTCGCGCAGTCGTTCGATCGCTTGCGCCAGTGCGACATAGAGCTTGCCCATGTCGGAGCTGAGCAAGGTGACGCCCAGCGCATTGCCGTCCCGCGTCGAGAGGACGCTGCGCAGCATACTCTCGAAATCATGGATGTAGCGGCTGACGTGTTCGCGGAAGGCTTGGTCGGACTCGTAAAGCTCCATGATCTCGCGCGCTTCGCTATTGTCGACCAGCCGCACAGCACGGCGCGTGAAGATACCGCGATCACCCTTGAGGTAAGACGCCCATGCGGTGTCCGCCACATCGGCTGAAAGCGCCTTGGCGATATCGATCGCATTGGAATTGAGGCTCTCGGTGATGAGCGCCATTCGCCGGGCGAAATCATTGTCGACCTGTTCCTGCGCAAGTTCGCGTGCGCGCACCACACGCTGTTCAAGGTTGGCCGCCAGTTCGTTCACCTTGGCGAGCTGGTCGCGCAGATTGGCCGCGATGTCCTTGCCGGCAGTCGAGGCGCGCAGGGAAGCTTCCTCAAGTCGCTCGACTGCGGCGGCACCTTCCGCCTGAAGCGAACGCTCGATCGCGGCAGAGGCACGAGCACCGATCTGCTCCGCAACTTCCGCCAGTTTTTCGTCAGAACCGCTTTCGAGTGCGGCAAAGGCGTGCCGCGCGGCCTCTTCCAGCTGGACGATGGCCTTGCGCAAGTCTTCGCCGGTGCGGGCAGACACCCGCTCGCTATCTTGCTCAAGCTCTCCCAGTGCATCGCGCAACGCTGCGATCCTCGCCATGCTCTCGTCGGATTGCTTTGCAACGCGTTCGTGCAATGCTCCGACATCCTCGGCAGTCTGGGCGACGTTTTCTCTCGCGGCGATAACGTAGTCGTTTAACCCGCTGCCTCGCTCATGAGCGGCATCGACATTCTCCTTCAAGAGAAGCGCACGCTGCTCGACTTCGCCCAGGCGAGCGGCAGCCTGGTCGATTGCCTTGGGCAGGGCTTCGCGCGTTTCACGAGCGCCCGATTGGATAATCTCTAGTAGCCGGATCCCGCTTTCAGTGAGTTCGGCGAGAGTATTCGCGGTCTCGGTCAGGTCGCTGCGGCTCTGGCCAAGCCGTTCTGCAAGATCGCCCATGCCTGCGCCGAGCGTGGTTTCCGTCCGCTGCGATTGCTCCGCAACGGCACTGAGCAAGCCACTGAGTTCCTGTATTTTGGCCGCAACACTCGAACCATGCGCGACAAGCTGTTCCAGCTGGGCAGCCTGCGCTTCGTTGCGCTCGGCCAGCATCTCGTCGAGTTCGGTCAGGCGCTGGGCCAGCACCTCGCTTGCCTGCGCCTCCCGCGTATCGAACTCGTCCTGGCGGCGCGCGACAGCTTCTGCAAACCTGGCATCGCGCGCCGCGATCTGGGCATCGAGATGTTCGGTTTCCTGCGCGAATGTTTCCAGGCGACGCCTTCCGGCAGCAACGGCATGCAGGTCTAGCTGGTCGATTCGCGCGACCACCTCGGCAATATCCTTGTATAACCGCTGCTTATGCTCATCGAGGCCCGCAATGGCATTTTCCTGCGCATCATTGAGCGACGCGGTAACCTTCGCAGCTTCATCGGCCAGGGTCTGAACCTGGGCCTTGAGTGCTGACAGCCCGTTCTCGGCATCCAACGCCAATTGCTCGCCAAGCGCACCGATCGATGTGCGAAACTCGTCGGCCCGGTGCCGCATGGCAGCCAGGGCATCGACCTCGCGACCATCCAGTTCGACCCTGAATTCCTCGCTCTTTTCGGCCATCAGCGCGAAGCGGCTTTCAGTTACCTGCTCGATCTGGGTGAGCTGGCCTTCGAAGCGCCCAATGGTGGCTTCGATTTGTTCGCTGAGCGCGTTGACCTGCCGCCCGCTTGCCTTGCCAAAGTCATTGAGTCGCTCGAACCCGACAACCAGCTTTTCCAGCTGCTCTTGCGCAGCGCGACCGGTCTGGCCGATCTGGTTAGATACGTCGCGTGCGGAATTGGCAATAACAGGCAAGTCGTCGCGCAATTTCCCTATGTTTGCCAGCGCTGTATCGCTGACACTTGCGATCGCTTCCACCTGAGCGCCGTTGTTCTTGATGAGCGATTGCAGGGTACTGGCGTGGGTGGATAGCCGTTCGGATGCAATCCTGCCGAGCGATTCGAGTTCGCGCGACTGGCTCCCAAGGAACTCGCGAGCGAGCGAGAGCTCGCGGTTTACCACGGCAAGGCGATCTTCGAGCTCGCGCGATTCCTGCCGCAGGAGGTTGGCTGCATCCCCAAACCGCGCCGCTTCGCGGCGGCTCAGTCGCATCGAGAGCAGCCAGAGGGTGGCGATGAGCAAGACCGGAACCGACCAGTCAACGATCAGGGGAACCCAGCCTTGCGGACTAGGCAGGGCGAGCAACTGATCTTGGAACGCCCAACCGTAGAAGCCAGTCCAGCCGGCTATCGCAAGCACGGCGGAAACGGGCACGATCCAGTCGTACCAGCGCCGACGCATGGTGGGTTCAGGCTCTTCTTCGACCCACTCCTCCTGCAGGATGATCGGTTCATCCGAGACATGCTCGATTGCTTGCTCAGGCGCGTTCTGCGCCGCTTCTGGGCCAATGGCCCGGATATGGGATCCCCCGGTCATGCAGGGAATCTAGCCGATTCTGCGAAAGGATAAACCCCGCTTTAACCCTTGATGGCCTATCCGCGATCCCATGGCTTATGAAAGCGGTTCTCTTGATGCCACATTGGCAGCGGCTGCGGGGCAGGACCTTGCCCTGATGGCGGAGCTACGCTCGGCACTTGTCGATAGTGCCGAACGCCAGCTCGACTTGCTGCGGCGCGCGCGCTGCGACGGGAATTGGCAAGTTGCGGCCATGCGCCTGAAGGGGCTTGCCGCGAGCTTTCATGCAGAGGAACTGCTGGAGGCGGCAGAAGCCGCGTTGAATGCTGTGCCCGGTGAACCCGGAGCCGTGCGGGAAATAGAGCAGGCGATCGCACGGCTCGGTTGGCGCGCGCCAGCGCAGGCCTGATCCAACGAAAAACTGCGGCTTGGCAGCGCGGTTGCGCTCCGCCTATGGATGATCAACCGGAATTGGGGGATCAGCTGCTTTGCGCACCGCATTGCTATCGACACTCGAATTGACCCAGGGCGGGCGGCCGCGCGCCTTCCAGCGCCTCGGCGGACGCTTCCTCCTCTCATGGCAGGTAGATCTTGCGCGCGACCTTGGATGCTCGCGGATCGTGTGCCTGGCCGATGGGGAGAGCGAGCAACTCGACGAAGTTCGCGAACAGGTCGAGGGTTTCGGGCTCGATTTCCAGATGGTTCGCGGCCCGCTGCCACTGGTTGGCTTGCTGACGGCAGACCAGGAACTGGTTGTGATTGCCGATGGGCTGGTCGCGGATCGCGAACTTGTTCGTGAACTCATGGGGCAGGGGCGCGGGGTGGTTGCCTTGCCTGACGATGTGGGAATCGAGGCTGGATTTGAACGCATAGATGCCAGCCATGCATGGGGTGGCATCATCGTGACCCGTGCCAATATCGCCCAGCAACTGGCTGATATGCCGCCAGATAGCGATACAATCTCCTTGCTTCTTCGCCTGGCCTTGCAGGCAGGCACGCGGCTCATTCCCCTAGATGAGGAGGCGCTCGAAAGCGGGGATTGGCTGCTGGTGCGAGAACGCGCGGCACTGGCCCAGCGAGAAGAGACCTTGCTCGATCGCAGCGTGGAGCAGGTGTCATGGAGCGCACCCGGCCTTGCGCTAAGCCGGAGGCTGGCGCGCGCGCTTGCGCCCGATGGGTTGGAGCGCGGGGGCACGATCGCCATGGTGTTGGGTGCGCTCGGCCTTGTTGGCGCGATCGCATCCGCCAGCTATGACTATGCCTTCCCTGCTGTTGCGAGCTTCCTTGCGGGCAGCTTCGCCTTTGCATCCGGCGAGGCGCTTGCCGGGCTGAAATCCCGCTTGCGCGGGACTGGCGGTGCGGCGAGCAGGGCGCGGCTCCTGCATAACCTGCTCGACCTCGCGCTGCTGGCGGTGCTTACCCTTCCGGCCACGGCCTACAACGCATTGGAACGCGTGTTCCTGCCGCTGATGCTGATAGGCCTGCTACGGCTAGCTGCGACATTGGCTCCGGCCCGCGGGGAGAATGCCTGGCGCGACCGAACGAGCGTCGCGTTTGTCCTTCTGGTTTCCGCCTGGTTCGGTTCGCTTGAGCAGACAATGGCCGCCCTTTGCGTGGCTACGCTTGGCTTCTGCCTGTTTTTCCGTCGGAAATCGCAGATAACGCTGGCTTAACCATGCCGCGCTATAAGCAGGCGATGAAAGAGGCTGTGATGGACCCACAGGATCAGATGCGGGCGGGCGACGCCTTGCGCCAGGAGCTGGCGCGAGGCGATGTTGCGTTGTCCGGCGTCGCACCCGTGTTGAGCCATTTGCTGGCCTCTCCCGGACAGGCGCTGGTGAGCGAGGATGTGCTGGCCCGTATGCGGGGCATGCTGGGAGATCTTGCTCGCCAAGTGATTGCCGCGCATGCCGAATTTGGAGAAAAGGACTGCCATCTCGGGCATGGGATGCAGGCCGAATTGGCCGCGCGACTGGCCGCGAGCGGCATCGTTGTGAGCCATTGCTACGCCATTGCGATGGAAAGCCAGTTGGGTGAGCGGCTCGAACAAGGCGGCTCGATTGACCAGGTCCTAACTCCGCTTTTGCAGGAGTTGATCGCATCTCCAGACGAATCGACCGCAGAACTGGCGATGGCGACGATGAGCGCACAGGCGCGCTTCGTGCAGGCGCAGCGGCGGATGGACATGCCGCTGGGCGAGTTGCCATCCGAATTGTTCCTGGAAGTGCTGGCGCTTGGCCGGAAGGTCTGCGCCGCTTCGGAGCCCGGAGCTTATGACAGGGCGGAGCAGGTGTTGCGCGCCAGTTATGACGAAAGCGTGAGCCGCCTTGGCCTGCTTACACGGCTCATCGGGGGGCTTTCAGGCGGGATTCGCGCTGCGCTTGACCTTGAACACGCAGGGCTCGCTCTGTTTGCCACTGCGCTGGCGCGTACGTCGCGCCAGGCGCGCGAACTGGCGATCCTGTCATGCCACGAGCGCCAGTTGGTCCGCTTGGCGCTCGCTTTGCGCAGCGGAGGGCTGAAGTCCGAGGAAATTGCACGGCAGTTCGTGGTAATTCATCGCGATCTGGCGGTGCCGCAAGGCATCGTAGACGTTGCCCCCGAAGAGGCCGTGGCGCTGCTAAAGGGGGCCGCTGCCGGACGCGGCAGCTGAAGCGATGGTTGCACCCGATTCCCTTCTGGCCGCGCGCGGGCTGACCGACAGCGAGGACCGGCTGCTGACTGCGGATCAGCCGCTGGCCGAGCTGCAGCAACGCTGCGGCGGGCGCATACCCGGCAAGCTGGCTGTGCCCGAGCTGCTCGAATTGGTGCAGCAAGGCCGCCGCATGAGCTTGCGGATCGCGCGCGAGTTTTCGGCGCAAGACGGCGATGCACGCGTATCGGGTTTTGTCCGCATCCATCCGCAAGCGGGTGAGGGCAATGATGGATGCGAGATACTGATCGAAAACTGGCGCCGCGAGGCCTTTCCTCCTGAAGACGATCGCGAAGCTACCGAACGGCAGGATGCGATCGATCGCGCGACTGCGGAATTCTCGGCAAGGCTCGATGGCAATCAGCGGCTGTTGGCGGGCGAAGGCACGGCTCCGGACCTCGCCAAACTGATCGGCCTGACACGGACCCAGGCGGGAAAGCCGTGGGTCGAGTATGTCGAATTGATCGGAATTTCGCACCGCCAGCCACTGCACTGGCGACTGCTCGATGGGGTCAAATGCCGTGTCGACGGGTCGCTGCGCGATTGGCGCGCGCGCCTGATCCCGCTTGGCACTGACCAAATTGTGCCGCGCGGTTTCGAGCTTCTGCTTGTGGCCGAACAGCCGGTTCCGCAATCGCAAGACGATGATGGGCCAGGCGATGATGCCAATAGCCGACTGATCGGCGATGCACTGACCCCGGCTTTGCGCAAGCCCGTGGCGCGGATCATTGCCAATGCAGAGACGATTCGCTCACGCCTCGCTGGTCCATTGCGCGAGGAGTATGTGGGGTACGCCGGGGATATTGTTGCGGCGGGCAAGCATCTGTCGACCTTGCTTGACGATCTTGGGGATCTCGAAGCGGTTGAGGCACCGGGTTTCTCGACGAGCAAGCAGGCGATCGATCTGGCCAAGCTGGCGCGCGAAGCGGCGGGCATGCTCGCGACGCGGGCGCAGGCCAAGAACATTTCCCTCGTCGCACCCGATGATGGAGGCTCGTTTGCTGCCACTGGCGAAGCGCGCCGCGTGTTGCAGGTGCTACTGAACCTGCTGGGCAATGCCATCAATTATTCACCCGAAGGCACAAGGGTAGAGATTTCTGTTGGGCCATGGCGTGGGGGCGCGGCCTGTGTGACTGTGCGGGATCAAGGGCCGGGCCTGACCCGCGAGCAGCAAGAGCGCGTGTTCGGGAAGTTCGAGCGGCTCGGCCGATCCGGGGATGGCGGCTCGGGGCTGGGGCTCTATATCTCGCGGCGGCTTGCGCAGGCGATGGGCGGCGAATTGCTTGTCGAAAGCGAAGCCGGGAAGGGCGCCTGCTTCATCCTGTCGCTGCCTCCGACAGACTAAGGCGACAAGGTAGGCACGCGCAAGTTCAGCTGCGGATGCGGCCTGAAGCCCAGATCAGGATCGCGCCCACCAGCACGGTAATGCCGCCGTATAGCGCCCAACTGCGGTCAGCCAGCATGAAGCTTTCGGCCGGCCACATCACAATGCCGAGCCCTTGGAGCGTCCACAGCCCGCCCGACAGGATCAGCGCGACGCCGAAAACCTGCAAGACGAGCTTGAGGATACGCTTCGCCATGGCTCAGCGCTGGCTGACGGGCACGTAATCGCGCTCCGCCGGGCCGGTGTAGAGCTGGCGCGGCCGGCCGATCACCTGGCCTGGATCCGAGATCATCTCGTTCCACTGGGCGACCCAGCCAACCGTGCGGGCCAGCGCGAAGAGCGCGGTGAACATGGTGGTGGGGAAGCCGATCGCGGACAGGATGATGCCCGAGTAGAAGTCGACATTCGGGAACAGCTTCTTCTCGATGAAGTAGTCGTCGCTAAGCGCGATTTCTTCGAGACGGAGGGCGGTTTCGAACAGCGGGTCCTTGACCTTCAGCGCATCGAACACTTCGCGCACAGTCTTCTGCATAACCGTCGCACGCGGATCGTAGTTCTTGTAGACGCGGTGGCCGAAGCCCATCAGGCGGAACGGGTCGTTCTTGTCCTTGGCGCGCTCGATATAGTGCGGAATGCGATCGGGCGTGCCGATTTCCTTGAGCATATTGAGCGCGGCTTCGTTCGCGCCACCATGGGCCGGGCCCCACAGGCAAGCGATGCCGGCCGCGATACAGGCAAACGGGTTCGCACCCGAAGAACCGGCGAGGCGCACGGTCGAAGTCGAAGCATTCTGCTCGTGGTCGGCATGCAGGATGAAGATGCGATCCATCGCGCGTTCGACCGCCGGGATCACTTCATATTCTTCTGCAGGCACGCCGAAGGTCATCTTCAGGAAGTTGCCCGTGTAGGACAGCGAGTTGTCCGGATAGATGAAGGGCTGGCCGATCGAGTACTTGTAGGCCATCGCCGCGATGGTCGGCATCTTGGCAATCAGGCGGTGGCTGGCAATCTTGCGCTGATGCGGATCCGAAATGTCGGTGCTGTCGTGGTAGAAGGCAGACAGTGCCCCGACCACGCCGCACATCACAGCCATCGGGTGCGCGTCGCGGCGGAAGCCACGATAGAACTGCAACAGCTGTTCGTGCAGCATGGTGTGGCGGGTGATCGTGTAAGTGAAATCGTCGAGCTGGTCCGACTTGGGCAGTTCGCCGTTCAGCAAGAGATATGCGACTTCCATGAAGGACGAATGTTCGGCGAGCTGGCCGATCGGATATCCGCGGTGGAGCAGGACACCTTCATCACCGTCGATATAGGTTAGCGCGCTTTCGCAGCTCGCAGTCGATTTGTAGCCAGGATCGAAGGTGAAGGCGCCGGTCTGGCCGTAAAGCTTGCGGATATCGATGACATCCGGGCCCACGCTACCTTCAAGGACGGGGAACTCGTAGGTCTGACCCCCCAGTTCAAGCTTTGCGTTCTTGTCCGCCAACGTAATTCTCCTTCAATCCTGCGCTCGCTGGCCCTGCGTGCCGTCAGCCCGCTGCAGCCGCCTGCGCGTCGATCCGTGCCAACGCTTCTTCCCGTCCCAGAAGGACCAGAACATCGAAGATACCGGGCGAGGTCGTCGTTCCGGTAAGGGCCGCGCGCAATGGCTGCGCGAGCTTGCCGAGGCCCAGTTCAAGTTCCTCGGCGAATGCTTTCGTAGTGGCTTCGAGAGCCTCGATTGTCCAGCTATTTTCCGCCTTGAGGCGCGCCGAAAGTAGCCCAAGACGCTGGCGGGCTTCGCCATCCAGCAGCTCAGCTGCCTTTTCGGTCAGCTCGAGAGGTCGCTTGGCGAATAAAAAGGCTGCACCTTCAGCAAGTTCCAGAAGGTTCTTTGCGCGAACTTTGAGAACCGGCATAGCCCGAGTGAGAAGATCGAGATCGGCATTTGTACCGATCATCGGCGCGCAGATTTGCGCCAGTCGGGCATCGTCTGCCTGGCGGATGTAATGGCCATTCAGATGCTCAAGCTTCTTGAGGTCGAAGCGCGAGGCGCTTTTGCCCACGCCGTCGATGTCGAACGCGTCGATAGCTTCTTCGCGAGTGAACTCTTCGCGATCGCCATGGCCCCAGCCGAGCCTGAGGAGGTAGTTGAACAGGGCTTCCGGTAGGATACCCATCTCGTCGCGGTAACTCTCGACGCCAAGCGCGCCGTGCCGTTTCGACAATTTTGCACCGTCAGAACCGTGGATCAGCGGGATATGCGCATAGATCGGATCGGGCCATCCGCCTTCGATCTGCTCCATTGCGCGATAGATGGGGAGCTGGCGGAAAGCATTGTTGAGGTGATCGTCGCCGCGAATGATGTGGGTCACGCCCATGTCGTGATCGTCGACGACGACTGCGAGCATATAGGTGGGCGTGCCATCCGCACGCAGCAGGATGTAGTCGTCCAGCTCTTCGTTGCGGACAATGACTTTACCCTGGACCTTGTCCTCGATAGTCGTTTCGCCTTCTTCAGGTGTCTTGAGGCGAACGACGAAGGGTGTACCCAGCGGAGCTTCGGATGCGTCACGATGGCGCCAACGCCCGTCATAACGGATTGGCTGCTTGGCGGCGCGCTGTGCGGCGCGCATCTCTTCGAGCTCTTCCTGGGTTGCGTAGCACTTATAGGCGAAGCCGTGCTCAAGCAGCTTTTCGGCCACTTCGACATGGCGTGAGCCGCGCTCCGATTGGAACACGGGGGCTTCGTCATAGTCGAGCCCGAGCCAGTCCAGCCCGTCGAGAATTGCCTCGATCGCTTCCTGCGTGGAGCGCTTGCGATCGGTATCCTCGATCCGCAGCAGCGTCTTGCCGCCGTGGTGGCGAGCGAACAGCCAGTTGAACAGCGCGGTACGCGCGCCGCCGATATGAAGGAAACCGGTTGGTGAAGGGGCAAAGCGGGTGACCACTGCATCGGTCCGCGCGCCGCTTTCGCTTGCCATAAGTCTCTGATTCCTTTCAAATGCCTGGATGGCGACGCCCCATACGCCCGTGGTACCGATAGCGAATGGAGCCGACGCCGGCGATGCTGCAGTGCAGCGCCATTGGCGCAAGGTGCCGCGCATGTCCAGTCTCGTGGAGAATGCCGAGCAATTTCTAGCCAGCGCCGGGTTCGATCGCGGGCCGTGGCTGGCCGTGGTGTTCGCCTTGGGTATCGCGTCGTGGTTTGTTCTCGACACGCCGTGGCAATGGAGCGCGGGTATTGGCGCTGGCCTCTTGCTGGCCTTGGCTGGAGCGGCATTGTGGCGTGACGGCATAGCCGCCAATGGAGCCAGCAGGGCTCATCTGCGCCAGTCGCTGGTGGCGATTGGCCTGTTCTTTGCCGCAGGGATCGCAGTGGTTTGGATGCGCTCGGAAGCAGTTGGCGCGCATGCGATCGACTATCCGCGCGTCGAGCGCTTGCAGGGCTATGTGCTTGAGCGCGAGGACCGACCGGCCGAGGATCGGGTGCGGCTGATTTTGGCGGTGCGCGATGCGGAGACCGGCGAGGCACGAAAGCTGCGTATCAATGTGCCGATCGAGCAGATGGACGCTCGCATTGCCGAAGGTGCGGTTGTGCGGGTGCGCGCCAGGCTGATGCCGCCTGCACCACCGATGCTTCCGGGGAGTTATGATTTCGCGCGGGCGGCCTGGTTCCAGGGCCTTTCTGCAACCGGCAGCGCCATGGGGGCCATCGAGGTTGTGCAGTCTGCGCCTCCAGAGGAGGGCGGGTTGGCGTCTGTCCAGCGCGCACTGTCCGGGCATGTTCGAAGCCACCTTTCCGGTGCTCCCGGAAGCATTGCCGCCGCGTTCGCAAGCGGAGATCGCGGGGCGATCTCCGTAGCCGATGAAGACGCCATGCGTGATGCCGGGCTCACCCATCTGCTCTCGATCAGCGGGCTGCATGTTAGCGCGGTGATCGGCGGGGCCTATTTGCTCGCGATGAAGCTTCTCGCTTTGTGGCCGGGGCTGGCGCTGAGAGTGCGCCTGCCCATCGCAGCGGCCGCGATCGGCGCTTTGGCAGGTATTGGATATACGCTGCTGACCGGTGCCGAAGTGCCCACGGTGAGGAGTTGTATCGCTGCATTGCTGGTACTCGGTGCCCTTGCGTTGGGACGTGACCCGCTGTCCTTGCGGATGATTGCCGTAGCCGGCTTTGCAGTGATGCTGGTTTGGCCGGAGGCGCTCGTAGGTCCCAGTTTCCAGATGAGCTTTGCTGCGGTGATCGCAATCGTCGCGCTGCACAACAGCGCCCCGGTGAAGGCTTTCCTCGCACCGCGCGAAGAGGGGTGGCTGGCCTGGGTAGGGCGGCGAGGGGGAATGCTTTTGGTTACGGGGCTGGTGATCGAGATCGCCTTGATGCCGATCGTGCTGTTCCATTTCCATCGGGCGGGGGTCTATGGCGCATTTGCCAATGTCGTTGCGATCCCGCTGGTAACCTTCATCACCATGCCGCTGATCGCGATTGCCCTGCTGTTGGACCTGGTGGGGCTGGGTGCGCCGGTGTGGTGGCTCGTTGGCCAATCGATTGAACTGCTCCTTGCGATAGCGCATTGGACCGCTGCGCAACCGGGAGCGGTCAAGCTGATGCCGCAAATGGGCGGAATCACCTTCGCCATGTTCATAGCGGGCGGGCTGTGGCTGGCGCTCTGGAAAGGCCAGCGACGGTTGTTGGGACTGGTTCCGGCTGCAATCGCGACCGCTTTCTTTGTCGCCACCCCAGTGCCTGACGTCCTGATCTCAGGCGACGGACGGCATGTCGGCATCACGGTGCCCGGCAAGGATGGTGAGGGGACGCGACTTGTCACCCTGCGCGATAGCCGTTCGAGTTACACGCGGGACAATCTGCTGGAATTGGTTGGAGTGGAGGCCGAGCCGGTGCTGCTTGCCGACTGGCCGGGTTCGCGCTGCAGTGAGGATTTCTGCGTCGCCTCGATCGAGCGTGGAGGGCGCAATTGGAGCTTGTTGCTCGCCCGAAACAATCTGCAGATCGAAGAGCGGGCGCTTGCCGCAGCATGCGAGCGGGCGGATATCGTGGTCGCCGACCGATGGCTTCCCCGATCATGCCGACCCCGCTGGCTCAAGGCCGACCGGCGCTTCCTGCAGCGCTCTGGCGGGATCGCGATCGTGCTCGAAGATGAAGCGATCCGGAGGGTTGCCGACCATCAGGGCGAGCATGGATGGTGGCGCGCCGGACGTCGAGACTAGCCGGGGAGCTAGCCGACAAGTTGGGGGACAGTGCCCGGCGCGCTATCAGGTCAATCAGTGGTAACGGCGCAGCAGGCCCGCGAGCTTGCCCTGAACCACCACTTCGTCAGGCCGATAGACCTGCGGCTCATAGGCCCCATTGGCAGGATCAAGCTGGATCATCCCGTTCACACGGCGCAGGTACTTGAGCGTCGCTTCCTCGTTGCGCACCAGCGCGACCACGATCTCGCCATCGCGCGCAGTATCTGTGCGCCGCACCAGCGCATAATCGCCATCGAAAATGCCCGCCTCGACCATCGAGTCGCCAGATACTTCGAGCGCGTAATGCTCGCCCGGGCCGAGCAAGGCGGCAGGAACCGGCATGCTCGCCTGTCCTTCAAGCGCTTCGATCGGCGCGCCCGCGGCGATGCGGCCATGCAGGGGGATCTCAATCACGTCATTGGCCGGCTCGCGCATGGCGGGTTGCGCTGCACGCGCTACCGACACGGAATCATTGGCAGGTGCACTGCGCTTGGCTGCAGGCACGGCATCTTCCGGCATGCGGATCACTTCGAGCGCACGCGCCCGATTGGCCAGGCGACGGATGAAGCCACGCTCCTCCAAAGCGGAAATCAGCCGGTGCACGCCTGACTTGCTCTTGAGATCGAGCGCTTCCTTCATTTCCTCGAATGAAGGTGAAATGCCCGTTTCCTCAAGCCGCTGCTGGATGAAACGGATGAGTTCGTGCTGCTTGGCAGTCAGCATGGCGAAAACCTCCCTTGGCCGCCTGTTCCACGCCCACCTGAACATGGTGAACGAATGTAGAACAATTAGGCAACCCGATTCGCCAAGTCAAGCAATTCCGCCATTTTCCAACAGGTATGCCGGAACAGATGTTCCCGCTTCGACCATCTCACTCCCGGCAGGCCGGTCGATCAGGCAATTCGCTGCAGCAAGCGAAGCGAGCGCCGAAGAATCCTGCGAATCGACCAGCGTGGCCGATGTTCCGTCCCACGCAGCGCGCAGGAATTCGCGCCTACCGCCAATTGCCGGCAATTCGGTTCCGCACACCAGCATCGCCTTGCGCGGAACCGGCATGGAGGCGCCCATTGCCGCACGCACCAGTGGCATCACGAAGTGAAAGCAGGTGACGAAGCTCGACACCGGATTGCCGGGCAGGCCAAGGATCACCTGCGTCCCGCGCGTTGCGACCATAACCGGCTTCCCCGGCTTCATCGCGACCTTCCAGAAATCGATCCGGGCGCCCCAGGCTTCGAGCGCCGGGCGAATCAAATCATGATCGCCAACCGAGGCGCCGCCGGAGGTGACAAGGATATCCGCGCCTTCTGCTTGCTCCAGGGCAGCTGCCAGCGCCTCAGCATCGTCCGCCACCGGACCAATCCGCAGCACCTCGCAGCCAAGCGCGCCCAGCATGGCCGCGATCATTGCCCCATTGCTCGCTGGGATCTGGTGATCGCCGCAATCGGCAGGATCGGCTGCAAGTTCGTCGCCGCTGTCGAGCACGGCCACGCGCGGCGCACGGCGTACAGGAAGCTGGCCATGCCCGGCACTGATCGCCAGCGCGAGCTGCGCCGGGCCGATCCGGGTTCCTGCGGCGAGCACCTTGTCCCCCTCTGCGAAGTCGAAACCGCACTTGCGGACATGCTGCCCCGGCGGGATATCATGCGAGACAGTGACGAGATCGGGCTGAAGCAGTTCTGCCTCTTCCCGGATCAGCACGCGATCGGCACCTGCTGGCATATGCGCTCCGGTCGAAATGCGCACACACTGGCCCCACATCAGCTTGCTGTCGAAGGGCGCCCCCGCGCGGCTTTCGCCGACTATCCGCCAACTGCCGACCCCGCAAAGCGCATAGCCATCCATCGCCGAGAGGTCGGCCGAGGGCTGGGCGCGCCGCGCAACCAGATCTTCGGCCAGATAACGCCCGACTGCCTCAGTCGCCGCGACCCGTTTGACCGGCATTGCCGGCGCCAGGGCGAGCACGCGCGCCTGCGCTTCTTCAAGTGTGAGGGCAGGGCTATCGGTCAATCGGCGACCCAATGCCCCGACTTTCCGCCGGTCTTCTCAAGCAGGCGCACGTCACCGATCGCCATGCCTTTATCGAGTGCCTTGGCCATGTCGTAAATCGTCAGCAGCGCGACCGACGCGGCGACCATCGCTTCCATTTCCACCCCGGTCTTGCCGGTTAGCGAAGCAGTGGCGGTTACGCGGATGCCGTCACTCCCATAGGCGAAATCGACATCGACCGCGTCGATAGCGAGCGGGTGGCACAGCGGGATCAGCTCGCCGGTCTTCTTGGCAGCCATGATCGCGGCGATTCGCGCCGTCCCAAGAACGTCGCCCTTGGGCGCGTTGCCAGCCTTGATCGCTGCGAGAGCCTCCGCATTCATGCGAATGTATCCGCCAGCCCTGGCCATGCGCGCCGTGGCCGGCTTGGCGCCGACATCGACCATCCGTGCAGTGCCGATCTCGTCAATATGGGTCAGGCGCTTGCTCATGGATTGGTTCCTTGCGGATCGAACAGTCGAGCCATGCGACACATGCGACATAGTTCAGGAATTAAAAAACCGCCTGCCCGACAGCATGGCGGCAAGAGGCGACCTAGGGAGGGCGGGGCGGAGCTTCATCCACTCACCTATGCCGCAAACTCTGCGTGTAGGACAGTTCAACCTTCGAGCAGTGCCCGCGTGGCTGCCTCAACATCGTCCTGCCGCATCAGGCTTTCACCCACCAGGAAGGTGCGCACGCCCGATAGGGCGAGCCGCTGGCATTCCTGATACGAATTGATCCCGCTTTCGCCGACGAGCAGCGTGCCTTCGGGTACAAGCGGGGCAAGCCGCTCGGTAACCGCAAGGTCGGTTACGAATGTGCGCAGGTCGCGGTTGTTGACCCCGATCAGCCGGGATTGGAGGCGCGCGGCACGCTCCATTTCGGCTTCGTCGTGAACCTCGACCAGCACGTCCATCCCGCGTTCGATTGCAGCAGCCTCGATCTCGGCCATTTCCGCGTCTTCCAGCGCGGCGACGATGATCAGGATCGCATCGGCCCCGATGCTGCGGGCTTCGGCGACCTGCCACGGGTCGACCATGAAGTCCTTGCGCAGCACCGGCAGGTCGCAGGCGCCGCGCGCTTCGACCAGGAAATCCTCGTGCCCCTGGAAATAGGGCGCATCGGTGAGCACCGAGAGGCAGGCTGCACCGCCTTGCTGGTAGGCGCGGGCATGGGCGGCGGGTTGGAAATCCGCCCGGATCAGGCCCTTGGAAGGCGATGCCTTTTTGATCTCCGCGATCAGAGCAAAACCGCTGGTGGCTTTTACGCGCAATGCCGCTTCGAAACCGCGCGGAGCCGATTGCCCGGCAGCGGCATGGTCGAGCGCGGTGCCGGAGCGTTCGGCACGCCGCTGGGCGACTTCGATCCGCTTGGTGGCGCAGATTTCCTGAAGTTTGTTCATCGCGGCGTTCACTTGGCCAATTCGATCCAGCGCGCGAGCAAGTGCGCGGCTTTGCCGCTGTCGAGCGCCTCGGCCGCCATGGCGGCGCCTTCGCGCCAGTCTTCGGTCCGGCCTGCAACGATCAGCGTGCCCGCCGCGTTGAAGAGCACGGCATCGCGATAGGCGCCGGGCATGCCATCGAGCAGCGCCTTGAGTGCCTTGGCGTTGTGCGCCGGATCGCCGCCGCGGATCGCTTCCACCGGCGCATGTTCCAAGCCAGCCATGTCGGCGGAGACACGGCGCATCTCGAAATCATTGCCGGTCACGTCGGCCAGTTCGTTGCCGCCTGCAAGGCTGAGCTCGTCGATGCTCTCGTCGCCCGAAACGATGAAGGTGCGCTCGGTGCCCAGCCGCGCCTTCGCATCCGCATAGATCGGCACATAGCCGGGGCGTGCGATCCCGATCAGCTGGCGCTTGACCCCGGCGGGGTTCGAAAGCGGGCCCATCAGGTTGAAGATCGTGCGCTTGCCCAGCTTCTGGCGAATGGGCTGGATACGCCCCATCGCCGGGTGGTGGTTCTTCGCGAAGAGGAAGCAGATGCCGATCTCGGCGAGGGTCTTTTCGGCCGTGCGCCCGGCTGCGTCCATGTCGAGCCCGAGCGCCTCGAGCGTGTCGGCTGCGCCCGCTTTCGATGAAGCGGCGCGGTTGCCATGCTTTGCGACAGGGACTCCGCACGCTGCGACGACAAGGCTAACTGCAGTGGAGACGTTGAGCGTGTGGTGCCCGTCACCGCCGGTGCCGCAGCAGTCGACCGTGCCTTCGGGCGCAGCAACCGGGATCAGTCGAGCACGCAGCGCGCGGGCGGCGCCTGCGATTTCCTCTGCGGTTTCGCTGCGGTCGGTCATCGCCAGCAGGAAGCGCGCGATCTCCTCTTCACTTGCTTCGCCGTCGAGGATCCAGCCGAAGACCTCTTCGGCCTCGGTTTCGCTCATATGCGGAACGGCGAGGGGAAGATGCCTCATGCGGGCAGCCTCGCATCCATGCCGCAGATCCGCAGGAAATTGGCCAGCATCTCGTGGCCATGCTCTGTCGCGATGCTTTCGGGGTGGAATTGCACCCCGTGGATCGGCAAGTCGCGATGGCGGAAGCCCATGGTGAAACCGTCGTCCGAAGTGGCGTTCACGATCAGCTCTTCGGGCGGGTTCTCGACCACGAGGCTGTGATAGCGCGTGGCGGTGAAGGGCGAGGGGATGCCTTCGAACACGCCGCTGTTGTCATGGCTGACCGGCGAGGTCTTGCCATGCATCAGCCCGCCGCGCTGCACCGTTCCGCCGAAATGCTGGCCGATCGACTGGTGGCCAAGGCACACGCCCAGCAGCGGTTTGCCCGCATCGGCGCAGGCGGCGACCAGGTCGAGGCTGATCCCCGCTTCGTTGGGCGTGCAAGGGCCGGGGGAGATCAGGAAGCCGGCGGCATTGGTGCGGATCGCATCGGCGGCGCTCAGCGCGTCATTGCGTTCCACCCGCACCTCGGCACCCAGTTCCATCAGATAATGGACCAGGTTGAAGGTGAAGCTGTCGTAATTGTCGATAACCAGGATCATTGCGGGCAGGCCATCGCCGTTTGGGCGGCGGCGATCAAGACAGTTTTGCTATCAGGCGGTTTTCCCGGCGAAGCGATCGGTCGCGCCGACCAGCCCGTCGGTGACCCCCGGCTCGGTGTAGAGATGCCCGCCGTCGGGCACGATCTGCAAATCGACTTCGGGCCAGGCCTGCTTGAGAGCCCAGGCCGCTGCGGGGGGCGTGCAGCAGTCATGCCGCCCCTGCACGATGACGCCGGGAATGCCCTTCAGCCGATGCGCGTTCTTGAGGAGCTGGCCTTCCTCCAGCCAGCACTTGTGGCGGAAATAGTGGTTCTCGATCCGGGCGATCGCGATCGCGTGCTGGTCGTCGGTGAACTCCTCAAGCATCGCCGGATCGGGCAGCAGGGTGACGGTCACGCCTTCCCACATGCTCCATTCCTTGGCCGCGGCGAGCTGCACCGCATGGTCGTCGCTAGTGAGGCGGCGATGATAGGCCTCGGTCAGGTCGTCTCGCTCGTCTTCGGGTATCAGGCCGACGAATTTCTCCCATTGCTCGGGATAGAGCTCGCTCGCGCCATATTTCATCAGCCAGTCGAGCTCGCTTTGCTGCGAGAGGAAGATTCCGCGCAGCGCCAGTTCGGTGACGCGCTCCGGGTGCGTCTGGGCATAGCTGAGCGACAGGGTGGAGCCCCAGCTCCCGCCGAACACCATCCAGCGGTCATGCCCGCACATTTCGCGCAGGCGCTCGATATCGGCGACGAGGTGCCAGGTGGTATTGTGCTCAAGGCAGGCAAAGGGCGTCGAGCGTCCGCATCCGCGCTGGTCGAACAGCAGGATGTCGTAGAGTTCCGGATCGAACTGCCTGCGCTGGCCGGAGCTGCATCCCGATCCCGGGCCTCCGTGGAGGAATACCACGGGCTTCGCGCCGGGCGTGCCGCAGCGCTCCCAATAGATCACATGTCCGTCGCCCACGTCGAGCATGCCGGTCGCATAGGGTTCGATCTCGGGATAGAGCGTCCGTGCGTATTTCATCGCCTACTCCTTCCTCGTCACGACCAGCATCGGGCCGATCGAGGGCCCTTCATCGAGACGCTCGGTCACCGGGTCCCACAGCGCCGAAACGCTGCCGTCGAGATAGAGCGCGTTGGGGGTCTTGAGCTCGTCGCGGAAATAGCGGGCGAGCTGCCCGAAGCTGATCGGCGCTTCCGAAATCACGAAATGCGCTTTTCCTTCGGCATCGACGCCTACGCCATTGCGGATTGTGCGCGAAGGGCCGTCATCCTGGACTTCGGGATGTAGCTCCCCGCCGATTACCAGCATTGGACCCGACTGCGTGCCGAATTGCGGCCGGTCGCCGACGTTGGAGAAGAAGTCGTCCGCTGTCCTGATTTCCCATTTTCCGCCCGTTCCATAGAACACGCCATTGGGTTTCAGATAGAAATTGCCCGACCCGTCCTCACGGCTGAGTTCCTTCAGGCGTTCGCCCCGTTCGACGTAATAGCCGATAGGCTGGCCCTCTGCATCGAACATCCCGACATTGGTAGCGAATGCGACGACCGAAGCCTGCTGTCCAAGAGCGGCACCGTAAGTCTTGAGCGAGCGATACGGCGTGCCCTGCGGGTCGGCGAGCACAGCCGATATCGTGTGTTTCGCCGGGTCGGCGATGCAATGCGTCAGCGGGACGCCTTCGAATACCGTCACCTCGCAGGCCGAAGCCTGCCGCCGCAACTGCACCCGCTCTTCGGACTTGGGGCCGATCTCGGTGCGCGTGACGGGATCGCCGCCCTGCATTTCGCAGGCAGCGAGCGCCAGGGGCAGGGCGATGAGGGCAATGGTTCGCATCATACTCCCAATCGGGTCGGTACCGGGCTCACGGATTTTCCGACAGGAAACGTTCGAGTTCCGCTTTCCAAAGCTTCGGGCGGCTATGCGTGCCGTGGCCATAGGTTTCCGCCGATGCCGGTATCAGCACGAAGCGCGCATGCGGCATCTGCTGCGCCAGCGCTTCAGGGTCGCCAAGCCCCGGCGGATTGATGAAATCGTCGGCCGAATTGATCCATAGCACGGGCGCAGTGATCAAGTGCAGTTGCGGCGCAGGGTTGTAATTTCGCGAACTGTCGAGCTGGTAGATCGCATCATTGGGGTCGACATTTCGCGCGGCGACTGCCTCCCGCGCGCGATGAAGCGCTTCCACGGCGGCATCGCGGGTCGGCAACTCCGCCTGCATGCGATAGGGATTGCTGCCAGCCAGCAGCAGGATGTTGGCATTGGTAGCTTGGCCTGTGCGGAGCGCCGATCCATCGGCATAATCGCCGCCGCGATACTCCGGATCGTTCCTGAATCCGTCTATAACCATCTGGCGGAACATGCGGTTGCGACCGGCGATCTCGATCGCATTACACGCCAGCGGCACAAAGCGCTCGACGAAGCCGGGATAGCTCGGCCCCCAGACGAAGGAATGCATGCAGCCCATTGACGTGCCGAGCACGAGATAGAGCCGGTCTACGCCAAGGCCTTCGGTCAGTATGCGATGCTGGGCCAGCACCATGTCGCTGTAATCATAACGCGGGAATTGCGCCCGCAGCCCGTCGCTGGGCTTGGAACTTTGCCCATGGCCAAGATTGTCGGGCGATATGATGTAATATTTGCCGATATCGAACAGCTGGCCTTCGCCGAACAGTTCGTCTCCGAAATGAGGGGCCAGCAATGAAGTGCCGTTACCGCCCGTTCCGTGAAGCAGCATTATGGCATTGGTGACACGGCCTTCGCTGTCGCGCCGGGGCGTACCCAGCGTGTAGACATGCATCTTCACCGAAGGCAGCTTTTCGCCGGTGTGGAAGGTGAAATCGGGCAGCTCGATCGTGTGCTGCTGAGCCTTAGCGACCCAGTCCTGTGCCTGCAGCGGCATTGCCAGGGCCAGTCCGACAAGCAACACGAGCGAACAAAAGAGACGTGCGAAAGCTTTCATGGTCGATCCATTCATTGTCCGAAACTCGGTTCGCTGGCGACACGCGCCGCTTCGCGCGCCGCGGCGATCAGGGCTCCTGCCTTGGCCTTGCATTCGGCCAGTTCGTAATCCGGTTCGCTGTCGGCAACGATCCCGGCGCCAGCCTGGACATTCATTACCCCGTCCTTCACGACTGCGGTGCGCAGCACGATGCAGCTGTCGACTGAACCGTCAGGCGCGAAATAGCCGACGCCCCCGGCGTAAGCTCCGCGCGCTTCAGGTTCCAGCTCGGCAATGATCTGGCACGCGCGGATCTTGGGTGCGCCGCTGACGGTCCCCGCGGGGAAACCTGCGAACAGGGCATCGATCGCATCGCGCGACGGATCGAGCTGGCCCACGACATTGCTGACGATATGCATCACATGGCTGTAGCGTTCGATGGTGAAGCTATCGGTAACGGCGACGGTGCCGCGCGCTGCCACCCTGCCGACATCATTGCGCCCCAGATCGAGCAGCATGAGATGCTCGGCGCGTTCCTTCGGATCGGCAAGCAGGCTGGCTTCGTTGGCGACATCCTCTGCCGGGGTGGCGCCACGCGGGCGCGTGCCGGCGATGGGCCTGATCGTGACTTCTCCGTGCCTTACGCGGACGAGAATTTCGGGGCTGGAGCCGACCACCGCGAAGCCGGGCAGGTCGAGGAAATAGAGGAAGGGCGAAGGGTTCACGCGCCGTAGAGCGCGATAGAGTTCGATCGGCGGGAGCGGGAAGGGGCAGGTGAAGCGCTGCGCCAGCACGACCTGGAAGATGTCGCCCGCAGTGATGTATTCCTTCGCGCGCAGCACCATGGCCTTGTAATCGTCCGCCGCCATGGCCGGTTCGAGCGCCATTTCGGGCAGGTCGGCGGCCTTGCTGCGTAGTGCGGCGGCGCTTCCAAGGCGAAGCAGTGCTTCGTCGATCCGCTCGCCCGCACGCTCGATTGCCGCTGCCGGATCGGCCGCCTGCCAGATCGGCGCGATTGCGAAGAGCGTGTCGGTCAGCCCGTCGAACACGAAGATAAGGGTGGGGCGCACGAACAGCATGTCCGGCAATTCGAGCGGGCTTGCCGGGGCACGCGGGAGGTCCTCCACCAGCCCTACGGTTTCGAAGCCGAAATAGCCGACGAGGCAGGCGAGCGCAGGCGGCAGTTCCTCTGGCACGTCGATGCGGCAGGCATCGGCCAGCGCACGCAATGAGGCAAGGCTGCCCGTTTCGCAGGGGCTGAATGCGGCGCGGTCATGCTGCCACTGCCGGTTGATCTCAGCCTCGTCTCCGCTGGCGCGGAACACCAGGTCCGGATCGAGCCCGAGCAGGCTGTACCGCCCTCGCACTTCGCCGCCTTCGACCGATTCGAGCAGGAAATCGCCGCGTTCCGGCTCGATCAGCTTGGCCGCGGCCCCGACCGGGGTTTCCGTGTCAGCGATGACTTTGCGCCAGACGAGGGCAGGCTTGCCGGCGGCAAGCGCCTCGCTGGCTGCGGCGGCATTAGCCGGGAGGTGCGTTCGCGTGGCGTATGGCAAACGCCCCGCTCCCTCAGTTTTCGCCGGTGAGCTGGCGCCGCACTGCGTCGACCGCTGCCTGGTTGGTTTCAACCCCGAGTTCGGCCCGCATCGCATTGGTCAGCTGTTCGGACAATTCGTCGCCGATCGCGCCGCGCAATTGCTGCCGCGCGGCAACGATCAGCGGATCGTTGGCGGCGACTTCCGGTGTCTCGATATCGGCGAGGTCGACCACGAACCAGCCAAGATTGTTGGGCGCCTCGAGCCGCTTGGTTGTGCCTTCCGCCATGCTGAACAGGAGCGCCAAGGCTGGTGGGATTTGTTGCCCCTGCGCCAGCAGCTCCTCACGATTCAGGCTGACGTTGTCGACCGGCGGCAGGGCGACCTTTTCGCCTGCAAGCGCGGCGGCAAGTGTGGTGTCGCCCTTCATCCGGCCCAGCACCCGATCGGCCGCTTCGCGCGCCTTCTTGGCGCCTTCCGACAGGCGCCAGTCGACCACGACGCGCTGGCGGATATCGGCCAGCGGTGCCGCGGCCGAAGGAGTAATCTCGGACACTTCGAAGATGATGTAGTTCGCGCCGCGTTCTAGCTCTGCCAGCTGCGGCTCGCCTTCATCCATCTGGAAGGCTGTGCCCAATGCCCCGCGCAATTGCGGTGCGATCGACTGGCTCGGATTGCCGAACACGCGCCCGTCCGCAGTGAGCGGCGGAGTAGTGTTGGCTTCCACGCCAAGCTGCTGGGCGATCTGCGAGAATGCGACACCGTCGTCGATCTGCTCTTCGATCCGTGCGCTGAGGTCCGCGAGAGCCGCGGCACGCTTTTCTACCAGCAATGCGGCTGTGATTTCGGGTGTGACCGAAGCGAGCGAGCGTTCGGCTATCCGGTTCACATTGTCTACCCGCACGACGTACCAGCCCAGTGTACTGCGCGCTGGCACTGCGATCTGGCCGCTTGGCGCCGCAAAAGCTGCTGCAGCAACATCGGCTCCGGCAAGATTGGCATAGGCAGCCTGGTCGAACGGGCCGACCCTTGTGGTGCTGAAGCCTGCTTCGCGAGCGACCGCTTCGAGCGATGCGCCTGCCGCTACCCGCTGGCGCAGCGCGTTTGCCGCATCCTGCGTCGGCACGATCAGCTGGGTAAAGCTACGGTCTTCGCGCGCAGAATACTGTGCCTTGTCGCGCTCGTAGCGCGCGGCGATTTCGGCAGCTGTGGGGGTGATGCTGCTATCGAGGCTGTCGACGCCGAAAGTCGCATAGCGCAGCGCGCGCCGTTCGGGCAGGACATAATTCGCGCGGTTCGCCTTGTAGAAGGCATCAAGCTGCGCGGCACTGGGCTCGCCGGTCGGTGCGAACACCGCGCTCGGTATGAAGCCCACGGTGCCATCGCGGCGTTCACGCAGCAGCGCGGCATAAAGCATCGCCATTTTCTGCGGCATCTGCACACCGCTGAGTGCAGGGACGAAGATCTGGCGTGCGAGCAGGCTGTCGGCCAGGTCGCGGCGCACGATGGCTTCGCTCAACCCTTGCTGGCGCAGCGCCGCCTGGAAAGCGTCATTGCTGAAATTGCCGTCGGGCCCGCGGAAGGCGCCGATCTGCAGGATTTCGCTGTTCACGAGGTTTGCGCCCGCGCGCATCCCGTACTTCTCTGCATAGGCCCCGACAGCAGAGCGATCGATCATCTGCTTGAGCACTTCATCGAGCCCGCCCTGCGCGATGAAGCTGGCCATGGTGATCGTCGGGTTCTCTTGCCGGACCTGGTCCATCGCCGAATTTGCCGAGCGGAAGAAATCGGCGGTGCCGATCTTTTCGCTGCCGACCACCGCTACGCGGTCGCCGCCGGAGACCCCGCCGAAGGTGCCGGTATTCGCGACATCGCTGCTGGCGAAGGCGAAGGCGATCAGGGCAAGGAAGCCGAGGGTCAGGCCAAGGCCAAGCTTGGAACCGAAGAACTGGCGAAAGAAGGTGATCATGAAAGACGGGGTCCGCGACTGCTGTTCCCGCAGGGATGCGGGGAAGTGACTATCGGCGTGCGCTTTATCGGCCCTGAGGTCTTGCCGCAACAGGTGACAAACGGTTTTGACTGGATTGGAAAGGTCGGCTAGCGGGGCCCGCCCTGCAGACCCTATATCTAGGGGCTGGATTCGCAACAGACAGGAATACGAGATGGCCGGCAGGCCCTATATTGTTGGCAATTGGAAAATGAACGGCACGCGCGCGATGCTGTCCGAAGCGCGCGCGATCGATCGTGCGGCGCAGCGGCACATGAAGGTCGAAGTCGCGCTGGCGCCTCCCTACACGCTGATCCACGCGGTTCACCGCGAAGTGGAGCAGATCGGAGTGGGCGCGCAGGATTGCCATCCGGGCATCGATGGCGCCTTCACTGGTGACATTTCCGCCACAATGCTGGCCGATGCCGGGGCGAAATTCGTGATCGTCGGCCATAGCGAACGGCGCGTGGGTCATGGCGAAAGCAATGATCTGGTGCGCGAAAAGGCGCAGGCTGCGCTCGACGCTGGCATGCGCGTGATCATGTGCTGCGGCGAAGATGCACCGACGCGCGACGCCGGCAAGGCGATCCAGTTCGTCACCGGCCAGCTCAAGGCCTCGCTTCCCGAAATGGCCGATGCAGGCGAGCGGCTGACCGTTGCCTACGAGCCCATCTGGGCGATCGGCACCGGCAACAATGCCACGACCGACGACATTTCCGAGATGCATCGCGAAATCCGCAAGCTGCTCGTCTCGCTCTATGGCGAAGAGCAGGGCAGCGCGGTGCGCATCCTCTATGGCGGCTCGGTCAAGCCTGACAACGCCAAGGCTATCCTTGCTGCCGATGAAGTGAACGGCGCATTGGTTGGCGGCGCCAGCCTGACGGCTGACAGCTTCATGGGCATCGCACTTGCGGCGGGTGACGCGCACGAGGGCTGATCCGCTCCTGCGCGCTGCACTTGTCCAATACGCTTCGCGGCCCTAAATGCGGGCCAGCAACCGAAAGTAGATGAATATGTCGCTATTCCTGTTCCTGACCGTCGTCCAGGCGATCGTCGCCGCCGCATTGGTGGGCGTGATCCTGATGCAACGCTCCGAAGGCGGTGGTTTGGGCATAGGCGGCAGCCCTGGCGGGCTGATGGGCGCGCGCGGCGCGGCTGACTTCCTCACCCGCTCGACCCGCTGGCTGGCGATCCTGTTCGTCGTTCTTTCGATCGCGCTTGCCGCTGTCGCAGTAGAAACCACCGGCGGTGACGAAATCAGCTCGACGCTCGATCGCACCGTGGTTCCCGCGGCTCCAGTCGATCCGCTGGCTCCGACGGGCGATCCGCTTGGTGCACCTGTGCAGCAGGCACCGGCGACACCGGCCGATCCGCTCTCCGGCGCGACCGAATAATCCACCTAAATCGTGCGATTGTGGATTGCGGAGGTTTCCGCAGTCCAATTCGCTTGCATCGAATCCGTTTCACCGATTAAGGCCCGACTCCCATGGCGCGGTACATATTTATCACCGGCGGCGTGGTCTCCTCGCTCGGAAAAGGTCTCATGGCAGCGAGCCTCGGCGCTCTGCTGCAGGCGCGCGGATTCAAGGTCCGCATTCGCAAGTTTGATCCCTATCTCAATGTCGATCCGGGCACCATGAGCCCGTATCAGCACGGTGAGGTCTATGTGACCGACGACGGGGCAGAGACCGATCTCGACCTTGGCCACTATGAGCGCTTCACTGGCGTTTCCGCGCGGCAGAGCGACAACATCACTTCAGGCCGGGTTTATCGCGACATCATCGCGAAGGAGCGGCGCGGCGACTATCTGGGCGCAACCGTGCAGGTGATCCCGCACGTGACCGATGCGATCAAGGAATTCGCGCTCGCAGGTCAGGACGATCACGATTTCATCCTGTGCGAGATCGGCGGCACCGTGGGCGACATCGAATCGCTGCCGTTCATGGAAGCGATCCGCCAGCTCAGGAACGAGCTCGAACCGTTCCAGACCGTTTCGGTTCACGTCACGCTGGTTCCCTATATTGCAGCGGCAGGCGAGTTGAAGACCAAGCCCACGCAGCATTCGGTGCGCGAACTGGCCAGCCTGGGCATCAAGCCCGACGTGCTGCTGTGCCGCGCCGAACATCCGATTCCCGCTGGCGAGCGGCGCAAGATCGCCCAATTCTGCAACGTCCGCGCCGAAGCGGTCATTCCCGCGCTCGATGCGCCGTCGATCTATTCGGTGCCCCTGCAATACCATCAGGAAGGGCTCGATGCGGAAGTGCTGCGCGCCTTCGGCATAACCGATGCGCCTGAGCCCAATCTGTCGGCGTGGGAAGATGTGACCGACCGCTATTTCAACCCCGAAGGCGAAGTCACCATCGGCGTGGTCGGCAAATACGTCGGCCTGCCGGATGCCTACAAGAGCCTCAACGAAGCGCTGGTCCACGGCGGGCTCGCCAACCGGGCCAAGGTCAACATCCGCTGGATCGACGCCGAGATCTTCGAGCAGGGTGACGCTGACATCGCGGCGCAGCTTGAGCCGCTGCATGCCATATTGGTGCCGGGCGGTTTCGGCGAGCGCGGCAGCGAAGGAAAAATCGCCAGCGTGCGGTTCGCGCGAGAGCGCAATGTGCCTTTCTTCGGTATCTGCCTGGGCATGCAAATGGCCTGTATCGAAGCCGCGCGGGCCGCTGGCTTTGAGAAAGCTTCATCGACCGAATTCGGTGAAACCAGCGAACCGGTGGTGGGCATCATCAGTGAATGGATGAGCCAGGAAGGCTTGCAGACCCGCGAAGCAGGCGGCGATTTGGGCGGCACCATGCGGCTCGGGGCATATGAGGCGAAGCTCTCCGCCAATAGCCATGTCTCGCAGATTTATGGCGGAGCCACTTCGATCTCGGAGCGGCACAGGCATCGCTACGAAGTGAACAGCCGCTATATCGAGCCGCTCGAGGCTGAAGGGCTGATTTTCTCGGGGATGTCGCCCGACGGATTACTGCCCGAAATCGTCGAGAGGCCCGATCATCCGTGGTTCGTCGGGGTGCAGTTCCATCCCGAGCTCAAGTCCAAGCCGTTCGACCCGCACCCGCTCTTCGCCGGGTTCGTGGCGGCTGCATTGGAACAGTCGCGCCTCGTTTGACCCCTATTTGGGGGACACAAGTGTGTGAAAGTCCGAGTTAGTTCGAAAAACTTCGGTCAGCCAACCTGCTGATATGCGGGGTGAAATGCATTTTTCGCGAGCCGGCGTCATTTAATGTCGGATTCTTACAAGGCATGCGCACATTTCTTGCGCAAGATAACGATCACACTCGAGCAAAAGCTTGGTTTTACGACGGACTTTTTTCGGGGTGGGGTAAAGAAGTTCTGCCCAACAGGATTACCGCCGCGCGAAATTTTCGCAGGCGCAAAGAGCTCGCACCGGCCGGTGTCGTCTTCTGCGACCCGGACGTCACAGGCTGGACGAGGCGACCATGAGTCGCAGAGGGGGCGGACCAACGATCCGCCCCCTTTTCATTTGTCTTCGGCTTTGTGTTTGTTCCGCAATCAGGCGGCGTCGACCGCGTCGTCGCCGGTGGGCACGGCCTTGAGCCGGGTCTGCCCGTTCACGGCAATCTTCTTCGGCTTCATCGCTTCGGGCACTTCGCGCAGCAGTTCGATCGTCAGAAGACCGTCAGCGAGGTCAGCGCTTTCTACGCGGACATAATCCGCCAGTTCGAAGCGGCGTTCGAAGCCGCGATTGGCAATTCCGACATGCAGCAATTCACCCGCGGGCGCTTCATCGCGGCGCTTGCCCTGGATCACCAGCAGGTTCTGCTGGGCAGTGATATCGATGTCTTCCGGGCGGAAGCCGGCGACGGCCAGCGTGATGCGATAGCGATCTTCGCTGCGCCGCTCGATGTTGAAGGGGGGGTAATTGTCGCCCGAATTGAGCCGCGCCTGGTTTTCGAGGAGGTCGAACAGGCGGTCGAAACCGACGGTGCTGCGGCGATAGGGGGTAAGATCGAAACGTGACATGGTACAAATCCTCACTTGAGCAATTTGACGTTTTCAGGACCTGCACGAGGCAGCATCCCGGCGTGATGTTGTTCGCCCCCATTGCGGCGGGCGGCAACATCATCCAGATAAGGGACACACCAGAGCTTTCAAGAGGCTGTGGCAGCCACCGCAGCAAGGAAATTAGCAGCAGTTCAAGGATCGAAGGATCGCAACGGGAATGACAACACCGAAAGTCGAAATCTACACCAAGTTCGCATGCGGATATTGCGTCAGGGCCAAGCACCTGCTCGACCGCAAGGGTGTCGACTACACGGAATATGACATTACTATGGGTGGGCCCAAGCGCGCCGAAATGCTTGAGCGTGCGCCCAATGCGATGACTGTGCCGCAGATCTTCATTGGCGACTACCACGTCGGCGGGTCGGACGATCTGGCCGCGCTCGAACGCGAGGGCAAGCTCGACGCCTTGCTGGCGGGCTGACCGGCGCCATGCCGCGGATCGCTGTCTTGCAGATGTGCTCGGGGATCGACCCTGAAGCCAATGCCGCGACGCTTGTGTCAGCGATTGGCGAAGCGAAGGCGGGCGGGGCGGAGATCCTCTTCACGCCGGAGATGAGTGGCCTGCTTGATCGCGACCGGCAGCGCGGGGCCAAACATATCGTTCCCGAAGCGGACAATCCCGTGCTGGCGGCTGTCTGCACTGCCGCGGCAGGTGCCGGGATAAATGTCGCACTCGGTTCGCTGGCGATTGCTCGCAGCGATGGCCGTTGGGCCAACCGCAGCTTCCTGATCGGGCCGGACGGTGCCGTTCGCGCCCGTTACGACAAGATCCACATGTTCGACGTTGCGCTGGCAACTGGCGAGAGCTGGCGCGAAAGCGCAGCCTATGCTCCGGGCGAGGAAGTGGTGACGGTGGAGGATACGCCGCTGGGTCGGCTCGGCCTTACCATTTGCTACGATCTCCGCTTCCCGGCGCTGTTCGAGAAATTGGGGCGGCGACGCTGCGATGCCATCGCGATTCCCGCCGCCTTTACCGTGCCGACCGGAAAGGCGCATTGGCACGTGCTGCAGCGCGCCCGCGCAATCGAGGCCAGTGCCTTCGTCATTGCCGCCGCGCAGGTCGGGCACCACGAGGACGGGCGGACGACCTATGGTCATTCGCTGGTGGTCGATCCGTGGGGCGAAGTGTTGCTCGATATGGGTGGCCCGGAAGATGGAAGCGGGCCCGGGTTGGGCTTTGCCGATATCGATCTTTCGCGCCTTGCCGAAGTGCGCGAACAACTGCCGAGCCTTGCCAACCGCCGTCCGATCGCCAAATAGGCGCTGCAATGATCGTGTATGACCTTATCTGCGACGACGGCCATCGTTTCGAGGGCTGGTTCGGTTCATCCGGCGATTATGCCGAGCAGCGCGAGCGCGGGCTTGTGTCCTGCCCGCAATGCGGCAGCGGCGAGGTGAACAAGGCGCCGATGGCTCCGGCGGTCCCGGCCAAGGGCAATACGCGAAGCGATCACACCGCTCCCGCCAGCCAGCAAGTCGCGAACCGTCCTTTGCCAGCCGAAGTGCAGCAGGCGCTGGCGAAACTCGCCGAAGCGCAGGCCAAAGTGCTCAAGCAAAGCACCTGGGTAGGTGACAAGTTCGCGGAAGTATCGCGCAAGATGCATTATGGCGAAGCGGACGAGAAACCGATCCACGGGCGCGCTAGCGTGGAGGAAGCACAGGGCCTCGCCGACGAAGGAATCCCGGTAGCGCCCCTGCCATTTCCGATCGCGCCGCCTGACGAACTCAACTGATTGCTTTAGCGGCGTCTCGTGCCTAAACGGGCCCCGGGCGCCCGTAGCTCAGCAGGATAGAGCACCAGATTCCTAATCTGGGGGCCACAGGTTCGAATCCTGTCGGGCGCACCATTTCCTCCAGGCGATGAAGGCGAGCATGAAATTGATCGCCGACGCGCACACGACCATCGCGCAGGTCGCTCCCCATCCGCCCCAATCGTATGACGCGGTGCCGAGAATGCTCCCGGTCCCGCCGCCGATGAACATGATGACGACGTAGATCGTGGTCAGCCGAGTGCGGATTTCCGGCGCAAGCGAAAGGAAGGTCATTCGCCCGGTCACGTCGACCCCGGGCCCGACCAGATTGACGATGATCAGCGGCACGATAATCGCCGGCGCACCGGTGCCGAAAGGGTAGAGCAGCGACGTGCCGACGAGTTGCAGCACGGTCAGCATGAAGCGTGCGCGGCGCGGCCCCACCCGGTCTGCCCAGCGCCCGATCCGCGGCGTCGACATGACGCTGACGGCGGCGATGCCGGCGAGATAACCCACTGTATCGACGCCATAGCCCATCTCCGGGCTGGTCAGGTGCAGGGCAAGCGCCAGCCATGTGGCCGTGAACATTGCGAAGTTCAGCCCCTGGATCGAGGCCGAAAGCAAGACTTCGCGGTGCTGGCGGGCGAGGGTGAACACGCTGGCCAGCAAGTTGCCATAGCTGCCCTGTGGACGTTTCTCGCTCGCGGTCTCGCTGCGCATGGAGATCGGCAGGAACAGCGTGACTGCCACCATCAGTGTGGCGGCGATCCAGTAGACCGTACGCCAGCCATAATGTTCGGCCACGATGCCGGAACCTACCCGCGCGACCAGTATTCCGAAGATCACGCCTGCAGCGAGCAGCGCCGTGACCTGGCCCAGCCGCTCAGGTGCTACCCGCTTCGAAGCGAAGGCGGGCAGGAGATAGGGGGCAATCGTGACGAAGCCCAAAAAGGTCGATGCGAGAGTGAAGAGCGCGAACTCGCCCGCCAGCGCCATTCCAATCATGGCCATGCTCTGCAGGCTCACGAACAGGATGCACAGGCTGCGGTTGGAATAGCGATCGCCCAGCGGCAGCAGCAGGAATATCCCGAGTGCGAGCGCCACCTGGTTGAGCGCGGGTACGATCCCGATCGCCGCGTGATCGACCCCGAAAGTGCGCGCCACTTCGCCGATGATCGGGTGGATGTAATAGGCATTCGCAGTGACCACAGCGGTCGTTGCGGCGAGCCCGTATTCCTGCGCGCGGCTGAGATAGGCTGGCGCGCTCATCTGTCACTCGTTCCCTTCAACTCGCGCCGGAGATCAGGCCTCCGCCCCCGAGCGATCGCCCAGCGGAACCTGCTGCTTGAAGGTGTGCGTAACATAGGGGAAGGGGATTTCGATCCCCGCATTATCGAGAGCCTGCTTGATCGCGCGCACGATCTTGTCGCGGCTTTCGTGCCCGTCGCGCGGAGATGAACCGGCCCACCAACGCACAAGGAAGTCGATCGAGCTGGTGTTGAACTCGCTCGCAAACACATCGATGCCTTTGGCCACATCGACGGCGTCGACCGTTTCGACGGCCTTGCGGATAACTTCGGCCGCCTTGTCGAGATCGGTGTCGTAGGACACGCCCACTACGACGGTGTGGCAGCGCTGGTCGACGTCGGTGAGGATTTCGACCGGGTTCTTGAACAGGATCGAATTGGGCACCACCGTCAGTTCGCCCGATGCGGCGCGGATATGCGTTTCTCGCAGGGTGATGTGCTCGACCTCGCCGCTGATGCCTTCGCATTCGATCACATCGCCGATGCGCATTTTTTCGCGCAGCATGATCAGCACGCCGGCCAGGAAGTTTTCGAAGATATCCTGGAAAGCGAAGCCGATGGCGACTGCGCCAATGCCGAGCCCGGCAAACAGGCTACCCGGCGTCAGGTCAGGGAAGATGACAATTGCGGCGATAGTGAAGCCCAACAGCCATATGCCGAGCTTCACCAAAGTTTCGGTAAGGTTGCGGAGCGAGGGCCTGAGTTCGGCCTTGCCGGTGATCTTGTCGGTGATCTTCACCGCCGATCCGGCAACGATGCCCGTCAGCAGCAGCACGATAATGGCGATCACGATCACGGGGATGGTCGCGACGAAACCGTTCCACATATTGGTGACCTGATAGTCGATCTGGCTGATCATCTGCGTTTTCCCCTTTGCCTTCCTTATGGATAGAGCAGCCATGTGCTCGTGCAAGGGCCGATGGTTCCGCCGCAATAGCAAACTGATGAGGTGGACTTGCGCGCCGCACTTGGGCAAGCAGCCCGCAAGACAGGCAAGGGCAACCGAAAAACATGCACGAAAGCGAAGAACTGGCCGAAATCCGCCGCGCGGTGCGTGCGCTGTGTGACGAGTTTCCGGGAGAATATTGGCGCGAGAAGGATCGCACGCGCGACTATCCCGCCGAATTCGTCGATGCTCTGACCCGTTCGGGCTTCCTTGCCGCGCTGATCCCCGAGGAGTTCGGTGGCAGCGGACTGAAGCTTGATGCGGCGGCGGTGATCATGGAGGAAATCCAGGCATCGGGCTGCAATGGCGGCGCGGCGCATGCGCAAATGTACATCATGAACACGCTGCTGCGCTATGGCAGCGAAGCGCAGAAGGCCGAGTATCTTCCCAAGATCGCGAGCGGCGAGTTAAGATTGCAGGCCTTCGGCGTGTCCGAGCCCACCAGCGGCACCGACACTTTGTCGCTTAAGACGCGGGCAGTCCGTGACGGCGATCACTATGTCGTCAACGGGCAGAAGATTTGGACCAGCCGGGCCGAACATTCGGACCTGATGCTGCTGCTGGCGCGCACCACCCCGCGCGACCAGGTCGAGAAACGCACCGAGGGGCTTTCGATCTTCCTCGTCGATATGCGCGAGGTCGTCGGCAAGGGGATGACCATCAAGCCCATTCGCACGATGATGAACCATTCGACCTGCGAAGTGTTTTTCGACGATATGCGTATCCCCGCTTCGAGCCTGATCGGCGAGGAGGGGAAGGGTTTCCGCTACATACTTTCGGGCATGAACGCCGAGCGAATCCTGATCGGGGCGGAATGCATCGGCGATGCGAAGTGGTTCATCGAGAAGGCGAAGGCCTATGCCGGGGATCGTTCCGTGTTCGGGCGGCCGATCGGGCAGAACCAGGGTGTGCAGTTCCCGATTGCGCGTTGTTATGCGCAGATGCGCGCCGCCGAATTGATGGTCCATTATGCGGCGCAGGTTTACGACAAGGGCGGCAATCCGGGCGAAGAAGCCAATATGGCCAAGATGCTCGCATCGGAAGCGAGCTGGGCCGCGGCGGACATGTGCGTGCAGACCTTCGGAGGATTCGGATTCGCCGAGGAATATGACGTGGAGCGCAAGTTCCGCGAGGCGCGGCTTTACACCGTTGCACCCATCTCGACGAATTTGATCCTCTCCTATCTGGCCGAACATGTGCTCGGCCTGCCGCGTTCTTACTGATTTGCAGCACAAACCGCTTGATCGACTGCGTTAACTGTGATTCTGTGGTGTTAATGCGAAACGCGGGATCAAAGCGGCGCGTGCCGAAAGAACAGCTTCGCCAGGGCTTGGCCCTTGGCGTGCTGCTGATCCTAAGCGCATTGGCGATTGCCGGGCCGTCGGGCCTGCTTGCGTGGAACGACAATGAGAAACTGCTCGACCAGCGCCAGGCGCAGGTCGCGCAGCTGACGCAGGAACGCGACCTCCTCAAGAACAAGGTCGCTCGCCTTAACCCCGATGGTGCGGACCCCGACCTGGTGGGCGAATTGCTGCGGCGCAATCTCAACGTCGTGCATCCAGACGAGATCGTGATCACGCTTGAGGACGAGACGTCCGAAGCCAGGTAACCTTAAGCTGAAGATTTCGTATGCAAGAACCGCGCTTGACGTTGCGTCAACGTGAAGCTTGCGCCTATAGCGACACCCATTCCCACCTCCCCGGGACGAACAAGAACTGCAAGGATTTGAGCGTTGGCCAAACCCGCGAAGAAGCGCACATCGTCGCCCAGCAAATCGGCGTCGGACGATCTGGAATTCAAACTTCACTCGCTGCAGGATTCGCATGACAAGAATCCGCGCTACGCCGCGAGCGTGGAGGAAATGCTGCACTTCTATGAGCAGATGCTGCTTATCCGCCGTTTCGAGGAAAAGGCCGGCCAGCTTTATGGCCTCGGCCTGATCGGGGGCTTCTGCCACCTCTACATCGGGCAGGAAGCGGTTGCTGTGGGGCTCCAGTCGGCACTGACCGAAGGGCTCGATAGCGTGATCACCGGCTATCGCGACCATGGCCACATGCTGGCCTATAGCATTGATCCCAACGTCATCATGGCTGAGCTGACCGGGCGCCAGGCCGGGATTTCGAAGGGCAAGGGTGGGTCGATGCACATGTTCTCGACCGAGCACAAATTCTACGGCGGGCACGGCATCGTCGGTGCGCAGGTAGCGCTGGGCGGCGGGCTCGCGCTCGCGCACAAGTACAATGAGGATGGCGGGCTGTGCCTTGCCTATTTCGGTGACGGCGCGGCGAACCAGGGCCAAGTCTATGAGACCTTTAACATGGCTTCGCTGTGGAACCTGCCGATCGTCTTCGTGGTAGAGAACAATCAGTATGCCATGGGCACGGCAGTGCGGCGCAGCTCGGCCGAAACCGAGTTTCACCGCCGCGGCACGGCGTTCCGCATTCCGGGCATGAAGGTCAACGGGATGGACGTGCTCGAAGTGCGCGGCGCCGCCGAAATCGCCTTCAAGCATGTGCGCGAGGGCAAGGGCCCGGTGCTGATGGAGCTCAACACCTATCGCTATCGCGGCCACTCGATGTCCGACCCGGCGAAATATCGCAGCCGTGAGGAAGTGCAGGATGTGCGCGAACACAAGGACCCGATCGAAGGCCTCAAGAAAGTGCTGCTCGAAATGGGCAAGACGGAAGACAACCTGAAGGCGATCGACAAGGCGATCCGTGCGCGCGTGGCCGAAAGCGCCGATTTTGCGGAGACTTCGCCGGAACCCGATGCGACCGAACTCTACACCGATGTATTGGTGGAGGAGTATTGAGCCATGGCTATCGAACTCAAGATGCCCGCGCTGTCGCCCACCATGGAAGAGGGCACGCTTGCCCGCTGGCTGAAGAAGGAAGGCGACCAGATCGCACCCGGCGACATTATCGCCGAGATCGAAACCGACAAGGCGACGATGGAATTCGAAGCCATCGACGACGGCGTGCTCGGCAAGATCATGGTGCCCGAAGGAACGGAAAACGTGAAGGTCGGCACAGTGATCGCACTGCTCGAAGGCGAGGGCGGAGCGGAAGCTCCCGCTGAAGCGGCTCCGGCGCCTGCTCCCGAGCCTGCACCGGCACCTGCCGCAGCGCCCGTTCGCCCGGCCGCGACTGTTGCCAAGGCAGATCCGGCAATCCCCGAAGGCACCAGCTTCACCAGCACTTCGGTGCGCGAAGCCCTTCGTGACGGGATGGCGGAGGAAATGCGCCGTGACCCGCGCGTGTTCGTGATGGGCGAGGAAGTCGCCGAATATCAGGGTGCCTACAAGGTGACGCAGGGCCTGCTCGACGAGTTCGGGCCCAAGCGCGTGATCGACACTCCGATTACCGAATATGGCTTCGCCGGGATCGGCGCTGGCGCTGCGATGGGCGGCCTCCGCCCGATCGTCGAATTCATGACGTTCAACTTCGCCATGCAGGCAATCGACCACATCATCAATTCGGCAGCCAAGACCAACTACATGTCGGGCGGCCAGATGCGCTGCCCGGTTGTGTTCCGCGGCCCGAATGGCGCAGCGAGCCGTGTCGGCGCGCAGCACAGCCAGAACTATGGCCCCTGGTACGCCTCAGTCCCCGGCCTGATCGTGATCGCTCCCTATGACAGCGCTGACGCCAAGGGGCTGATGAAGGCCGCGATCCGCAGCGAAGACCCGGTCGTCTTCCTCGAAAACGAGCTGGTCTATGGCCGCAGTTTCGACGTGCCCGATCTTGACGATTACGTGCTGCCGATCGGCAAGGCGCGGATCATGCGCGAAGGCAAGGACGTTACGATCGTAAGCTATTCGATCGGCGTCGGGCTGGCGCTTGATGCTGCGGCCCAGCTGGCCGAGGAAGGCATCGATGCCGAAGTGATCGACCTGCGCACGCTGCGCCCGCTCGACAAGGAAGCTATCCTCACTTCGCTCGCCAAGACCAACCGCATGGTGATCGCGGAGGAAGGCTGGCCCACCTGCTCGATCGCGTCAGAAGTCATGGCGATATGCATGGAAGACGGGTTCGACCATCTCGATGCGCCGGTGCTGCGCGTTTGCGATGAGGACGTGCCGTTGCCCTATGCGGCTAATCTCGAGAAGCTGGCCATCATCGATGCTCCGCGGATCGTCGCGGCAGCGAAGAAGGTCTGTTACCGCAGGTAAGGCGTTGCGATCCGTCAGTCTTCGAGCAGGAAGATCGGCCGGTTGTATGCGATCTGTGGATCCGGGATACCCAGGAACCCGATGATGATCGGAACCTGGTAACGGATCTGCAGGTTCAGCTCCTTTGCCCCGGCCACTCGCTGAGGCGAGGCATCGAGCACAGTGGCTTCCACCCGCGTGTGATCGAGCAGGTATGGCGCGCTGCGCGCAGTTGAGAGCGCGAAGGTCCTGATTTGCGAATTGCTCAGCTTGTTGCCGGTTTCGTACTGGACCATGGCATAGCGTGCGACTTCGGCTGACACGTTCCGGACAGCGTTATAGTTCTGCATGCCGATCCCGACCTGAAACACGCCAAGCAACATCGTGATCATGATTGTGGCGAGCAGGCCGAATTCGACCGCGACGGCACCGTCGCGCGACTTGCGAAGCTTGCGAGAGAAGCGAGCGAGCCGGATCATGAGATGAACACCAGTCGTTCAACACGGTAATTGATCGGGCTGCCGACTCCGAACTGCGTCCAGGTCGGCGTGTAGGTGTCGGTCACCACAACTTCTATATAGTCGTAGACGGCAACTCCCGGCGTGCAAGAGCTGTCCTGCGCGACGATATCTTCGTCAGTGCCGCAGCGGAACTTCTGCACGACAGTCACCTGATCGGGTTCGAGGCCGACCGAAGCCCTGACGACATCGCGTACAGTGGTCCGCTGTGTGGCAGTCGTTGGCGGCGATGCGCGCACGATCGCCGCAGCTTCGGCAACCGCCGTCTGCAATTCGGTCTGACGCGCGACAATGCGGCTCGATTCGAATCCACCGAGTGCCATCAGGATCAACACCGGGGCGACGATGGCTGTTTCGATCACCATCGAGCCACGCTCATCCTTGCGCAGGGCGGCCAGTGTGCGGGTAGACCGGGCCATCATGCGACAAGCCTCACATTTGGCTTCGTTACGCCGACAATTGTGTCCTCGCTCATTCCGGGTGGGCAGAACGTCGACATGTCAAGGTTGCCGGTCATGGTGATCGTGCTTGCGGCGATCATCAGGCACTGGCTGGTCACGCTTGCCGTACCCGACATCGAGATATTGCTTACCGGGAGATAGACCGCGCCGTTCAGCACAGTCGCGGCATTCCCGTTGATCATATTGCCGCTATTGCCCTCGGAATTGCGGTCTTCGAAGATCAGCATCCCGGCGAGCTTGTTCGCCTGCTCCCGCGGCACGCCGCGTGCGGTAAGATCGGAAGCCTGGATCGCGGTGAGGTTGATGTTTGCGCCCCCGTTGATCTTGAGTCCGGCGCCATTCTTGAGCACGAACATCACGTTCGATCCGGTCACCTGGTACTGTCCGTTGATCTCCAACTCGCCGCCGTCGAGGATGTAGACGCCAGTCGCAAAGGTGGTGTCGCACCGTACCTTCAGGTCGGTATATGTTCCCGGGACCACTGCCGCAGCATTTCCGCCGCCGGAAACATTGATGTCCGAATAGGTCTTTGTTTCTTCGCGCGTCTCGACCTCCCAGATCGTGTTGTTGCCGGTGCCGGTCAACTTGTCCCAGTTCGAATTCGTCGTCGTGACCGCGCCAGCGGTCGTACCCTCGGGCACCACGACATCGTCTTGGGAAGAATTGCTGGTGTAACCAGACTTGGGCGTTGCCCATCCTGTCGGGCTTGCGCTGGTTCGACCCGAGCCCTTGTAATAGGAATAGCTGACGTTGAGCGTCGAGATGATGTCCGCAGTCGTAGTCGCGCGGCTTCGCACGCAGTTGTAGGTGCGGTTCACCTGGCTTTCGGCCGGGTTGGGTGGGCTCAGTTCGGCAAACGGATCCTCAAGGCCATCGACATATTCGAGGATCGTGTCGTCGGTATTTTCGTCGAACCAGTCGTCGATGCCGCCCGCGGCGAGAACCCAGCCTGCGTCGATGGTGGGGCTGCCATTGACGGTGACCGCTTCATCCGACTTCGACAGCGCGGCGAGGCCGCATTGCGCCGTAAGCACTGTCGAACCGCCGATCGTGATCGCGCCGTCTGCCTCTTCGTCGACCGCGACGAGGCAGCTGGTGTAGGTTGTTCCGTCCTCGAACTTGGCCTGGGCATAGGCGCGAATGGTCACCCCTTTGCCCGTGAGGAAGCTGGAGAAGGGAAGTGTTCTGGAGGCCGTGACCGTAACCGCGACGCTGTTCTGAACACCGCCGGCATAGTTGGCTAGGGTGACTTCCGGCGTCCCCACAAATTCGCCGGTTTGCTGGACGTTGGCATTGAATTCCTGGATCGCGCGGACGTCGTAAGTGTCTTCGGTGTCTTCAACCGCACGGGCCCATGCTCCGGCGACGGCGGCCTGGTCAGCTGCGAACTGCATTTCGCGCTTCCACATATACCACTGCGCGGTGTCCACGGCGAAACCGGTTCCACCGATCAATGCCGGCATGCCCAGCGCAACCATCAGCGTTGCATTGCCACTGGTCGAGCGACACAGCCGCTTTTTGAAATCACGCAGGAATGCCATTGCGCCCGTACCTTCTCATTGAAGCTGGGCTGTTACGCTCTAGCCTGTAATTGCATCGCTAAACTGCATGGTTAACGGTGCGTTATGAAATCAGAAAAAACGACAATGCCTTGGGCCCTTGGCCGCAATGCCAATGGTTGACACAACCCTGTGGTGTGTATGAACCCCTCGCGTATGGATACCGCCCTGATAGCCGAATTTCCGCCCGAACAGCGCATGGCGATCGCGCATTCTCATGCGGTTTTGCGCCCGATGATGGCAGCTTGGTTCGCGCTTGACCGCAGGTTGGGGCAGCTTGTCGCGAAGAGCAGCGAGCCAATGCTGGGCCAGATGCGGCTCGCCTGGTGGCGCGAAGCATTGGGCAGGGCCGTTGCTGAGCGCCCTTCGGGGGATGTCACGCTCGATGCTGTCAGCATGCATTGGGCTGGAGCGGAAGCGCCGCTGCTCAAACTCGTCGAAGCATGGGAAGAGTTTCTCGTTGCAGATCGCCTCACCGGCGAATTTGCAGCTCGGTTCTGCCTAGGGAGGGCAGAACCGGCCCGTCACCTCACGGAGAAATATGGAGCCGATACAGGTGAGCGTGTGCATGCCGCGGGCGTTCGCTGGGCGGCTGCGGATGCCGCCTCGCATGTTCGTAATGATAGCGAACGACAGGCCCTTATCGCTGCTGGCATCGGGCACGCGAATGCTGCAGGGGTAATTCCCCGGGACTTACGCGGATTGGCGGTGCTTGAGGCGCTGGCGCTGCGATCAATGAAGCGAGGAGGGCGCCCATTGATGGAGGGAAGGGGCGCTGCGCTGATCGCGCTGCGCGTGTGTTTGCTAGGCCGTTGAAACCGCTGTATCCTGCCTGCTCGCGAGAGAAGAGGGTCGTATGTCGCGCATTTTACTGGGTTTGTTCCTTGGCCTGATGCTGGCCAGCGTGGGGCTCTATTGGTGGCAGGGAAGGGCGGAAGTCGAGGCCAATGCGCCGCCTCCGCCGTTGCCAGAGCCGCTGCGCGATTCCAATAGCTTGCCGATCGGCGATCCAGCCGATCTCACCGGACCGGAACCACCGGAAGCAAGCGAATTGACGCGCGAGCAGCGTCGTTTCTTCCGCTACGATCGCAATCGCGACCTGGTGATCACGCGCAACGAGATGCTTTCAACGCGTAGCGAAGCTTTTCGTGCGCTCGACAAGGACGGGAATAATCTCCTGACCTTCGAGGAATGGGCCGTAACCACCGCCGACCGGTTCGATACGGCGGATGCCGACGGCAATGGCAGGCTTACCGCAAAGGAATTCGCCACAACCGCCCCGAAGGCTCCGGCGCGTCGCCCTGCCTGTAAGTGCTGAGGATTAGGCTGGCACCGCCTCGCCGATGGTGCCGAGCCAGTCGCCGAAATCCTGCTTGGCCCGGCCAGTGTAGGCCTCCTTGCGCGCCTTCTTCTTCACGTCATGCAGCGGCGGAAACAGGCCGAAATTGACGTTCATGGGCTGGAATGTCTCGGCCTCGGCATCGCCGGTAATGTGACTCAGCAAGGCCCCCATCGCGGTAGTGGTGGGAAGCGGAGCCCATTCGCGTCCGGCCAGTTCGAACGCAGCCATCATGCCCGCGATGAGGCCGACAGCGCTGCTTTCGACATAGCCTTCGCATCCGGTCACCTGCCCGGCGAAGCGGACATGCGGTGCATTGCGCAGCCGGAGCTGCCGGTCGAGCACCAGCGGAGAATTGAGGAATGTGTTGCGGTGAAGGCCGCCAAGCCGCGCGAATTCGGCATTCTCCAGCCCGGGGATGGTACGGAACAGCTCGATCTGGGCACCGTATTTGAGCTTGGTCTGGAAGCCGACCATGTTCCATAGCGTGCCGAGCTTATTGTCCTGTCGCAACTGGACGACGGCATAAGGCCAGCGGCCCTGCGGGAATTCGGGCGTAGCGTCGCGCGGGTTGTCGAGTCCGACCGGTTTCATCGGCCCGAAGCGCAGAGTATCGACACCGCGCTCAGCCATCACTTCGATCGGCATGCAGCCGTCGAAATAGGGCGTTTCCTTTTCCCACTCGCGGAACTCGGTCTTTTCGCCATCCAGCAGCCCCTGATGAAAAGCGAGATATTGCTCCTTTGTCATCGGGCAGTTGATGTAGTCGCCATCCTCATTTGAGGCTTCCGTGCGCTTGTTCCAGCGCGACTGGATCCAGGCGATGTCCATGTCGATGCTGTCGCGGTGGACGATCGGTGCGATGGCATCGAAGAATGCCAGGCGTTCCTGCCCCGTCGCGGCGACGATGCTGTCAGCCAGCGCTTGCGCGGTGAGTGGGCCGGTCGCGACGATGGTCATCCCGGAATCCGGCAAGCTATCGATCCGCTCTCGCACCACGGTGATATTGGGATGCTCTGAGAGCGTCCGCGTGACCTCGTTCGAGAACACATCGCGGTCTACGGCCATTGCGCTGCCCGCCGGCACGCGCGCCAATTCTCCGGCGCGCATGATGAGCGAATCGAGCCGCCTCATTTCATGGTGCAGCAGGCCCACCGCGTTCTTCTCGTCATCGTCGGAGCGGAAACTGTTCGAGCAGACCAGTTCGGCGAGACCGTCCGTCTGGTGTGCCGGCGTCATCTCGCCGGAACCGCGCATTTCCGAAAGGCGGACCTTGAAGCCGCGCTTCGCGAGTTGCCACGCAGCCTCGCTGCCCGCGAGCCCGCCGCCGATTATGTGAACGTCATGAGTGGTGGATTGGTGCATTTCGGGCTGCACCTAGAGCTTGCTCCCGTGATTCATCAAGTCCAAGACTGCGCCGATAGGGAGAAACCATGCCCAAACGCGCGTTGATCGAACATCGCCCCTGGCTGCTTGCGAGCATAGTCGCGGCGCTTGCCTTCTATTTCGTACAGGACAGCGTTCTGGCCGAAATATGGCGGACCGCGATCAAGGGGCTCGCGGTCGGCTGCCTCGCGTTCTACGCGATCCGTCGTGCCAACGGGACCAATGCTACCCTGATCGCTGCCGTAATGATGTTCGGTGCGCTGGGCGATATGGGCATCGAGTTTGATTTCAGATTGGGCGGCGGGCTGTTCTTCGTAGGACATTTGATTGCGACCTGGTTGTACCTGCGCAATCCGCGCGAGCATCATGCCGTGAGCCAGACGGCGCTGGCGGCGGCTCTGCTGGTCGGTACGCCGCTGGTGAGCTGGTTCCTGAGCGGGGACGCGATGGTCACGCTCTATGCGGCGGCGCTGGGTTTGATGGCGGCAACCGCCTGGATGAGCCGCTTTCCTCGATACCGTGTGGGCATCGGTGCCGTGCTGTTCGTTGTGTCGGACTGGCTTATCTTCAGCAATCTGGGCACGTTCGACCTTGGCGTTTTGCCCGACTATTTGATCTGGCCGTGCTACTTCGGCGGGCAGTTCCTTATCGCGACCGGCGTGGTGCAGACTTTGCGCCACGAATTGGCTGAGGAAGACGATCAGCTGCCGTAAGCAGCAATTGTGGTGCGGTGCAATTCGCGGCGGTGGCCTTCGTAACCGCCGGTGGCCTTGTGCAACACGCTGCGGTTGTCCCAGATCACCAGCATTCCCGGTTCCCACCGGTGGCGATAGGTGAACTCTTCGCGCCCCTGCCACTTTGCCAGTTCTGAAAGTAGTGCCATCGTCTCGGCCTGTGCCATGCCCTCGATGGCGATGATATAGCCCAAGGTAGAGAACAGCGCTTCCTCGCCGGTTTCCGGATGACGCTGGACCAAAGGATGCGTTTGGGTGGCGCGTGCGCTTTCATTCGGCCGGATCGCCATCGAGCGGCCCTCGTCCTTCTCGCCATATGCCCCTTCGGGCGCATAGGCCAATTGCGCGCTATGGATCGCGGTGAGCGTCCTGAGATAGGCTTTCCGCCCTTCGGGTAGCGCGGCAAAGGCCGCAATCTGATCGGCGAACAGCGTGTCTCCGCCAATCGGCGGTATATCCACGGAGAGCAGGCAAGTGCCGGCAGGCGGGCGGGGCAGGAAGCTCCAGTCGCTATGCCAGTTTTCCGCGAACAAAGGCGTCTTTTCGTCGGCCTCTCGCAGGATTGCAGCGATATGCTCGCGCCCTTCGATAGGTGCGAAGAAGGGATCCTCGCCAAACCCGCCCATTGCGACAGTGAAGCGCTCAAGCGCGTCATCGTCCATTTGCTGCCCGGGAAATGCCAATACCCGGTGCTCAAGCCATGCCCGTCGAATTTCCGATATCAGTTCGGACGACAGCTCCCCGCCAAGGTCAACCCCGGTGACGCGCGCACCGCAAGCTTGCCCTGACGGGGTGACTGTCATGTTCATCCCCCCGGTTCGCCCTCGATATCCGAGTCGGACTGCGGCGGGGTGTAAGGTTCGGTTTCGGCAGCGCCGCGCCCAACCATTTCCTCGACGACAGCCTCTTCGGCTTCATTCTCGGGTTCTTCGGTCTCGTCGATCAACACCGCGCTGACGATGGTTTCGCCCTCGGCCACGTTGAACAGGCGCACGCCTGCGGAACTGCGCCCGATGACCCGGAAGGCCTTTTCAGCGGCATCGCCCTCTTCGGTGAGATGGCGCAGGTCCAGCGGCAGGCGGATCAGCTTGGCCTGGTCGGTCACGAGCATCAGTTGCTGGCCATGGCGCACGGGGAAGCTTGCCACCACCGGCCCATTGCGGCGGATGTTGTCGATATTGGTGATGCCCTGGCCGCCACGCCCGATCCGGCGATATTCGTAGGCTGACGAGACCTTGCCATAGCCATTGGCGCAGACAGTGAGGATGAACTGCTCGCGTTCCTGCAATTCGGCGACACGATCGGCAGCCAGCTCGGGCTCCCCTTCCTTCTCCGCCTTCCATGGGGCGAAACGGAGGTACTGCTCGCGTTCTTCGGCATCGGTGCCGACGCGGTGCAGGATCGAAAGCGAGACGACTTCATCGTCGCCCTTCAGATTCATGCCGCGTACGCCGGTGGAAGTGCGCGACTGGAATTCGCGCACATCGTCCCCGGCAAAGCGGATCGCCTTGCCCTGCTTGCTGGCCAGCAACACGTCGTCGCTTGCTTCGAGCAAGGCCACGCCGATCAGGCGATCATCGCTGTCCTCGTCGAACTTCATGGCAAATTTGCCGTTCGAGGGGATGTTGGTGAAGGCGTCCATCCCGTTGCGGCGGACATTGCCCTTGGCCGTGGCGAACACCACGCTCAGCGCGCCCCAGCTATCCTCATCCTCGGGCAGCGGCAGCACAGTGCGGATGGTTTCGCCATCGTCGAGGGCAGGGAGCATATTGACAATCGGCCGACCGCGCGTGTTGGGGCCGCCTTCAGGCAGCTTCCATACCTTGAGGCGATAGACCTTGCCCGCAGTCGAGAAGAACAGCACCGGATTGTGCGTGCTGGTCACGAACATCTCGGCAATGGCATCCTCATCCTTGGTGGACATGCCGGCGCGGCCCTTGCCGCCGCGACGCTGCGCCCGGAAGGTCGAAAGCGGCGTGCGCTTGATGTAGCCATCGAGCGTTACCGTCACGACCATGTCCTCGCGCTCGATCAGGTCTTCGTCTTCGAGCCCGTCCCACGCAGGTGCGATTTCGGACATGCGCGGCGTGGCATAGGTGGCGCGAACTTCCTCGAGTTCGCCGCGCATCACGCGATAGAGCTTCACGCGATCGGCCAGGATCGAGAGATATTCCTCGATCGCCAGCGACAGTTCCTTGAGCTCGTCGCCGATCTCGTCGCGGCCCAATGCAGTCAGGCGATGGAGTCGAAGATCGAGAATGGCCTTCACCTGCCGTTCGCTGAGGCGATAGGTGCCGCCTTCCTGCTCGGCATTGGGCTCGATCGCTTCGACCAGCCGGATATACTGGGCGATATCGCCAATCGGCCATTCCTTGGCGAGCAGCTTCGCGCGCGCGTCCGCCGGATTGGACGAACCGCGGATCATCGCAACCACTTCGTCGAGGTTCGACACTGCGACCACGAGGCCCAGCAAGATGTGCGCCCGTTCACGCGCCTTGTTCAGCTCGAACTTGGTGCGGCGCGTAATCACTTCCTCGCGGAAGTTGATGAAGGCCTGGATGAACTCGCGCAGCGTCAGCGTTTCCGGCCTGCCGCCGCGGATCGCGAGCATGTTGGCAGGGAAGCTCGCTTGCGCCGGAGTGTGGCGCCACAACTGGTTGAGCACGACTTCAGGTGTGGCATCGCGCTTGAGGTCGATCACCACGCGCACGCCTTCGCGGCTCGATTCGTCGCGAATGTCGGAAATGCCCTCGATCCGCTTTTCCTTGGCGGCGTCGGCGATTTTCTCGACGAGGCCCGATTTGCCGACCTGATAGGGGATCGAGGTGAGCACGATGGATTGGCGATCGCCGCGACCGGTCTCGATTTCGTGCCGCGCGCGCATCAGGATCGAGCCGCGGCCGGTGGTATAGGCGGCCTTGCTGCCTGATTGGCCCAGGATCAGCGGTCCGGTCGGGAAGTCGGGCCCGGGAATGTAAGCGATCAGTTCTTCGGTCGTGATCGCCGGGTTTTCGATATAGGCAAGGCAGCCGTCGATCACTTCGCCCAGATTGTGCGGCGGCACGTTGGTCGCCATGCCCACCGCAATCCCGCCGGCGCCATTGACCAGCAAATTGGGGAAGCGGGCAGGCAACACGGTCGGCTCGCGGCGCGATCCGTCATAGTTGTCGGTAAAATCGACCGTATCCTTGTCGAGATCGTCGAGCAACGAATTGGCGACGCGGGCAAGGCGCGCTTCGGTGTAACGCATCGATGCCGGTGGATCGGGGTCCATCGAACCGAAGTTGCCCTGGCCGTCGACCAGTGGAACGCGCATCGACCATGGCTGCGTCATACGCGCCAGTGCGTCGTAGATCGCGGCGTCACCGTGCGGGTGGTAGTTACCCATCACGTCGCCAACGATCTTGGCGCTCTTGCGGTAGGGCCTGCCGGCGACGAATCCACCTTCCTGGCTGGCGAAAAGGATGCGCCGGTGCACCGGCTTGAGGCCGTCGCGCACGTCAGGCAGCGCGCGGCTCACGATCACGCTCATCGCGTAATCGAGGTAACTCGTCTTCATCTCGTCGACGATGTCGACGCGCTCGAATTCGCCCAAGGGATGGGGCGGGGGAAGGGTCTCAGTATCGTCGTTCAAATCAGGTCCGATCTAGCTTTGCTTCGGGCCGCAGAAAGGCTTCATCCCATGTAGAGGAGGGGAGCGATTTTCGCCACCGCTCACCGGGATCATAAGTGGAACATCGGGCCTTTTTCCACACAAAGGCGCAAAGTCCGGGCCGCCGCATGAACGTAATCCTGCACGCCTCATTCAAAGCCCGTTCAGCCCCCTGCGCATAGCGGGAATTGCAAAATGCGGACAAGCAGGCCATTGCTGCGCCGCATGACAGATGGAAGCGTCTTTTTCGGGCGCCCAGGGTTTGGTTCCAGGAGAGAATTCAATGCGTTTTTTCGTTTCTAGCAGCCGCACGGGCAAGAAGCCGGTTTCGAATCTGGCGCTGGCGATCGCGCTTGCGACGGGTACGGCCGTGTTGAGCGGCGTTGTGGCCGAGCCGGCTTTTGCCCAGCGTGAAAAGAAGGAAAAGAAGAAGCCTGAAGCAGCCGCATATTCGAAGGAATTCGTGGCAATGTTCCAGCCGCTGCAAGCGGCCGTGAACACTGAAGGTGGTGACGTTGTAACTGCCAAGACCCAGTTCCCGGCGCTGCTTGCGCTGACGGTTTCTCCGGACGAGAAGAATGCAACCGGCGGACTGATCTACAATGCCGGCGCGAAGACTGGCGACCAGACGCTGCAGTTGCAGGGAATGGCACTGATGCTCGAAAGCGGCAAGGTGGCACCCGAGCAGGTCGGCCGCTTCAACTTCATCGCTTACCAGCTGGCGAACGCACAGCGTCAGTCCGCGGAATCGCGCGTCTTCCTGCAGAAGGCGATCGACGCACAGTTTACTACCCCCGAGTTGACTGTCGCCGACATGCAAACGGCGATGGCGGAGAGCTTCATTTCGGAACAGCGCTACGCGGACGGCTTGAACTACCTTGCGCAGGCAATCGCCAAGGCGAAGTCTGAAGGGCAGACGGTTGACGAAACCTGGTATCGCCGCGGACTGAGCGTTGGTTATAACAACAAGGTCACGCCGCAGGTCTATGAGTTCGTGACCGGTTGGGTGATCGATTACCCCTCTGCGACCAACTGGCGCGACGCGATCAATATCGCACGCAACATGAATTCGTTCGAAGGCCCGGAAATGCTCGATCTGCTGCGCCTGTCGCTGCGGGTCGGGGCCCTGCAGGAAAAGTACGAATACAGCGACTATGTCGAAGCCGCTGACGCGCGCCGCCTTCCGAAGGAAGTCAAGCGGGTGGTCGACGATGCGTTCAATTCCGGCCGCGCAAGCCGCGACGATATCTACCTCGCAGATGCACTGCAGATCGCAAATGGCCGCATTGCAGCAGACGAACACGAATTGCCGGCGCTGGAAAAGGACGCGCGCGCGGCAACTGCAGTTCTTCGTACCGTCGTGGCGGCGGGCGACACTTTCCTCAGCTACAGCCAGTACCCCAAGGCCGAGGAGTTCTACACTAAGGCGCTGGGCATGCCTGGCGTAAATACCGCCGAAGTGCAGACGCGCCTTGGTATCGCTCAGACCGAGCAGGCCAAGTATGACGAGGCGATCGCTACTTTCCGCAAGATCGGCGGCAAGCGCGATCCCATCGCTCGCCTGTGGGCGGCCTATGCCACGCAGAAGAAGAACGCGTCGGCTCCTGCCGCCGCGCCGGAACCTGCGCCCGGCGACTGATCCGTTTCCAAGCCAATACACAGAGGCGCGGTTCCCACTCGGGAGCCGCGCCTTTTCCTTTGGGACAGGCTGATTACCTGAGGCGCTTGACGTATAGCTGCCCGTCTGTGCCGCGTTTGAGCTCGAAGCGATCGAGCGACTGGAGCAGTTCCGACAGGCGACGGAAGCCGTAGTTGCGGACGTCGAAGCTGGAGCGGTTGCCTGCAATCTGACCTACTTCCTGCAGCTTGGCGAAGCCTTCCTCGTCGCGCTGCGCAGCCTTCCAGGCACCGCCGAGAAGCTCGATAAGCTCTTCATCGACGGCATTCTCGCCCTTTCCGGGCGCGCTGCCGCTGGTCGCTTCACCGCGCATCAGCTTGCCCACGTCGATGAATCGCGTGCAGGCGGTGCGCAGCGCTTCAGGTGTTTTGCCATCGCCGAAGCAATAAACGGGCAGGCCATCCTGCCTCAGGCGAGATACTAGCGGTGTGAAGTCGCTGTCGCTGCTCATGATCCCGAAGCCATCGACCTTGCCCTGGTAGAGCAAGTCTATGGCATCGATCGTCATCGCCATGTCGGTGGCGTTTTTGCCCCGGGTGAGGTCGAATTGCTGGTGAGGGCGGATTCCATAGCGGTTGGTCAATTCGGCCCAGCGCCGCAATGCGTCCTTCGCCCAATTGCCGTAGGCCCGCCGGATGTTCACCTGTCCGAGTTCAGCGAGAACGGTGAGGACAGCGTCGATGCCATTGGGATCGATATTGTCAGCGTCGATCAGCAACGCGATGTTCTTTGCATTGATTTCTGACATGCCCCTTAAGTGGGACGGGCACCGACTGGCGGCAAGCGATTATTCGATTGGCTCGAATTCGCCGCTTTCGTCGTTCAGAACATAGAGCACACCTTCGGAGATCGCGAAGAACGCGCCGCGAAGCTTCAATGCGCCGCTGGCCTCCTTTTCCGCGATCCAGGGGAAGGTACGCAAATTCGCAAGGCTAACCTTGACTGCTTCAAGCTCCATCGCGCGTTCTGCGGCCCGGCCTACGGTGCCATGCTCTGCGGCCACCGGCTCGCGGGCTTCGTCGAGCAAATGGATCCAGTCTGCGACGAAGCCGCCTTCGCCGGGCTCGTTGCCATGCAGGTCTTGCGTGAGCGCGGCTTTGCAACCGCCGCACCTGCCGTGGCCCATCACCAGGATTTGCTTCACTTGAAGCATTTGTACGGCGAATTCGACGGCAGCGGAAACGCCATGGTGGCCGGGCGTCGTCTCGAATGGCGGGACCAAAGCCGCAACATTGCGCACGACGAAAATCTCGCCCGGATCGACATCGAAAATCTGAGCCGGATCGACCCGGCTGTCCGAGCAGCCAATGATCATCAACTTGGGGCTTTGCCCTTCTGCAACCAACTGGTCATAGCGTGCGCGTTGGCGGGGATAGCCGTCATTACGGAAGCGGCGATAGCCATTCAGCAAGGCTGCGAATTCAGGCATCTCTGGCTCCCCCCATCAACAGCCTCAGAAACGTTCGCCGCGGATCACCTGCACATCCCACATACTGAACAGCAAGCCATGAGAGGTCAGTATCGGCGCAATCTCTTCGGCAAGACGCATAGCCTTGTCTTCGGCAGCGATGGTCAGGACAAGGACCTTGTCGGTGCCCATCACGCGCTCTTCGCGCCAGCGACCTTCGCGGCCCTTGCCCGACAATACCGGGGTGACTGTCCAGCCGGTGATTTCCACACGGTCGATCGCGTCGGTTACGCGCTTCACCAAAGCGGTGTCCGTAAGGATTTCGATGCGCTTGCGGGTAACCGTTTCAATCATGGTGCGGCAGCTCCTATACCGGCGAGCAGGCTGGCGGTGGCGCTAATCAGGCCGATATTGATGAGGATATTGAAGGGGAAAGTGAGGCTGAGCGACATGGTGAGGTAAATCCCCGGGTCAGCCTCGGGAAGGGCAAGGCGCATCGCCGCCGGTACCGCAATATAGCTTGCGCTTGCGCAGAGCACGCCGAGCGCCGCGGCAGAGCCGACGTCGAGCCCGATCACTGTCCCCAGCGCGGTCCCGAGAAATCCGTTCAACAAGGGCAAGCCAATGGCAATCGCCGCAAGTCGCCAGGTGAGTGCGCGCGCATCCATCATGCGCCGTGCAGCGATAAGGCCCATGTCGAGCAGGAAGATGCAAAGAACACCCTTGAAGCCCGCTTCGAAGAAGGGGCTGACTTCCGCAAATCCGTCTGCTCCGCCTATCAATCCGATGCCGAAAGCGCCGAGGAGCAGCACCACAGAGGCATTGAAGAACACTTCGTGGAGCAGTTCGCCCTTGGGCTGCCCACCCTGGCTGCCGAGTCCGCGGGCGAGCAGAAGGCCAGTGAGGATGGCCGGCGTTTCCATCGCGGCCATTACTGCCACCATATAGCCTCCCGGCGGCTTCGACTGCGCATCGAGAATTTCAACCGCGGTTACGAAGGTGACCACGCTGACGGAGCCGTAATGCGCGGCAACTGCGCCTGCGTTGATCCGGTCGAGCCTGCCGAAGCCCTTCAGGACTGCATAGGCCAGAAAGGGGATCAGGAAGCTTGCGGCGATGCCCGCGCCGAGCGCTGCTAGAACTGTGCCGTCTATGCCGGACTTGGAGACCGCGACGCCGCCCTTCAGGCCGATTGCGGCCATGAGATAAAGCGACATGCCCTTGGCAATTGCTTCAGGTATGGCGAGGTCTGATCGTGCGAACGCTGCGGCAACACCGAGAACGAAGAACAGAACTACCGGTGAAGTGAAGGTCTGTAGCGTGCTAGCGTCCATGAGGCGCCGGTTAGCCAAGCATACGTAATTCGGCAAGATGCAGTTGTTGCGCCGAGCACGCCCTTTCCCTAGATGGGCGCCATGAACGACCTATCATCCCCGCCACAGGGCAGCGAAGCACCGCGCCCCGCGCGTCAACGCAAGCCGGACTGGATCCGGGTGAAAGCTCCGGTGAGCGAGGGATACAACCAGACGCGCAAGCTCATGCGCGAATTGAACCTCAACACTGTTTGCGAAGAGGCCGCTTGCCCGAATATCGGCGAATGCTGGACCAAGAAGCACGCGACAGTGATGATCCTGGGCGATGTTTGCACGCGCGCCTGCGCCTTCTGCAACGTCAAGACCGGCATGCCGCGCATGGTCGATCCGATGGAGCCAGAGAATGTCGCGATCGCGGCAGGCAAGATGGGGCTCGAACACATCGTCATTACCAGCGTCGACCGCGACGACCTGCCCGATGGCGGGGCAGGGCAGTTCGTGAAAGTGGTCAAGGCGCTTCGCCGCGAGACGCCGGATACCACTATCGAGATCCTGACGCCCGATTTCCGTGGCAAGATGCGCGCGGCGGTCGAGGCGATTTGTGAAGCCGGTCCAGACGTTTACAACCATAACCTCGAAACTGTGCCGCGCCTTTATCCGACCATTCGGCCGGGGGCCCGCTATTACGCGTCATTGCGACTGCTCGAAGAGGTGAAGCACCACGATCCGATGATCTTCACCAAGTCGGGGATCATGCTGGGCTTGGGAGAGCAGCGGCTCGAAGTTCACCAGGTGATGGACGACATGCGCAGCGCTGAAGTCGATTTCATCACCATGGGGCAATATCTCCAACCGACTCCGCGCCACGCGACGGTTGAGGAATTCGTCACTCCCGATGCGTTCAAGGCCTATGGCGCGATCGCGCGGGCAAAGGGCTTCCTGCAGGTGGCTGCAAGCCCGCTGACCCGTTCGAGCTATCACGCGGGCGAGGATTTCGCGGAGATGAAGGCCGCGCGTGCAGAAAAGCTCGCCAAGGCGGAAGCAGCGCGCGAGGCCAGGCAAGGCGCCTGATGCCAGGCATCCGCGAAACGCGCCGCCTGCCATACAGCGCGGAGCAGATGTTCGACCTTGTGGCCGATGTGGCTCGTTATCCCGAGTTCCTGCCTTGGGTAATCGCCACTCGCGTGCGCTCGGACAGCGAGACCGAGATGATCGCCGACATGGTGGTTGGTTTCAAATCCTTGCGCGAAAAATTCACGTCGCGAGTGGAGAAAGAGCGGCCGCGCATGATCGACGTACATTACGTCGACGGCCCACTTCGCGATCTCGACAACACATGGATATTTCGCCCGCACCCCGATGGCGGTTGCGAAGTCGATTTCAGCGTCGAGTTCGCTTTCAAGAGCCGCGTGTTCGAGAAGCTGGCGGGGCAATATTTCGACCGCGCCTTCCACAAGATGGTGGCGGCCTTCGAAACGCGCGCGGCGGAAGTCTATGGAAGCAGCAGTTCGAGCGCGCAAAGCGCCGCGTGACGGCGCACTTCGGCACGGTTCATATCGGCAAACACCTTCAATTCGCCTTCCGGCTTGGCGTTGTCACCCCGCGATGCACGCGCGAACACTACCGTCCCAACGGGTTTCAGGGTCGTACCTCCACCCGGACCGGCAATCCCGCTGATCGCAACCGCCACATCGGCATTGCTATGCTTCAGCGCGCCTTGCGCCATCGCCCAGACGCAGGCGATCGAGACCGCACCAAAAGTCTCGATGATGTCGAGCGGAACACCTAGGCTCTCCATCTTGGCTTCGTTCGAATAGGTCACGAAGCCGCGGTCAAGCACGGCGGAAGAGCCGGGTATCTCGGTGATGGCAGCCGCCACCAGTCCGCCAGTGCAACTCTCCGCCAAGGCAACGGTTCTCCCCGCCGCGACATTGGCCTCGACGACCTTGCGTGCGAGTTCCTCAATTTCAGAGGGAAGAAGGCTGCCTTGCTCTGTCATACCGTCTCTCATGTCACATGCCCTGCAAGCTTACCACAGCTTGCGCCGCAATGCCTTCTCCACGACCGGTAAAGCCGAGCCGTTCGGTAGTGGTGGCTTTGACGCTGACTCGCGACAATTCGATCCCCAACAATTCGGCCAGCTTCGCGCGCATCGCGTCACGATGGGGGCCGATCTTGGGAGCTTCGCAGATGATCGTCAGGTCGACATTGCCGATTGCATAGCCTGCCTGCGACACCAGCTTCGCAGCGTGTGCAAGGAACAGCGGGGAGGGGGCCCCTTTCCATTGCGGGTCGCTGGGCGGGAAGTGGGTTCCGATGTCGCCATCGCCGATCGCGCCAAGAAGGGCATCGACCAGCGCATGCAGCGCCACATCGGCGTCGGAATGACCGGCAAGGCCCTTTTCATGCGGAATATGCACGCCGCAAAGCCAAAGCTCCTCGCCTTCCGCCAGCCGGTGGACGTCGAACCCCGATCCGATACGGAAGATGGGCATCTCGCTCACGAAATCCTCTGCAAAAGTGATCTTCTTCAAGCGTTCGTCACCATCGACCAGCACAACTTTGCCGCCTGCAGCGGCAAGCACCTGCGCGTCGTCTCCGGCGTCTGGTGCGCCAGTCCAGTTACGATGGGCGTCCAGAATTGCGCCATAGCGGAAAGCCTGCGGGGTTTGCACCCGGCGCATGGGTTCGCGCTCGGCCTTGCCAGCCATATGGCTGCCCTTGGCCAGGGCAATGCTGTCGACCACAGGCAAGACGGGGATAGCGCCAGCGTTGTCTTTCAGCGCGCCGAGCAGGCGTGCGATCACCGAGCTTGGCAAGTCGGGCCTTGCGGCATCATGGATCAGAACGCGATCCGGCGCGCTCGTGGTGAGCGCTTCGAGCCCGTTGCGCACCGACTGCTGTCGGGTCTCGCCGCCTTCAATCAATCCGATGCTGCCCAATCCTTGAAGGGCGGCGTTTGCGAATTCCTCGCCGTCCTCCGGTATCACCACGACCAATGGATTTGCCCCGGCATCGAGCAACGCCTCGACCGAATGGCGCACAAGCGGCTTACCGCGCCAATTGGCGAATTGCTTGGGAAGGGCGCCACCCGCGCGCAGCCCTTTGCCGGCGGCAACGACAATCGCGGCGAATGAGGGAAGGGCATTGGTATCGTTCACGGCGGGCAGCGCTTAAGGACTGGACGGGCTGAGCGCAATCCACTATGCGCTGCCCAAATTTTAGGCACCTGCATATTGTCATGACTTCGCTTCCCAATCCTCCGGCACTGAAGCCGATCGAAATCGGCCCGGTGCGGATCGAAACGCCGGTCGTTCTCGCGCCGATGACGGGCGTGACCGACCTGCCGTTCCGCAAGCTGGTGCGGCGCTATGGCTCGGGCCTTAACGTGACCGAGATGATCGCCAGCGAAGCCGCGATCCGCGAAACGCGTCAATCGATCCAGAAGGCAGCGTGGGACGCGGCCGAAGAGCCTGTCTCCATGCAGCTCGTTGGCTGCGATCCGGTCAGCATGAGCGAGGCCGCAAAGCTGCAGGAAGGCAACGGCGCGGCAATCATCGACATCAACTTCGGCTGCCCGGTGCGCAAGGTGGTCGGCCAGTTCGCCGGCAGCGCACTGATGCGCGAAGTGGCGCTTGCAACGAAGCTGATGGAAGCGACGGTGAAAGCCGTCAATGTGCCCGTCACGGTCAAGATGCGGATGGGCTGGGATCATGCCAGCCTTAATGCGCCCGAGCTGGCTAAGATCGCGGAAGACCTCGGCGTGAAGATGATCACGGTGCATGGCCGCACGCGCAACCAGATGTACAAAGGTAGCGCCGACTGGGCCTTCATCCGCAAGGTCAAGGATGCGGTTTCGATCCCCGTAATCGTCAATGGCGACATCTGCACGATCGAGGACGCTGCAAAGGCGCTTGAGCAATCGGGCGCAGACGGGCTGATGATCGGTCGCGGAGCCTATGGCAAGCCGTGGTTGCTGGGCCAGGTGATGAATTGGTGGCGCACGGGCGAATTGCTCGAAAGCCCGGATTTTCACGAGCAATATAAAACGCTGGTCGAGCATTACAACGACATGCTTGAGCATTACGGGCGCGATGTCGGCACCAAGATCGCGCGCAAGCACCTGGGCTGGTATACCAAGGGCATGCACGGTTCGGCCGAGTTCCGGAATTTCGTGAACTTCATCGACGATCCCGACCAGGTGCTCGGTGAAATCGAACGCTTCTACGAGCCTTTCCTGAGGCGCCGCGCGGCGTGAACGCAATGGTCGAGGCGCAGGAGAAGAAGCCGGATCCCGCAACAGTGATCGGCGGGATGGTGTTCGCTGTGCTGCTGCTCGATGCCGAAGGGTGCATTGCCGAGACGAACCACGCCGCCGAAATGCTGCTGGGCAAGAGCGAGAAACGCCTGTTGGGGCAATCGCTCGCGGAAGTGGTGGAGTTGATCGACGAGCGCGTGATCGATCATCTCGCACAGCCGGATGCTTCGCTGGTGGCGCGCGACATCCGCCTGTTCGTCGACGGCCAGGAGCACCGGGTGAACCTGACCATCTCGCCCCTGACGGCCTATCCGGGCTGGCGCGTGGTTACGCTGTCGGATTCCGGGCGGGACGATGCGGCGCGTGAGCAAGAGGGGGAGGCGGCCAGCCTGGGCGCCCCCGCCATTCTCGCGCATGAGATCCGCAATCCGCTGGCGGCGATCAGGGGGGCGGCGCAATTGGTCGCGCGCAAGCTCGAGCCGGCTGAGCGGCATCTCGCTCGGATGATAACCGACGAGGTCGACCGGATTGCGCGTCTGATCGACCGGATGCAGCAGTTGGGGCGTTCGACACCCGAGAAACTTGGCCCGACCAATCTTCACGAAGCGATCCGCTCCGCTATCGCTACTGTACGAGCGGCAGGGAATGAGGGGATCGAAATCGTCGAGGAGTTCGATCCGTCTCTGCCCCCTGTGCTGGCCAACCGTGACGCCCTGGAACAAGTGCTGATCAACCTGCTGTCTAACGCGTGTGACGCGCTGCGTAACAGCGACACGCCGGAGCCTCAGGTTTCGGTCAGGACCCGTTTCGTCAGCGGCTTTGCCTTCAGTGCGGTTCACTTTGGCCGCACGGTGAAACTGCCCATCGAAATTACCGTGACCGACAACGGCCCCGGTATCGATGAGGCGCTGCGCGACCATGTGTTCGAGCCCTTCATTACGTCGAAGAAGTCGGGGCAGGGACTGGGGCTGGCTCTGGTTCGCAAGCTGGTCCGCGACATGCAGGGCCGCATCGCCCACGAGCGCGACACGCGCCTGGGCCTCACACATTTCCGCGTCCACCTGGCCGTGGCCAATCGGGAGAAATCCGCATGAGCGGATCGGTGCTTCTGGTCGAGGACGACCGCGCGATCGCTACCGTGATTACTGCAGCCTTGGAGGATGAAGGCTTCACGCTCCATCATTGCGAAAGCATAGCGGCGCGCGACCGCGTGCTGGCCGTCCACCGCTTCGATGCCATGCTGACCGATGTGGTGTTGGGCGATGGTGACGGAATCGCCTCGCTCGACGCAGTGCGTGCCGTCGACCCTGACATGCCGGTGATCGTGCTTTCGGCCCAGAACACGCTCGATACTGCGGTGCGAGCCAGCGAGACGCAGGCTTTCGAATATTTCCCGAAGCCGTTCGATCTCGACGAGCTGGTGCGTGCAGTAAAACAGGCAGCGGGCCAGCGTGCTGGCGCGGAAGCCGCACCCGTCGCGGAAGGTGACGGGATGCCGCTGGTTGGTCGCAGCCAGGCGATGCAGGGCGTTTATCGCATGATCACGCGGGTTCTCCGCAACGACCTGACCGTGCTGATCACGGGCGAATCCGGCACCGGCAAGGAATTGGTCGCAGAGGCGATCCACCAGCTTGGTGCGCGCAAGTCCGGCCCGTTTGTCGCGGTCAATACGGCCGCGATCCCGTCGGAACTGATCGAAAGCGAGCTGTTCGGTCATGAGAAGGGGGCATTTACCGGAGCGGTCGCGCAAGCGATCGGCAAGTTCGAACAGGCCAATGGCGGCACGCTGTTCCTCGACGAGATCGGCGACATGCCTCCGGAAGCGCAGACGCGACTGCTGCGGGCGCTTCAATCAGGCCGCATTCGTCGCGTTGGCGGGCGGCAGGAAATCGCAGTCGATGTCCGCATCATTGCTGCCACCAACCGCGACCTCGCACCGATGATCGCGGAAGGGCGCTTCCGAGAAGATTTGTTCTATCGGCTGAACGTGGTCCCGATCGAGCTGCCGCCGCTGCGCGAACGGCGCGAAGACATCGAAGTGCTGTCCCAGCATTTCCTCAACCTCGCCGCCGAAGACGGGCTGCCGCGCCGCCAGATCACGCGCGATGCCCTGGGCAAGCTTGAGCAACGCCGTTGGAGAGGGAACGTGCGCGAGCTTCGCAATGTGATCTACCGACTGGCGCTGCTGGCGCGCGAAGATGTGATCGATGCGGAGGCGCTCGATGACATCATCGGGCCCGAGCGCGAGAGCAGTCCGACAGAGCAGCAACTCGATTTCGGGGGTGCCTTGCAGCTTTGGCTGACTGCCAATCATCCGCCTCCGGGCGCTCTGTATCACAACGCGCTGGCCGCGTTCGAGAAGCCACTGATGGAATATGCTCTCGCCCGGACCGGCGGGAACCAGCTCCGCGCAGCCAAGCTGCTAGGGATCAACCGGAATACCTTGCGCAAGCGATTGGGCGAACTGGCGATCAACGCCGACCGCTTCGTCAGACCGGTCTGACGCACGGCTCCAAGAAAGAGCTTGCATATTTGCAACAACACCGTTGTATCGTTGCAACTATGTCGCATTCCGCTGGTTCGCCGACACATCATTCACCTCGTTGGTGGCGCCGCTTCCAGCTCGCTGCGCGCCGCGCGAACATCTTCGTGTGGCTCGAGCGCGTTTCGGCGCTCGTCCTGCTGATTGCGATGTGGGCCACTTGGTTCGCTTTCACCAATGCGCCGCCCGATGGGACAATGCTCCCCACGTCACAGGTCTCGATCCTGCTGGTCGGCACACTGGTCCCCGCCATGACCTTGCTGGTGTTGTTTGGCCGGCGCCTAGCACTTCGCCGCGCAGCCGGCAGCACTGCGCGCCTGCATGTCCGACTTGTGTTCTTCTTCTCGCTGATTGCAGCTGTCCCGACCCTGCTGGTGGCGGGATTTGCCGCGATCCTGTTCCAGTCTGGCGTCGACTTCTGGTTCTCGGATGACTCGCGCGGGCTGATGAAGAACGCCAATGAACTGGCGCAGGGATATTATGACCAGAACCAGCGCGAAGTCGCCGAGGGAACCATCATCATGGCGAGCGACATGCGCTTCTATCTTGAGCGCGGTTCGGTCAGCGATGAAGGTTTTGCCGATTTCTACGCCTACCAGGCGCAGGGGCGCGAGATTTCCGAAAGCGCTATCGTACAGAAACTTGCCGACGGTTCGCTACGCACTGCCGCAATCCTGAACCCGATCGAAGGAAACCAGCCGAACAGGTTCATTGAGGCCGGTTTGCCTCGGCTCAACAGCGGCGACATGGTCTGGGTTGAAGGTAGCCCTGAGCGGATCGAGGCTTTGGCTCCGATCGATCGCGACGCCGGGATTTACCTCTACAATGCGCGCAGCCCCGAAGAGGATTCCTTCAACTATTGGGAAAAGGCGCAATCGGTTTCGACCACATACGAAGTGCTGACCAAGCGCGCCCGTGCGCTGCAACTGCGCTTCAACCTCGCGCTTTTCGTGGTCAGCCTGGCACTGGTCGGACTGGCGGTGTGGTTCGCACTTCGCTTTGCCGACCGGCAAGTCGAACCTTTGACCGATCTCGTCGCGGCGGCGCGCAAGGTGGGGGCAGGCAATTTCTCGCTGCGTGTCGAAGGGCGCACAGGTGCTGATGAAATCGGCCTGCTCAACCGTGCCTTCAACCGGATGACCGCGCAGCTCGAAAAACAGACGCGGGCACTGGTCCAGGCCAATCGCCAGATCGACGATCGGCGCGCGTTCATGGAAGCGGTGCTCGATTCCGTCACGGCCGGCGTCATTTCGGTCGACGGGGCCGGCAAGGTTCTCCTCATCAATGGTTCCGCCCAGGATCTGCTGCTTGAGGATGACAAGAAGGGCGCAGCGGTGGGAATGGAACTGTCCGACCTTTCCCCGCAGATTGCCGCAATGATTGAGGCCGGGCTTCGCAGTGGCATCGTGACGCATTCGAAGGGTAGCGAACTGCTGACGCTGGCCGTGAAGATTGCGCCTGAGAAAGACGGGCACGTGATCACATTCGAGGACATCACGCGCCAGTTGCTCGATCAGCGACAGGCCGCTTGGTCTGACGTCGCCAGGCGCATCGCCCATGAGATCAAGAACCCGCTCACTCCGATCCAGCTTGCAACCGAGCGGCTAAAGCGGCGCTATCGCCGACAGATCGAAAGCGATGGCGAACTGTTCGACGAATTGACCAGCACGATCGTGCGGCAAGTCGGCGATCTCAGGAAGATGGTCGACGAGTTCAGCTCCTTCGCGCGCCTGCCCAAGCCAAACTTTCGGCAGGAAGATGCGCTCGACCTCGTGCGGCAGGCGTTGTTCCTGCAGGAAGTGGCGCATCCTGAAGTGGACTTCGCCCTGTCGACCGAAGGGCTGGATGCCCGCATGCTGAGTTGCGACCGGCATCAGTTCGGCCAGGCGATGACAAATGTCATCAAGAACGCGGTAGAAGCAGTCGACGCTCGCGCGCGAAATGCTGAACCGGACTATCGCGGCAAGATTGCGGTCTCGATGGCGAATGACGATGCCTATCTGACGATCGCGGTCGAAGACAATGGCGTGGGGCTGCCGCAAGAACGCGACCGTATCACCGAGCCCTATATGACGACCCGCGAGAAGGGCACCGGGCTTGGCCTAGCGATCGTCAACAAGATTGTCGACGAGCATGGCGGCGAGATGAGTTTTTCCAATGGCGAGGGGGGCGGGACCCGTGTGGTCCTGCGTTTCGCGCGCGATCCGCTGGGTGAACGGACCGCGCATCATCCCGAAAATATCGAACAGAAGGAGATGCCATAGTGGCGCTCGAAATTCTCGTCGTTGACGATGAACGCGACATTCGCGAGCTCGTTTCCGGCGTACTTAGTGACGAAGGATATGCCTGCCGCACAGCTGGCGACAGTGCCAGCGCGCTCGCGGCGATCGACGAACGCCGCCCCAGCCTGGTGTTGCTCGATGTGTGGCTGCACGGCAGCGAGATGGACGGGCTGGAAGTGCTCGATGCGATCAAGGCTCGCGAGCCCCAGTTGCCGGTGATCATCTTTTCCGGCCACGGGAATATCGACACCGCCGTATCCGCCGTGGGCCGCGGTGCGATGGACTTCATCGAGAAGCCGTTCGAGGCAGAACGCCTGCTGCTCTTGGTCGAGCGTGCGACGGAGACCGAGCGGCTCCGCCGCGAGAACACGCAGCTGCGCGAAGGCTTCACGCGTGGCGAAGAATTCACTGGCAACTCGTCGGCGATCAACGCGGTGCGGGCAACGCTTAAACGCGTGGCGAGCACTGGCAGCCGCGTGCTGATTTCCGGCCCGGCGGGAGCGGGGAAGGAAGTGGCAGCAAGGCTGCTGCATAGCTGGAGCCCGCGCGCCGAGCACGCCTTTGTGATTGTGAATTCTGCTCGCATTACGCCGGAACGCTTCGAACAGGAACTGTTCGGCGAAGAATCCGATGGCAAGCTGGTTCGTCCGGGCCTGCTGGAGCTGGCCGATGGCGGCACACTCTATCTCGACGAAGTCGCGGACATGCCGCTGTCGACGCAAGCGCGGATCCTGCGCGTCCTGACGGAGCAGAGTTTCGTGCGTGTTGGCGGCAGCCGACAGATCGGCGTGGACGTGCGCGTGGTCTCCTCAACGTCGCGCGACCTCGCAGCCGAGATGGAAGAGAAGCGTTTCCGCGAAGACCTCTTCTACCGGCTGAACGTCGTTCCGGTCGGCATTCCCTCGCTATCCGAACGGCGAGACGACATCCCGGCACTGGCAGAGCATTTCTTCACTCGCTATGCTGCTGAACAGGGGCTTCCGCCGCCGGATGTGTCGGAACAGGCGATGGCGGCGCTGCAGGCCTACGACTGGCCGGGTAATGTCCGTGAGCTGCGCAATCTGGTGGAGCGCACCATCATCATGACGCCGCGCGAAGAGCTCAAGACGGTGGAGCCGCACATGCTACCAGGCGAAATCAACGGTTCGGGGAGCGAGCCCGCAGCTGCATCCTTCGCAGGCGTAATGGGTGTGCCGTTGCGTGAGGCGCGCGAGAGCTTCGAGCGTGAGTATCTTTCAGTCCAGATCCGGCGCTTCTCCGGCAATATCTCGAAGACTGCCGCCTTTATCGGGATGGAGCGATCTGCACTGCACAGGAAACTGAAGCTGCTCGGCATGACCGATCGCGATGGATAGCGATGGCCCGAAAGGCCAGGGCGCTGGCTGCACCTGGCATAATCGGGATTGCCCAGCACGGGCAAAGGCGTCATTATAGTTACTTAACACGGCGTCAGGCCTAGGCCCGGCCCCAGATAGCGGACTGCAAGAGCGGCCGCCAAGAACAGGAGCATCAATAATGTCCAACGGGCGAACTCTCTCCGCACGCCCCCGGCCCGAAAAACCGGCCCAGTCCGACAATCCGGGCAAGCAGCAGGCCAAGCTGCAAGACGCATTTCTCAACCTGCTGCGCAAGAACAAGATCCCGGTAACGGTGTTCCTTGTCAAAGGCGTGAAGCTGCAGGGCATCGTCACCTGGTTCGACAATTTCTCGATGCTCTTGCGGCGCGACGGGCAATCCCAGCTTGTCTACAAGCATGCGATTTCGACCATCATGCCCGGTCAGCCGATCGATGCCGAACAGTTCGCTAGCCAGCAGGGCAGCGGCAAGCAGCGCTTGCTGCAGGATGTGTTCCTCACCCGCGTAAGCGAAGTCGAGGTTCAGGTCACCATGTTCCTCGTCAACGGTGTCATGCTTCAGGGGCGAATCGCCGCCTATGATCTGTTCTGCGTGTTGCTCGAACGCGATGGTTTCGTGCAACTGGCCTACAAGCATGCCGTTTCGACAATCCAGCCTGCTTCGCCGGTCGACCTGACCGATGACGACTGGGAAGGCGAGGACGACTGAGCTTCGACGACGACCTGCTGGGGGAAGTGACGCGCGGTGCGCGCGCACTTGTCCTCTGCCCCGACATTCGCGGTCAGGCTTACGCCATCGACGCCGCCGAGCGGCTCGAAGAGGCGTGCGGGCTTGCGCTCGCGATCGGCGTAGTCATCGCCGATGCACGGGTCGTGCCGGTACGTGCGATGCGCCCCGGCACCTTGTTCGGTTCGGGCCAGATCGAGCAGATCGCCACCGATTGCGAACTGCGTGACGCCGAACTGGTGATTGTCGACGGTGCGCTCAGCCCGATCCAGCAGCGCAATCTTGAGGAAAAGCTTAAGCGCAAGGTGATCGACCGGACCGGCCTGATCCTTGAGATTTTTGGAGAGCGCGCAGCGACGGCCGAAGGTCGGCTCCAGGTCGAGCTCGCGCATCTCGACTACCAGCAAAGCCGGTTGGTGCGCAGTTGGACTCACCTCGAGCGGCAACGCGGCGGTTTCGGCTTCCTCGGCGGCCCGGGTGAAACCCAGATCGAAGCCGACCGGCGCATGATCCGCCAGCGAATGGCGCGGCTCCGCAAGGAACTCGAACAAGTCCGCCGGACACGCGGCCTGCATCGCGAACGCCGCGGACGGGCGCCATGGCCCGTTATCGCCCTGGTCGGCTACACCAACGCGGGGAAATCGACACTCTTCAACCGGCTGACCGGCGCCGAAGTGATGGCGGAAGACCTGCTATTCGCCACGCTCGATCCCACCATGCGTGCGATCGAGCTACCCGGCGTCGAAAAGGCCATTCTTTCGGATACGGTTGGCTTCATCTCTGACCTGCCGACCCAGCTTGTGGCGGCGTTCCGCGCAACACTGGAAGAGGTCACCGGAGCCGATGTCATCCTGCATGTGCGCGACATGGCAAACCCGGCGCATGAAGCCCAGAAGAAGCAGGTGCTGTCGGTGCTTGCAGAATTGGGCATCGTGGACGGGGAAGGGGAGACAAGCTCCATCCCCATTATCGAGGCCTGGAACAAGGTTGACCTGGTGGAGCCGGAACGGGCGGCGGAACTTTGTGAAATGGCATCGGCTCAAGGCGATGCGCTGGTCATTTCCGCCTTAACGGGTGACGGTGTGGAAGCACTGCTGGAACGTGTCGCCGGCCTGCTAACCCGCGAAGCACGAGTGTGCGAATTCGAGCTTCCGATGAGTGATGGCAAGCGGCTCGCATGGCTCCACGCGCATGGCGAGGTTCTGTCCGAGGAGGCCGGTGGGGAGGGGGAGCAGGGGCCACTGGTGCGCCTTTCCGTGAGGTTGACCCCGAAGCAAGTGGGCCAGTTCTCCCGATTATGAGCCGTTTTCGGTGCGCTTGACGCGCTGCCAGAGCTCTTCCTGCTGATCGAGCGACAGATTGGGGAAATACTCACCCGCGAGGCCTTCCATGGCGCGGAACCGCCGTTCGAACTTCTTATTTGCCGCGCGCAATGCCTCTTCGGCATCTATCCCGTAGGCGCGGACGAGGTTGACCGCCGCGAACAGGAAATCGCCAGCCTCCTCGAATTGCTCGGTTTTCGAGGATGCGGCTGCAAGTTCATCGATTTCTTCATTAATCTTCGCAGCGGGTCCGCTTGGATCAGGCCAGTCGAAACCTGTCCTGGCTGCGCGCTTTTGCAACTTCTGGGCGCGCATCAATGCAGGAAGCGCGGTGGCAACGCCATCCAGCGCGCTCGACGCGCCCTTCTGCTCTCTTTCAGCCGCTTTCAGCGCTTCCCAGCGGGTTTCGCCCATCGTTCCGGCTTCGTTACCGAAGATGTGCGGATGGCGGGTTTCCATCTTGTCGGAGATTGAGGCTGCCACATCCTCGAAGGCGAAATGCCCGGCTTCTTCTGCCATCCGCGCATGGAAGACCACTTGGAGCAGTAGATCGCCGAGTTCGTCCTTGAGTTCGGCGATATCATTGCGGTCGATCGCGTCGGCGACTTCGTAGGCTTCTTCGATCGTGTACGGCGCGATGGTGGAGAAGTCTTGTGCCAGATCCCATTCGCATCCGTTTTCGGGATCGCGCAGGCGTGCCATTATGCGAAGGAGGCGGCTGATCTGATGCTGGTAGGGGGTCACTCTGTGTTGTTCCGCCTCAGCTCGATATAAGAACGATAATCTATATTATGTTAAATACAGAATGACTATCCAGCGACCAATCTGGCTACCCTTCCGGTCCAACAATGCTGAAAAGCAGCACGACGCCGACGAAAATGGCCGACCAGATCAGTCCCATACGTATTGCCTTGCCCCAATCCAAACGGTGAGAAGCCAATGCGCTCAATGCCAGGACTAGAAACCCGACCAAAGAAACGATCTGGACAATCGAAAACTCGTTCACGCCAAGATCTCCAACCCGTCATAACCCACCACGACGTTATCCGGAGTTTCAGCCTCAAGCGTCGCATAGTCCATGCTCTTGTCGAGATGACTGAGCACGAGCGTGCCTGCATTGCACCGTTCTGCCAATTCCAATGCCATCGCCAAATTGGCATGCGTAGGATGCGGTTCGCGCCTCAGGCAATCGCTTACAAGGATATCGACCTCATCAAAGAGATCGATCATATCCTCAGTAATTTCACTATAATCAGTGGCATAAGCGATGCTCTTGCCATCCGCCTCAAAACGAAAACCCGTGGTTTCGCTGGGCCCATGCGGCATTTGGCACCATTCGACCGAAAAACCGGCGTGCATCCGCAACCTGCCGAGAACTTCCAGCGTCACTATAGTGGGATAGCCAAATTGCCCTGCGAAAACATAGCCGAAGCGCTGGCGCAGACGGTAGGCGGTGTCCTCCGAGGCAAATCCCGGAATCGGCCCGCCGCGACCGTAGCGCAGCACGCGAAGGTCATCGATCCCATGGCAATGATCGGCATGGTCATGCGTCCAGAACACACCATCGATCCGGTCGATGGAGTTGTCGAGCAGCTGCTGTCTCAGATCGGTCGAAGTATCGACCAACAAGCGACTGCCATCCGAACTTTCAACCATGATCGACACCCGGCTACGCTTGTTTCGCGGTTCGTTCGGATCGCATTCACCCCAGTCGTGGCCGACGCGCGGAACGCCGGTCGAAGTGCCAGAGCCAAGAACGATGAGCTTCAAAATACTGCCTTGCTGAACAGTCTGCGGAAATTGGCGGTGGTATAGTCGGCAAGGTCGTTCACATCCTCGCCGCGCAAATCGGCCAGGAATTGCGCGGTGTTCGCGACATAGGCCGGTTCGCACGGTTTCCCGCGATGCGGCACCGGGGCAAGAAACGGGCTGTCAGTCTCCACCAACAGGCGTTCATGCGGAATTTTCTTCGCGATTTCCTGCAGATCGGTGGCATTCTTGAATGTCACGATGCCCGACAGCGAGATGCTGAGCCCCAACTCAAGCACGCGCTGGCCGAATTCGGCCGAAGCGGTGAAGCAATGGATCAAGGCAGGGAATGCCCCCTTCCCCGTCTCTTCCTCGAGCATGGCAAGCGTGTCACCGTCCGCATCGCGTGTGTGGATAATAAGCGGGAGACCAGTCTCACGCGAAACACCGATATGCATGCGGAACAGGTCGCGTTGGGTAGCACGGTCAGACCGGTCGTAATAATAGTCGAGACCGGTTTCACCGATCCCGATGACGCGCGGATGCTCCGCCGCCTGCAGCAGAGCTTCACGGCCGAGATCGGCATGCTGGTCTGCCTCGTGCGGATGGATGCCCACACTGGCCCAAACGTCGGGCTCGCGTTCGGCAGTGCCTACCACCTGTTCCCATTCGCTCTTGCGAGTAGAAATATTGAGGAACTGGCCCACGCCCGCCTCACGCGCCCGCGCCAGCACGCCGGCCTGGTCATCGACCAGGCCTTTGTACTCGAGATGGCAGTGGCTATCGACCAGCATCATGCGCTTTCGCTATCGGGCAATTCGAGCCTTGGGAACACGCCTTGCGGCTGTTCAAGCCGGAACCCGCTATTGACCAGCCGCGCGAACCACTCGGCGTCATCGAGCGCCGCAAAATCGCGTTCATTCGCCGGAATGCCGAGCTGGTCGAGCAGGCGATCGGCTGAGGTCGGCACAACCGGCCTGACGGCAATGGCAAGATCGCGCACGCAGCGGAACAGCGTCATCAGTACCGCCACCATCCGATCCGGATCGGTCTTGCGCAGCGCCCATGGGGCTTGTTCGTCGACATACTGGTTGCAAGCAAACACCGCCCGCATCCACGCTTCCAGCCCCGTGCTGAAGCTGAGTGTTTCGAACTCCCGCGGAAGCTCGGTGCGGCACGCATCCCGAACGGTGTTGCCGAGCGCAAGATCGGCATCGGTCGGCGTATAGCCATCGCTCAGCACACCGTCGCAATTCTTGAAGATCATCGACAGCGTGCGCTGTGCGAGATTGCCGAAGCTGTTGGCCAGCTCGGCATTGGAGCGCGTCACGATCGCTTCGGCCGAAAAGCTGCCATCTTGGCCGAAGGCGATTTCGCGCATGAAGAAATAGCGGAGCGGGTCGACGCCGTATGTCTCGGCGAGCTCCATCGGATCGACCACATTGCCGGCGCTTTTGCTCATCTTTTCGCCGCCGCGGGCGAGCAGGAAACCGTGCGCAAACACCTGCTTGGGAAGCGGCAGGCCAGCACTCATCAGGAAGGCTGGCCAATAGACCGCGTGGAACCGCACGATGTCCTTGCCGATCATGTGAATATTGGCCGGCCAGTAGCGCTGGAACAGCTCGCCATCGACGTCGGGGAAGCCGACCCCTGTCATATAGGTGGTGAGCGCATCGACCCACACATACATGACATGATCGGCGCTGTTCGGCACCGGAACGCCCCAATCGAAGCTCGTGCGGCTGACCGACAGATCCTTCAGCCCGCCCTCGACGAAACGCAGCACCTCATTCCGGCGGCTTTCTGGGCGGATGAAGTCCGGATTGTCGCGGTAATGCGCCAGCAGCCGGTCCTGATATTGCGACAGGCGGAAGAACCAGGTTTCTTCGACGGTCCATTCGACCGGCGTGCCCTGCGGAGAAAGCTTTGCCCCCCCTTCCCCTTCGACCAGCTCGCTTTCATCATAGAAAGCCTCGTCGCGCACCGAATACCAGCCCTCGTAGCGATCGAGGTAAAGGTCGCCATTGGCTTCCATGCGACGCCAAAGCTCTATGCTAGCGGCGTGGTGGCGCGGCTCGGTGGTGCGCACAAAGTCATCGTAAGCGATGTCGAGTTTCGCGCACATCTCGCGAAAATAGCCCGACATCTCGGTCGCAAGATCGATCGTCGCGCGTCCAGCCTTGCGCGCGGTCTGATCCATCTTCAGCCCGTGCTCGTCGGTGCCCGTCACCAGCCTTACGTCGCGCCCGCGCATTCGCTGGAAACGCGCGACCACATCGGTCGCGATCCCTTCATAGGCATGGCCGATATGCGGCCGGCCGTTGGGATAGTTGATCGCAGTTGTGATGTAGAAGGGTTCAGCCATGGGCCGGCTCGCTAGCGCCAGCGGCGCGCGCAAGCAAGCTGGCGATTTCGCCTACAAGCAGGCCGGGATCGAAATTGTAGGTCGGCGCTTGCGCTGCAAGTTCAACCAGTGCTTGGTGCGCATCGATCAGGGCGAGGCGTCTTTCCGGGCTGGCATCGTGCAGCGAAGCCGCCAGCGTGGTTCGCCCAAGGTCCAGCACGGCTCGCATCCGTTCGCGGTCAGGGCGCGCGCCCACCGCATCCGCGAGCGAGGCTTGCAGTGCAAAACCGGGATCCCCCTCGTGGGCGAGGCGCTGCATCAGCCGGGCAACGCCGCCGAGCTCCATCTTAAGGAAACTGCGCGCTGCGCCGAGCGACCCGCCGGCAAGTGCGATCGCGGCATCGCGCTCGGCCATCGCCAATCCGGGCATTTCAGCATCGAGCTGCCGGGCGATTTGCGCATCGGGGAGTTCGGGGAAACGAAGCATGCGGCAGCGCGAACGGATCGTCGGCAACAGCCCAGCCGGGCGGTGGGTCACCAGCAGGAAGAATGTGCCGACTGGCGGTTCCTCAAGGCTCTTGAGCAGTGCATTCGAAGCGCTCCGTTCCATATCGTCGGCAGGGTCGATGATCACGACGCGGCGCGATCCAATCGTTGGGCGGGTCGTCAGCCGCTGCTGCATAGCGCGGATCTGTGCCACGGCGATATTGCGCTTCACCTCAAAGGGTTTGCCCTCGTCGCGCTTCTTCTCCTCCTTATCGTCCTTGGGGAGGTGCGTGAGGATCAGGATATCCGGGTGCGTACCGGAGGGCTGCGGAATGCCTTCCTCCGCCACCAATTCGCGCGCAGCGGCCAAAGCGAAGTCATGCTTGCCCAGGCCTGCCTTGCCCGCAAGGATCCAGCCATGATGCATGCGGCTGCCGCGCATGGCTTCGCGCCATTCGCGCCATGCTGCCTCATGAGTGGGCCAATCGGTCATGCACCCTCCAGCAATGGCGCGATGGCCGCCATCACGCGTGCATGCACTGTTTCCGGATCGCCTTCTGCGTCAATCACTGCGAAGCCATGGGGGTTATCCTCCGCAATGCGGCGAAATGCGGCCGCTACAGCGCGGTGGTAGTCCGCATCGCGGCCGCCAATGGCATCCGAATTGTCGCCGTCGCGCGCGGCGAGCCTTGCCGCGACGTGTTCCTCGCGCGCTTCGAGCAAAATCGTAAGGTCAGGACGCAACCCACCACTGCCGATGGAGTGGAGAGCAGTGATCGTCTCGTCGCCCAGCGCCCCTGCCCCGCCCTGGTAGGCGCGACTTGAATCGACGAAACGGTCCGAGATTATCCATTCGCCGCGCTCGATGGCCGGACGTATGCGCCGGGCGACATGGTCGGCACGTGCAGCGGCAAACAGCAGCGCCTCGGCTTCGGCGCCCCAGCCCTCCCCCGGTGGGTCCAGCAGCAGGGCGCGAATTGCCTCGGCACCCGGCGTGCCGCCCGGCTCTCGTGTCAAATCGACCAATAGCCCCCGCGCGCGCAGCGCATCGACGAGCATCCGCGCCTGGGTCGATTTGCCCGCGCCTTCGCCCCCTTCGAATGCGATAAACTTGCCGCGGTTCATGACAGCCACCCGGCAAAGCCGTTGACGAGGCGGTCAAGCGGACCTGCCACCTTCACATCCTCGCCAGCCATCAACGGGACACGAGACGAAGCCATGCCTTCGACTCTGATCTCGAGCTCCGCAACACGTTGGCCCTTCGCGATCGGCGCTCGCAGCGGCCCTTCGTAGTGAATGGCAAGGCTGATCGGGCGGTTGGTCCCGCGGGGCATTGCGGCGGCTATGTTATTCCCGGCAACCAGTGACAGGCTGCGGCGGTCACCATCCTGTACCTTGGCAGAACCCACCTTGGCCCCTTCGCCGAACAGTGGGCGGCTGTCGAAGGCGCGGAATCCCCACTCGAGATAGGCCCGCGCTGCACGATCACGGATCCGTGCACGGTCAGCCCCTGCGACCACCACAACAAGGCGCCTGCCGTCCCTTTTGGCCGAGCCAAGCACGCCATATCCAGCTTCATTGGTAAAGCCGGTCTTGATCCCGTCACCTCCGCGCACGAAGCCAGTGAATGGTTCGTGATTGGCCTGGGTGATTCCCCGATATGTCAGCCGCCGATGGCCGAAGTAACGCGCGTAAAGTTCGGGATGTCGCTCCACCAGGGCGGTTGCAAGGGTCACGAGGTCGCGAGCCGTAACGAAAGTGCGCCCTTCGTCAGGCAGGCCGTTGGGCGTACCGAAATGGCTTTGCGTCATGCCGATTTCTGCAGCTTTGGCGTTCATCAGGTGAGTCCAACCACCCAGCGATCCAGCCGCCCCTTCGCCAAGGACGACAGCGGCGTCATTTGCTGAAACGGTGTTAACACCCAGCAGCAAGTCCGAAACCGACAATTCGTCATTGGCGCTGAGGAACATAGTCGAGCCATTGTTCCCCCACACCTTGAACGAGGCGGGCGCAAAGGTGAAACGCTGGTCGAGCCGCAGTTTGTCTTGCTCAATCAGTTCGAAGGCAAGGAAAGCCGTCATTACCTTGGTGATCGAGGCTGGCATGAAGCGCCGATCCGGATTGCGTTGATGCAGAACCTGCCCACTCGACATGTCGACGAGAATGGCAATCGGCGCTTCTGCCACGAGCGGCGGGCGATAAGTCGCAGGTCGCGATGCCTCTGCCTGCACTGGTGCGCTCGCAAAACCGAGCGAGACCGCAACGGCACCAGCAATAATCGAAAATACCCGCAACTTGTGCTCCTCGGCTCCGCTACGGAGCTATAGCCAGGTGGCTATGCCAAGGCGAGCGCTCCGGGGCGATGTTTCCCCTTCCCTCTTGTGGTTTCAGCGCGCGATCTCGTCAGCCAGCAGCCCAACGCTCATCGCGTAGTAATTCGAGCAATTGTATTCGAGGATGGCGCGGAAGTTCGACGTCAGGAGCCACGATGGCGTCCCTGGCCCGTCTGGCTGGAACAGAGTTGAGAGGACATTGTCGCCCATGGCCTGTTGGGGCTGCACGCCCAGGGCGCGCCATTCCGCTGTCGACTTCCATTGGCTGTGCCGGCCATGAACCCTTGGGCAAACTGGCGACACAAGCTCGGTTTCGACGGCGTTCCAGTCAAAACCCGCAGGAACCATGGCGCGGACGCCCCATGGCTGTCCCTCGCGCCAGCCTGCATAGCGCAAATAGTTTCCGATCGAAGCGAAGGTGTCGGCCCGGTTGCTGAAGATATTGGCGCGGCCATCTCCATCCCCGTCGCGAGCGAGCTTCAAATAAATGCTCGGCAGGAATTGCGGGTTGCCAAAGGCGCCAGCCCAGCTGCCGACGAGTTCCTGACGATCATATCCTTTGTCAGCAACCTTCAACAAGGCGACGAATTCATTAGCAAAAAGCTCACGGCGTCGGCCTTCCCAAGCGAGCGTTGCCAAGGAACGGGCGAGATCGAAATTGCCCCTGATCCGTCCATAACTGGTCTCGTGCCCGAAGATGGCGACGATGATCCTGCCCGGTACGCCGTACTCGGCCTCGACAGCTTGTAGGGCCGAACGGTTCGATGCCACGACGTCACGCCCGCCCGCGATCCGCGCGGCGTTCACATGGGTGGCAATATAGGGTGCAAGCGGAGGATATCCGCTGCTTGAGGGTGTGCCCGGTTGGCTGCGATCGAGCCGTATCACGCGATCGTTGGGGGTCAGCCCTTCGGTCATGCGCTGGATGGTAGGTTCGCTCACGCCCTCGGCCCGCGCCCGCGCGATCAGCAATTGCAGGTATGCGTCGAATGAAATTGCGCCAAGCTCAGTTCGGGGTTGCTCCACATCCTGCGCAACCAAAGGCATCGCAGCGCCGGGCAATGAGATGAGTGATGCGGCAATTGCAAGGCGTTTCAGGAACATAAATCTAAAGTGCCACGCCTGTGATGAATGGTCCATGATTCAGACTGGGCTTTTCCATGGTCATGCACAAAGCGCGTAGTGCTTCAGAGCCTCGTAATCTTCCCGGCAAGCGTCCGCCAGCCTGCCAAAGTCATCATCCAGCAGTGGCAAAGGACCTGGTGATGCACCAAAACCCGTGGAGGCGTTGACCTTGTCGTACCAATGCGCCCCCCAGATACCATCTTCGGGATGCGGCCCTTTGGCCCAGGAAAGCATCGCCGGATCCCAGGATATGCCCAGCACCTCGCACAACTTCTCCAGCACACCGGCCGGATTGCGGAGAATGTCATCGGAATCGACCACCGGCGGAGGACTCCCGATGCGGTTCGCCTCCTGATCGAAATAGGCCCGCAATTTGGCAAAGCCGAGCATCTCGGGCGAGTGGAGCTCGTTCTTGTTGCGATAGCTCGCCACCACCCGCTCAGGCGCACGGATCAGGAAGGCATGGCGATGCTGCGGGAAGTCTGCGATACCGATCGGCCCGACCATGTGGTGCGGCATATGTTTCTGGTACCACGCGGTTTTTCCGGCGGGAATTGGGCCCGATAGTTTCTCAATGACGCTGTTCCAGTCGCAATCCATATCGGCGATGACTTCTTCCGCCATGGGGTGCGCTTCCCGACTGTCTTTGAGGAACGCTCCGTAGAACGGCTCATCCGAAACAGCGCAGTCCGCCCGCGAGCCGAAACTGCGCATCATCGCGGTGGAGATATTGCGAGGGCCGCTCCACATCGCGATGCGGATGGCTTCGCTCATTCCGCGACGTCCCGGTCAACCAGCGCACGGTAGAGCCCTTGCAGGCGTTCGACCATCGCTCCCCTTCCCTCGGTCAACTTGCGGCCATCGACTTCGGTCACGGGAACGACGCCGGCGAACGTGCCGGTTACGAACGCCTCGTCCGCACCATAGACATCAGTCAGCGAGAAATTCTTCTCGAACACCGGAATGCCCTCTTCCCGGCAAATTCTGATCACATTGGCGCGCGTAATCCCCCCAAGACAATAATCACCGGTCGAGGTCCAAACCTCACCCTTGCGCACAATGAAGAAGTGGGTCGAATTGCAGGTCGCAACAAAGCCGTGCGGATCGAGCATCAATGCCTCGTCCGCCCCTGCTTGCGCGGCCTGGATGCAGGCAGTGATGCAGTTGAGCTTCGAATGCGAGTTGAGCTTCTGGTCCTGCACTGCGGGATCGCCGCGGCGAACGTGGACAGTGAAGAGCCGGATGCCCTTCTCCACCGTCGCCGGAAGCGGCGCCTTGTACTCTGGAATGATCACGATCGTTGCGGGGGAAATCACCACGCGCGGATCCTGGTAAGGGGTCGAGCGGATCCCGCGCGTCACCATAAGGCGTATGTGCACGCTCTCTTCACCCCGCATCGCATTGGCGTCGATGGTGGCAAAAAGCCGCTCGGCGAGTTCATCCTTGGTGAGCCCGATGTCCATCGCGATCGCCTTTGCGCCCTCGTAAAGCCGGTCGAGGTGCGCATTGAGGAATGCGATGCGGCCCTTGTGCACACGCAACCCCTCCCAAACCCCATCGCCCAGCATGAAACCGCTATCGAAGACCGATACGGTTGCCTCTGGCCGCGGCACTAGAGTGCCGTTGACGTTGATCAGGATGGACTGGTTTCGCGGATCTGGCGCGAAGTCGTGGGTTCCGTGTGCCATGAAGCGGTTCTAGGCGCTTGATAGCGGGTGACAATAGCATGCAAGCGCGCTAGCGAGCTTCGCCAACGGACAGGTGGCCGAGTGGTTTAAGGCAGCGGTCTTGAAAACCGCCGTGGGTTCACGCTCACCGTGGGTTCGAATCCCACCCTGTCCGCCACTTTCAGTATCATCACTGCGCCGTGGGCACGAAAAAGGGGCGCCGCGGCTGACCGCGACGCCCCCTTCTGTCCGGATATCCGGTGTTAGAACTTCATGCCGAATGCAGCGCCATAGCGGCGTGGTTCGAGCGTGAAGATGTTGGTGAACAGGCCCGACGATGCGTCAGTGACATAAAGGCCAGTCACCGAGCTGCTGTCGAAGATGTTCTGCACGAAACCGCGCAGGAACCAGCTGCCATTCGCCGAATTGAGCTGGATCTGGGCATTGGCCTGTACGAAGGATTCAAGCCGGTTCACATTGCCGTTGAACACGTTGCCATACTGTTCGCCGGTATAGGTGATGTCCACACGCGGTGCCAACGTCATGCCGTTGGCAAAGTCATGCGTGTATTGGGCGCCCACAGAGGCCTTTGTGGTCGGCGCCTGTGGCAGTTTGTTGCCCTTGAGGTTGAGTTCCACACCGGGGCTGAGTACTTCTATGCCACCAAAAGAAGCACCAATGGCGGCAGCCTGGGCTGTCAGGGCACTACAGATGCTGAAGGCACCCGAGGAAGCGATCCCACCATCAGCCGGGAACTCGGTAACACCCTGCAGGCCCAGAGCCGGGTTGATCGCATTGACGAAGGCATCAGGCCCGCCAGCAGCGCCGCCGGTAACTGCACACAAGGCACCATTGGTGATGTCCTTGATAATCACAGCGTTCGGATCGCCGCCGCCCGGATCGCGCGGATTGCTGAAGAACTGGTCACCCGCCACCTCTGCATTGAGGTAGCTGAAGTTCATGTTGATCAACCAGTTGTCCGACGGGCGGATGATCGATTCGAGCTCGAGGCCCCAGATATCCGCGTCGATCGTGTCGTTGACCGACGTACGAGCGATAATGCGGCTGAGCTGCAGGCCCTTGTACTTGTAGAAGAAGGCCGTCGCATTCAGCTGGATCGCGCCGTTGGCAATCGTGTTCTTGCTGCCGATTTCGAAAGCATCGACCTTTTCAGGGCCGAAGCCTTCCGGAACTTCGAACACGGGCGACAGCGGCGGGTTGATACCTCCCGATTTGTAGCCCCGTGAATAGGACGCATAGAGCAGATTGTCGGGCGTGATCTGGTAGTCGAGGACCGCGCGCCCGGTAACCTCATTGAATGCAACCTTGCGGCTTTGGACCAGCTGGTTTCCATCAAGCCCGGGATCAGCGTCGAAAGACCCCACGAACGGCGAGTCGAAGGGATCACCGTCGTTAGAATAAGGATTGAGGAAGTTGGCGAGCGTTGTGCGTGCCGTCAGCTTCTTCTTGTCGTCATTGTAGCGCAGACCGGCAGTCAACTTCAGGCGATCGGAAATTTCGAGATAGCCCTCTGCAAAGATGCCCCAGCTGTCGAGCTGGAACTTCTGCGTGTTGTTGCGATAGAATGAAGTCGCCAAGTAGGACGGAGGAAGTTCCGCACCCAAGGCCGTGAACGACCCGAGGACACCCGTAATATAGTCGATCGCGAAGCTGTTGACGAAATAGTCGCCATCGGTCGCCTTTGACTGCGCGTAGATACCGCCGAGCAGGAAGTTGAATGGCCCGTCAAAGTCCGAGGAGATGATGGCTTCTGCCGACCAGGATTCACCCTTGCCGGTCGAACGGTCGAACTGAAGCAAATCATCCGAACAGACCGAATAGCCTTCATAGGCGCCGCGATTGTCGAGGCGGGTGTCGGACACGCAAAGCTCGCCGGTCGGCCCGTTGGGAATGAGCGCGTTGGTGATAGGCGTGAAATAACCCGCAATATCCGGGCCGACCGCAAGCGGATTGGCCCATACGCCACTTAAGGTGCCGAGGGCAGTTGCAAGCAACGTACGGTCGCCGACCCCATTGTTATAATCTTGGCGCGAGTCGACGCTGGTTTCCTGGTAGGTCGCCCCGAGCGACACCTTGAAGTTCTCGAAATTATGGTCGAGGTGCGCCTGCAGTTGCAGCTCGTCGGTGAAGTATTCCGGCTTGAACGCAGTTCTGACCTTGCGAACGTCCTCCGGCTCCTGGAAATTCCAGTACGCGTCATTGCCATACAGGCTGTTGAGCCCCAACCCAGCTCCAAGCGAGCCGAGGTTAAGGTTGAGGAATTCCTGAGAGCCCAAAGTCCCGGTGAAGGTCGAGTTCGAATTGGTCTTGGCGAAGTCGCGCCGTGCATTGAGACAGCCCAGCACGCCAGTGGGGTCGCGTTGGCACAGCTGCTTCTGGATGCGCATACGGCTGTCGTCTTCGCGGAAATAGAACGCCATCAGGTCCAGCGTCGTATCCGGGCCCGGTTCCCACCGCAGCGAACCGCGCACCGCATACATGTCACGGTCGTCGAAGTCGCGTCCATCCAAGACGTTCTCGGTGTAGCCATCGCGCTTCAGGTAGAAGCCCGCCACGCGCATGCCCAGCGTATCGCCGATGGGCATGTTGATCATGCCCTTCGCCTTGATGCTGTTGAAATTGCCGTATTCGAATTCGGCGGCGCCGCTGAAGCCCGACAGGTCAGGCTTCGCAGTCACGATATTGACCACGCCCGACGTTGCGTTGCGTCCGAACAGTGTGCCCTGCGGGCCGCGAAGGACTTCGATCCGTTCAAGGTCGAAATATTCGGTTTCGAACAGTCGCGTGCCGAAAAGTGGCGCGGAGTTCATGTGGATGGCGGTGGCGCTGTCGCAGCTGAAGCCGACGCAAAGGTCGCCGATGCCGCGGATGGTGAAGCTCGAACCGGTGAAGTTGCCCTTCGAGAAGGTTACGTTGGGCAGCGTCAGCTGAAGGTCGCTGGCGTTTTCGATCTGTTGCGCTTCGAGCGCTTCGGCGTCGAAGGCGCTAACCGCGATCGGGACTTCCTGCAGGCTTTGCGCCTGACGCTGGGCGGTAACGATAATGACGTTACCTGTCGTTTCGTCCTGAGCCGCGACCGGGGTCGCGACCAGGGCGACCACCGCGGTGCCCAGATACAATTCGAGTCTCTTCATTGAAAACTCCTCCCCACTATCCAGCCCGATTTTCGGGCACAGTTTATTCCTTATGAGGCGAGTAAATCGAAATTTTGGAGCCTTTGCAACCTCCATTCTGACAGTTTTGCGCTGTCGATGCGAGGGCGCGGAAATCAGAACACACTGTGACGCCAAACAAGCGTGCACGAATTGCCGGCTTCATAGACTGCGCAGGAAGGTGGTTTCCCCCTCCCGGCGCAAGTCTAAAGGGCCTGAACTGCCTACGCGCTCACTAGCCAATCTCGGTCGGATAGGCCGGTGCCGGCTTAACCGGGGAAGTCGCGCTTTCCATCTGCTGCAGAACCACAGCGATCGCGGCGTCGAGCTGCGTGTCCTGTCCGCGATCCAGCGCGACGGGATCGAGATCGACGCGGATATCCGACGCGACGCCCTCGTTCTCGATCGACCAACGTCCGTTCGTATCGAAGAAGCGGAAGAACGGGACCGTCAGGAAGCCGCCATCGATCAGGTCAGGATTGGCGCTGATCCCGATCAAGCCGCCCCAGGTGTGTGTGCCGATCAGTGTGCCCAGCCCCGCTTCTCGGAATGCATAGGGCATCCAGTCGCCACCCGAACCTGCGTCCTGGTCGATGAGCATGACCTTTGGGCCATAGATGCCGCCACCCAGCCCTACCAGCCGCTGGCGCATGGCCCACAGCCGCTTCGGCTCAAGCTCAAGCCCGATGATGAACAGCATCATCACCACGCCGAACTCGGCGAAATGCTGGAGCTGCGTGACGTTGACGCCAAGGAAGCCCAACAGCGGGGCGAGCACCATGCCTGCTAGGAGGTAGCCCAGCACCGAACCCAGCCCGAGCCGCGTCGCGATGGGGACCGAGATGACTCCCGCAATCAGCAGGATGAAGGCGAGGAGGAGAAATTCGGCCATCGTCTCTCCTCCGCCTTACCGGTCAGATGTGCAAGGCCCGCCCGTAGGCCGACAGCACGCTTTCGTGCATCATCTCGCTCAGCGTCGGGTGCGGGAACACCGCCTGCATCAATTCGGCTTCGGTCGTTTCGAGCTGCTTGCCCACGACATAGCCCTGGATCAGTTCGGTCACTTCGGCGCCGATCATATGCGCGCCGAGCAGTTCGCCGGTCTTGGCGTCGAACACGGTCTTGATGAAGCCTTCTGCCTCGCCCAGCGCGATCGCCTTGCCATTGCCGATGAAGGGGAAGTTGCCGACCTTGACCGCGTATCCGGCTTCCTTCGCCTTGGCCTCGGTCATGCCGACGCTGGCGATTTGCGGGTGGCAGTAGGTGCAGCCGGGGATGTTGTTGCGGTCGAGCGGGTGCGGATGCATGTCCTTGTTGCCGAGCTCTTTGGCGATGGCTTCGGCGGCGGTCACGCCTTCGTGGCTCGCCTTATGCGCCAGCCACGGGCCGGGCGTGCAATCGCCGATCGCCCACAGCCCCTTCGACTTGGTGCGGCCATAGGGGTCGATCTGAATGAAGCCGCGATCCATATCGGCCAGCTTTTCGAGCCCGATGTTCTCGGTGTTCGGGACGATACCGATAGCGACGATGCAATGGTTGAAGTCCTGCTCGCTGACCTCGCCCGCCTTGTCCTTGATCTTGGCCTTTACTCCGGTCGCGTTAGCCTTGAGGTCCTCGACCCCCGCCCCGGTCATGATTGTCATGCCTTGCTTGGTCAGCGCCTTCTCAAGAAAGGTCGAAACGTCCTTGTCCTCAACCGGCACGATCCGGTCGAGCATCTCGACCACGGTAACTTCGGCTCCCATGTCATTGTAGAAGCTTGCGAATTCTATTCCGATCGCCCCACTGCCGATGACCAGCAGCTTCTTGGGCATTTCGGGCGGAGTCATCGCGGTGCGATAAGTCCAGATGCGCTTGCCGTCAGCCGGGGCGAAAGGAAGGTCGCGCGCACGGGCACCGGTGGCGACGATCACATGCTTGGCGGTGAGCTTTTCCTCACCCTTCTCGCCCTTAACCGTCAGCGACGTGGGGCCGGTTAGCGTGCCCTCGCCCATATGCACCGTGATCTTGTTCTTCTTCATCAACCCGGTGACCCCGCGGTTGAGCTGTGCTGCAACACCGCGGCTGCGCTTCACCACTGCATCAAGGTCAGCCTCGATCGTGCCAGCCACCTTCAATCCATAAGAGGCCGCATGGTCCATGTAATGCTTGATCTCGGCACTGCGCAGCAGCGCCTTGGTGGGGATGCAGCCCCAATTGAGGCAGATGCCGCCGAGGTTCTCACGCTCGACGATGGCAGTCTTCAGCCCCAGCTGCGCACAGCGGATCGCCGCGACATAGCCGCCGGGTCCGGAGCCGAGAACGATGACGTCATAACTGGCTGACATTACTGCAATTACCTCTGACTAAGCTCTATCTGATGCGACACATGCGACACAGTACAGAAGTTAAAAACTTCGGGCTGGTGCGAATGCGCGGAATGGCTGCAACTGGCGCGGTTCGACAGGCAAGTCATGCCGCCTCCATCGCATATCCGCCGGGCTGTAGGACAGCCCCGCCGTCAAACCACCAGACCCATCGGGTTTTCGACCAGCTGACGGAAGGCGTCCATCAGCTGCGCGCCGTCCGCGCCGTCGATGGCGCGGTGATCGAAGCTGCCGGTCACGCTCATCACGGTCGCGATGGCGAGCGCGCCATCGACCACCCATGGCCGCTGTTCGCCCGCGCCCACCGCCAGGATCATGCCCTGCGGCGGGTTGATCACTGCGTCAAACTGCTTGGTGCCGAACATGCCGAGGTTGGAAAGCGAAGCGGTGCCGCCCTGGTACTCATGCGGCTGCAGCTTACCGTCGCGCGCCTTGTTCGCCAGTTCCTTCATCTCGGTGCTGATCTGGGCCAGCCCCTTGCGCCCGGCATCCTTGATGATCGGGGTGATCAGGCCCGAAGGCGCGGCTACTGCAACCGAGATGTCCTCGCGCGTGTACTGGTGCAGCACGTCGCCCTGGAAACTGACGTTGCACTTGGGCACGCGCTGGAGCGCGCGGGCCAGCGCCTTGATCAGCAGGTCGTTGACCGAAAGCTTCACGCCATCGGGTTCGAGCGAGGCATTAAGTTGGCTGCGCAACTTGAGCAGCGCATCGAGCCGGACATCCACGGTGAGGTAGATATGCGGGATCTGCTGCTTGGCCTCGGTAAGGCGCCGCGCGATGACCTTGCGAACATTGTTGAGCTTCTGCTCTTCGTAAGGCGCACCGCGATCGGTGGGCGAGACCGACGGCGTGGGAGCAGGCGCAGCGGCAGGGGTCGCAGCAGGCGCTGCACCGGGCTTGGCGCCCTCCACATCGGCCTTCACGATCCGCCCATTGGGCCCGCTGCCCGTCACGCCGGAAAGGTCGATCCCCTTCTGCTCGGCGATCCGCTTGGCCAGCGGCGAGGCCACGATGCGGTCGCCCGAGGTTGCAGGAGCGGGCGCAGGAGCCGGAGCCGCGACAGGCGCCGGTGCTTCTTGCGGGGCTTCGCTCGCCGGAGCTGCGGGTGCGGGGGCAGGCTTTGAAGCCGGGGCTGCAGCAGCGGTGCTGGCATCCTCGCCCTCTTCCGCCAGCAGCGCGATCACCGTGCCGACCTTCACATTCTCGCTGCCTTCTTCGACCGCGATCGACACCAGCGTGCCTTCATCCACGGCCTCGAATTCCATCGTAGCCTTGTCTGTCTCGATCTCGGCCATGATGTCGCCAGCCTTCACCTCGTCGCCCGGCTTCACCAGCCATCTTGCGAGGGTGCCCTCCTCCATCGTCGGCGAAAGCGCAGGCATCTTGATTTCGATAGGCATTGCTGGAGAGATTCCCTTTCCTTTACGCAACGGAAGCCTGTGCCGAATTCGGGGCCACGGGGCAAGAACCTTGCGAAGAATACGTTTTCAGCGGATACCCCGCAGCGAAGGAGTTGGGGATGCGGGTCTTCCTGGTGGTGATCGACGAAACCGATGAGGCGCGCTCCGCCTTGCGCTATGCTGCAAGGCGCGCGGGCGCGGTCGACGGCGGCGTTCACATCCTTGCGCTGGTCCCCCAACAGAACGTCAGCGCCTTTGGCGGCATCCAGGCGACGATCGAACAGGAAGCGCGCGACCGCGCGGAAATGCTGGCGCATGGGGCGGCGGGCAGCCTGCTGGCGGAGATGGGAATCATGCCCGCGATTTCAGTCGCCGTGGGCGGCGGCCAGAAGGTGATTCGCGAATTCCTCGACGAGCACGGCAATATCGCCGCGCTGGTGCTGGGGGCAGCCAAGGGCGGCAATCCCGGCCCGCTGGTGACCCACTTCTCGACGCACGCCGGGGCACTGCCCTGCCCGCTCTACATTATCCCCGAGGAATTCGACGAGGCAGCCAACGACGCTTAGGCGCTAGCGTCAGCGTTTGCCCCTGCCCTGATGCCGGATATTTCCGGGGCGGCCGCGCTTGCCGACCATATGCTTGCCCTTGGGCGGACCGCGGCGCGGCGGGGGCCGGTTGCCGCGCGGCTCGATTTCCATCCCGTCGCTATCGACCGGCACGAATTTGAGCGCGCCGGTGAGCGGGTTGGATTCAGCCAGTTTCAGCTTCAGCTTGTCGCCCATCGCATAGCGCGTGCCGCTGGTCTCGCCGACCAGCACTTGTGCCGCTTCCTCGTAACGGAAGTGCTCGCGGCCAAGCGTCGAGACAGGCACCAGCCCGTCGCCGCCCAGCCCGACTATCGTGGCGAAGAAACCGAACGCCTGCACCCCGGTGATACGGGTGTCGAACACTTCGCCGACGCGGTGCGATAGCCATGCTGCCACATAGCGGTCGATCGTCTCGCGCTCGGCCTCCATCGCGCGGCGCTCGGCCTGGCTGATGGCGTCGCTCACTTGCTGCAGGCTGGCCCGGTCGCGGTCCGACAGGCCGGTGCTTTCGGGGAGGTTACCCTTCGGCTTGGGCTGCTCGAGCTTGTAGGCATCGACCAGCGCGCGATGGACCAGCAAGTCCGCATAGCGGCGGATCGGCGACGTAAAGTGTGCGTAGCTACCCAGCGCCAGCCCGAAGTGCCCGACATTGGCCGGCCCGTAATAGGCCTGCATCTGGCTGCGCAGCACCGCTTCCATCACTTGCGCCTTCTCGCTTTCGTCGGTCACATCCTTGAGCATGCGGTTGAACAGCGAAGGCGTGATCACCTGGCCCAGCGACAGCTTGCGCCCGAAAGTCGCGAGGTAGTCGCGCAGGGCGAGCAGCTTCTCGCGCCCCGGCGCTTCGTGCAGGCGATATACCACCGGTGCGGTCTTGGCCTCGAGTGCGCGCGCCGCAGCAACATTGGCCGCGATCATGAAATCCTCGACCACGCGGTGTGCATCGAGCCGCTCGCGGATCGCGATTTCGGCGATCTGCCCCTTCTCGTCGAGCGCCACGCGGCGTTCGGGCAGTTCCAGTTCAAGCGGGTCGCGCGCGTGCCGTGCCCGTTCAAGCGCGCGCCAGCAGGCCCACAAATTCAGCAGGTGCTCGGGCGCGTTCCCGCTGTCGATTTCGGCCTGTGCCGCTTCGTAAGCAATGTTGTGCGAGATGCGGACCAAGGCGCGGGTGAAGCGGAACTTGGTGACATTGCCGTGTTCGTCCACGCGCAAATGGCAGGCCATAGCCGCCCGGTCTTCGCCTTCGCGCAGCGAGCAGACGTCGGCGCTGAGAACTTCGGGAAGCATCGGCACCACGCGGTCGGGGAAATAGACCGAATTGCCGCGTTTGCGCGCTTCGCGGTCGAGCGTGCCGCCAGCGCGAACGTAGAAGCTGACGTCGGCAATCGCGACAACGGCGTTGAAGCCGCCCTGCCCGTCCGGCTCGGCCCAGATTGCATCGTCATGGTCGCGCGCATCGGCGGGGTCGATCGCGACGATCGGCAAGTGCCGCAGGTCTTCGCGCCGGTCCACGCTCAGCGGCAGTTCAACGGCCTTTTCGGCTTCGCGCAGCGCCTGCTCAGGGAAGATGTGCGGGATGCCGTGCTTGGCGATGGCGATCAGGCTGAAGCTGCGAGGCGCCAGCGGATCGCCAACCACTTCGATCACTTTCACTCCGGCGCGGTCGGAACGCCCGGCGCGCTCAGCGATCACCAGCTGGCCTTCCTCCGCCTCGCCGAGGTCGGTGATGGGAGACGAATTGCGGATACGCTTGTCGACCGGCGCGAGCCATGCCTTGCCGCTGCCGTCGATCTCCACCACGCCCAGCAGCCCTTCGGTGCGGGCGGGCAGCTTCTTCATCGGATGCGCGATCCACCCCCGATCTGTCTCTTCGGTCCGCGCCAGCACGCGGTCGCCCCGCTTGAGAGCGGCAACCTGCTTGCCACCCTTCCCGCGGACCTCGCGCATGGTGAGCCTGGGCGGTTCACCCGGGGCCTCGGGTGACCAATTGTCGGGAATGGCAACCGCTTCACCATCCTCGATCTCGACCACGCGCAGTACAGTGACCTTGGGAACGCCGCCCATGCGGTGATAGGCCGTCCGCTTGCCGTCGATCATGCCCTCTTCGGCCATGTCCTTGAGCAGCCGCTTGAGCGCGATCTTTTCCTGCCCCTTCAGACCGAACGCCTTGGCGATCTCGCGCTTGCCGGCCGGTGTGTCGGACGTCTGGAGGAACTCGAGAACCTGTTCCTTGCTGGGAAAACCTTGCTTTTGTCGCTTTTGCGCCATCAAAAATCCGTTCGGGCTGAGCCTGTCGAAGCCCTGCACTTCTTTTGGCCAGATTTCAAAAGTGAAATACGGCCCCTCGACAAGCTCAGGGCGAACGGTGCGGGGATCAATATGCCCGCGCGACCAGGATGCGCTCGACGGCCGGTTCGCCCGTGAAGATGCAGGCGCCGTCCGCCGGTGCAGCATCGCGCGGCACGTTGCGGATGGTTAGCTTTGTCCCCTTGAGCGTTTCGACGACCTTTTCGAGCGCAGCGCCGGTCGGCTTTGACCATTGCACTTCGACCCAGCCCGGGAACTTCGCCGAGCCCGAGAAGAACGCTTCGACCTCTGCCAGCGAGTTCACACCGCGAGTGATGTTCGCATCGCGCCGTTCGCGCGCTTCATCGAACAGCGATTGCTGGATGTCGGTGAGCAAGGTGCCGATCGCGCCGATCGCGTCCTCGCGGGCGATGAAAGCAAAGGCAGGCTTGCCATTGTCAGGGTTCCACAGCCGGTCGCGGCGGATCTGCGCGACCTTGCCTTCGGCCATGTCGCGCGGACCCACTTCGATGATCACCGGCGCGCCCTTGCGCACCCAGTCCCAACGCTTGCCCGCCGCCTTGCCCGGCGACTTGTCGAGCAGGACGCGAACGGGCTCGCCCATCGCGCTTTGCGATGCCAGCCTGGCGCGCAGTTCCTCGCAATAGGCCAGCAGCGCTTCGTCTTCGGGAGTTTCGCGAAGCATCGGCAGGATCACAACCTGGTGCGGCGCGATGCGCGGCGGCACACGCAGCCCGTCATCGTCGCCATGCGTCATGATCACGCCGCCGATCATGCGGGTGGAAACGCCCCAGCTGGTGGTGTGGCAATATTGCTCGGTGCCTTCGCGGTCCTGGTATTTGATACCGGCGGCATGGGCGAAATTGGTGCCGAGGTAATGACTGGTGCCAGCCTGCAGGGCCTTGCCGTCCTGCATCATGGCCTCGATCGACCATGTTTCGACCGCGCCCGGGAAACGCTCATTCTCGGGCTTCTCGCCAGCGATTACCGGAAGCGCGAGGTCTTCCTCGGCACATGCGCGATACATTTCCAGCGCGCGGTGCGTTTCGGCCAGAGCGTCCGCGCGATCCGCATGCGCGGTATGCCCTTCCTGCCACAGGAATTCGGTGGTGCGTAGGAACATGCGGGTGCGCATTTCCCAGCGTACGACATTTGCCCATTGGTTGGTCAGAAGCGGCAGGTCGCGCCAGCTCTGCACCCAGCGCGCCATGGCGTCACCAATGATGGTTTCCGACGTCGGGCGGACAACCAGCGGTTCCTCGAGCTTTGCTTCCGGATCAGGGATCAGCCCGCCCTTCCCGTCCGAGATCAGGCGGTGATGGGTGACGACCGCCATTTCCTTCGCAAAGCCTTCGACGTGCTCGGCTTCGCGCTCGAAATTGCGCAGCGGAATGAAGATCGGGAAATAGCAGTTCTGCACCCCTGCCGCCTTGATGCGATCATCCATCAGGCGCTGGATGCGTTCCCAAATGCCATAGCCCCATGGCTTGATCACCATGCAGCCGCGCACACCCGATTCCTCGGCCATGTCTGCGGCGGTGATGACTTCCTGATACCAGGCGGCGAAATCGTCCTCGCGCTTGATGTTAAGGGCGTGGCGGATCTGGGACACGGGGATACTTTCTGTAACGGATATGGACCGGACGGCGGGTGCCGCCCTTTGCTCTATTTGCTCAGCTCGTCCAGCTTCTTCTGCATCTCGGCCATCTGCTTGCGCAGCGCCGCAATTTCGTCGCTCGAACCGGCCGCAGGCTTCTCGCTGCGCTTGGCCGTGCCGGGCATCAGCACATCGGTGGCCGCGCGCATCATGGCCACGTTTGTCTCATGAATCTTGGCGAAGGGCGTGTTGCTGATGCCCTTTTCGAAGGCTTCGCGGATCTTGCCCTGGTTCTCGCGGAAATTGGCCATCGCCGCATCGAGATAGCTGGGCATCATGGCCTGCATCGAATTGCCATACATGCTGATCAGCTGGCGCAGGAAGCTGACGGGCAGCATCTGCTCTCCGCTCGATTCCTCGTCCATGATGATCTGGGTCAGGATCGAATGGGTGATGTCTTCACCCGTCTTCGCATCGAGCACCTGGAATTCGACATTGTCGCGCACCATCGCGGCAAGGTCTTCCAGCGTGATGTAGCTCGAAGTGCTGGTGTTGTAGAGCCGCCGATTGGCATATTTCTTGACGATGACGGTGTCGCCTTCGCCTGCATTCTTCTTGGCCATGTGATGCATTCCTGTGCGTCCGATGCTGCGGCCTTAGCACTTGCACAATGTGCAGCGCAACATGGCGCTATCCGCTTTTCAGGCGCCGTCCCAGGACGGTGAGCAATTCATACTGCGACAGGCCGGTATGCTGCGCAGCGTCTGGCAAGCGATAGGGCAATTGCACCCAATCGCCTTCGGACAATTCGGGCGCGGCAGACAGGTCGATCACCACCATGTCCATCGACACCTTGCCGAGTATCGGAAGCGCATGCTCGCCATGCTTCAGCGCGCCTGAATTTCCCCAGCAGCGCAGAATTCCGTCTGCATATCCGATCGAGACAACGCCCACTCGCATGTCTCGATCAGCAGTGAAGGTGGCGTTGTATCCCACCGTATCGCCCGGCGCGATGCTGCGGGTCTGGATGATGGCTGCCTCGGGATAGGCCACCTGACGGATGGCATTTTCCAGCTCACCACGCGGCACGCCGCCATAAAGCGCCAGTCCCGGGCGGGTCATGTCAAAATGGTAATCCGGCCCAAGCGCGATCCCCGCGCTATTGGCCAGGCTGGCGCGCTTATGCGCAATCATCGGCAGCACTTCGCGGAATGCCCCAAGCTGCCATGCATTCAACGCGCTGTCTTCATCGGACGAGGCAAGGTGCGACATCAGAACGCGCACGTCGAGCTGCGCAACCAGCAGATCGCCCGCCTCGCTCAGCGAAATCCCGAGCCGGTTGATCCCGCTGTCGACCATCAGGTCGCAAGGTCCGCCGCCGCTATCCAGCCACTGCTTCGCCTGGTGCAGCGAATTGATCACGGGCACTGCGCCACTAGCCCTCGCATAATCCGCGTCAGCGCGATTGGCTGGACCATGCAGCACAGCGATACTGCGCGGATCGACGTGACGCGCGACGGTCGCGACTTCGCTCCAATGCGCCACGAAGAAGTCCTTTGCTCCAGCGTCTCGCAATACAGGCAAGCAGGTGTCGAAGCCAAGGCCATAGCAATCGGCCTTCACCGCCGCTCCGGCGCTTGCACGGCCTGACAGGCGATCAAGCGCGCGCCAGTTATGAGCCAGCGCGTCCCGGTCGATCGTCAGCCGCAAGCTTGGCGGCGGGGCTTCAGCCATGCGAGTCTTCGAAATCTCTCGGTGGGCCATCGGGTACGCCCCACCACAGCACTACGATCCCGATCGCGACTACGCCCCAGGTATACCAGAGGCCGGAATAGATATTGCCAGTGCTGGCCACGATCACTCCGGCAATCAGCGGCAGGAAACCGCCGAGATATCCCGCACCAATGTGGTATGGGATCGACATCGAGCTGTAGCGTATGCTCGGGGGGAACATCTCGCACAGCAGCGCCGCGACCGAACCATAAGTCAGCGCTGAAAGCATGCCGAGCAGAAGCAGGACCGCCACGATCCCGATGATGTTTGCGGCGGAAGGCTGCTGCTTCGAGAAATCGAAACCGTGCTCGGACAACGCGGCGCGAATTCCGTCGCGGCGCGCATTGCCATCGGTGAACCAGCTTTCATCGAGCGCGATTTCCTCGCCGCCCGAGGTGAGCAAAAGCTCTGCCGCGGGCTCTACGGTGTAGGTGACGCCCGAAGCGGTTAGCGTTTCGAGCACCTTGCCGCAGCGCGTCTGGTCGCGGTTGAACATCTCAGCGAACGGATCGGTGGTGCACTCGCTGCCGTAGACGACGATCGGCGTTTCCTTCGCAGCCTTCTCAAGGCCGGGGTTGGCGAAGGCTCCAAGGCCCCAGAAGGCGGGGAACAGCAGGATTAGCGTCAGCACCGCACCGATCATGATTGGTTTCTTGCGCCCGACCGTGTCGGACCATTTGCCGATGACGAGGTAGAAGCTCATCACGATCAACCCGGCGAAGAACAGGATCAGTTCAACCGTCAGGTCGTCGACATGCATCGGCCCGCGCAGGAAACTCATGCTGGAGAAGAAGGCGGTGTACCAGATCGTGGTCAGGATCCCGGCAATGCCGAACAGCGCGACGAAGATGCGCTTCTTGTTCCCGGGATAGGTGAAGCTTTCGATGAAGGGATTGCCGGCAATAGTGCCCTCTTCCTTCATCGCCTGGAACACCGGGCTTTCCGACAGCTTCAGCCGCATCCACAGCGAAATGCCGAGCAGGATGATCGACAGCAGGAAGGGTACGCGCCAGCCCCATGCGGCAAAATCGTCTTCCGGGATCAGGAAGCGACATGCGAGCACCACAGCAATCGACAGTACGAAACCGCCTGCCACGCTGGCCTGGATGAAGCTCGTGTAGAATCCGCGCTTCTCAGGCGGCGCATGTTCGGCGACATAGATGGCGGCCCCGCCATATTCGCCGCCCAGCGCAAGCCCTTGGATCACGCGCAGGAAGATCACGATGATGGGCGCGACGACGCCGATCGTATCGACTGTCGGGATCAGGCCTACGCCTGCAGTCGCGATCCCCATCAGGGTCACTGTGACGAGGAAGGTGTATTTGCGCCCAAGCTTGTCACCGAGATAGCCGAAGAGAACGGCGCCGATCGGGCGGAAGGCAAAGCCGACGGCAAAGGTCGACCACACCAGCAGCAGGCCAAGCGTCTCGTTCTCGACGTTGTAGAACGCATCCTTAAGGATGTAGGCGAGCGTGCCGTAGATGAAGAAGTCATACCATTCGAAGATCGTGCCGGCGGAACTGGCCCCGATAACAAGCCGGACTTCTTTTTCGCTCGGCTCTCGAACAGCCGGTTTGGCGACCTCTGACATGGTTTTCACGCTCTCCCCATTGCGATGTGTCTTGGCTCTAGCGTGAGTCCCCGGCCTTGCAAAGCGCGTCCACAGCGGCCTTCCACGGCAGCAGCAGGGCGCCATGCCTGCCCGGATGCGCGCGCGCGGCGTCGAGCGCCGAGAAGCCCGGCCATTGCGGCGCGGATGCGTCGGAGGCTTCGAGCCAGTTCTCTATCTCTTCGAGCGCCGTAGCGATTTCGCCCGCGTTCTTTCGGTGGGCCTCGCGGGCGAAAATCGTCGCCGCCCCCTGCCCTACCGCACAAGCCGTGACCGCCAGCCCTACCTTCCCGATCCTTCCCTGGTCGTCCGGCTCGATACCGATCCTGATGCTGCTGCCACAGGTGCGCGATCGCGCCTCGCCAGCCAGCACCCAATCGCCCGTCAATGGAAATGCTGAAAGCTCCGTCGCCAGCGAGAGCAGTTCGGTTGTGTAAAGCTTGCCCGCAGCGCCGGCGGTCATTCCATCGCTTCCGCTTCGCTCTTCAAGCGTTCACGACGTTCGGAAATGGTTTCGACCAGCGCACGCGAACTGGCATCGACGACATGATAGGTGCGCGCGGTCGTGATCCAGTCCGGTCGGCCCTTGTAGCCCCAGACCGTATCGAACCCGAGCACAAGCAGGGAAAAAGCGAAAACCATGATCAGCCCGCCCTTGAGCAGGCCGAAGCCGAAACCCAGCACACGGTCGATCGGTCCCATGATCGATCCACGCGACGCCTCGCCGACATTGTTGGCGATGACCTTCATCGCCGCATAGGGGATCAGCAGCAGCAAGGCGAAGGCGAGCAGCGATGTCGCAGGCTCGGTATCGAGGAACTCGCTCAATTGCTCGGTCAGCGGCGTGTGGAGGTAATAGATCGCAAAGGCTGCCAGGAACCAGGCTGCCAGCGAGAGCACCTCCTGCACCAGTCCACGCATGAAGCCGCCGATGGCCGCAACGCCGACCACGATCGCCACGATGATGTCGAAACCGTTCATTCGCCGTGGATTATGGGTTTGCCATCACTCGGTCAACGAGCTTCGCGACTTGTCCCATACCGCGGTAATCGAGCTTCGCCGAACCGTTCGCGACATCGGACGGTCCGAAAGCCATGCCGAAGCCGAGTTTCTCGGCTTCACGCAGCCGCAAGGATGCATGCGCCACGGGGCGAATCTCGCCAGCCAATGATATTTCGCCGAACCATACCGAGCGATCGGGCAGTGGCCGGTCGGCAAGCGCCGAAACGAGTGCCGCTGCCACTGCAAGGTCGGCCGCGGGATCTGACAGGCGATAGCCACCTGCGATATTGAGATAGACTTCGGCGGAGCTGAAATTGAGCCCGCAGCGCGATTCCAGCACGGCCAGCAGCATCGCAAGTCGGCTGCTGTCCCAGCCCACTACCGCGCGGCGCGGGGTTGCCCCCGATTGCAGCCGCACGATCAGCGCCTGTATCTCGACCAGCACGGGCCGCGTTCCTTCCAGCGCGGGGAAAACTGCGCTCCCGGCCAAAGGCTGGTCGCGACCGGAAAGGAACAGCATCGAAGGATTGCTGACCTCATCCAGTCCTTCGCTCACCATCGAGAATACGCCGATTTCGTCGACCGCGCCGAAGCGATTCTTGAGCGCGCGCAGGATGCGGTACTGGTGGCTCCGCTCGCCTTCGAAACTCATCACCACATCGACCATGTGTTCGAGCACGCGAGGGCCGGCGATCGACCCGTCCTTGGTGACATGGCCGACCAGCACCAGCGCGACACCATTTTCCTTGGCATAGCGGATCAGTTCGAAAGCGCAGCCGCGCACCTGGCTGACCGTTCCCGGCGCGCCTTCGATTGTGTCCGAATACATCGTCTGGATCGAATCGATCACCAGCAGTGCGGGCGGCTCCATATGCCCGAGCGTGGTCAGTATATCGCGAACCGAGGTTTCCGCTGCGAGCCGGATCGGCGCATCGGCCAGGCCAAGGCGCGCCGCGCGCATACGTACCTGCCCGGCGGCTTCCTCGCCGCTGACATATACCACCGGCGCACCGGTTCGTGCGATCGTTGCGGCCGTCTGGAGAAGCAGGGTTGATTTGCCGATGCCAGGATCGCCGCCCATCAGCACGGCGGAGCCCGGAACTAGTCCGCCGCCTAGCGCGCGGTCGAATTCGGCAAGGCCCGTGGCGCGCCGCACCGGCAGTTCGGATGGTGAGTTCAGTTCGACGAAATCGACCGCGCGCCCCCCGCGCGACAGATCGTGCTTCTGCGAGAAAACCGTCGCGGGCACGTCTTCCACCAGCGTGTTCCACTCGGCACACTCGGGGCATTGGCCCTGCCAGCGGGGGGACACACCGCCGCAAGCCTGGCAAACATAGCGCTTCTTGGTCTTGGCCATTCGCGCTCGATAAACAGAACATAGATAGAACGCAATTGCCTTCGCGCGATATCCCCGCCATCAAGGCATCATGCACCAGAAGGAACTCCGGATTGCCCTGGTCTGCTATGGCGGCGTCAGCCTTGCAGTCTACATGCACGGCGTAACCAAGGAGTTGTGGCATCTCGCTCGCGCGAGCCGGGCGCACCATACCGGCGAAAAGATCGGTGGCGGGGTCGGCAAGGTGTACCAGGACCTGCTTGAGCACGTTGAACTCCACCGCGGCATGCGGCTGCGGGTCATCCCGGACATCCTTTCGGGCGCGAGCGCTGGCGGAATCAATGCGGTGTTCCTGTCGCAGGCGCTCTATGCAGGGCATTCGCTGGAGCCGCTCACCGACCTCTGGCTGAAAAACGCCGATGTTGAAAAGCTGCTGGACCCAGACGCCCGACCGGTGTGGCGCTTCGCAAAGTTCTGGGCGCAACCGATCGCCTGGTGGCTGTTCACCCGTCCGGGCAATGCCGTTTCGGAAAGCGTCGCGCCCGAAACGCGCAGCGAAGTTCGCCGCAAGGTTTCGCGCTTCATTCGCAGCCGCTGGTTCCAACCGCCGTTCTCGGGCGACAATTTTTCGAAGCTCCTGTTCGACGCACTTGAAGCGATGCATAACGAGCCATCGGGTCCGCCCCTGCTGCCGCCCTATCATCCGCTCGACCTGTTTGTGACCTCGACCGATTTTCGCGGCCACCGGGTCATGCTGCGGCTCAACAGCCCGCCCGTTGTGGAGGAGAGCGAACACCGGTTGCCGATCCATTTTCGCGGGCAAACGCCCACGCAATCCGGGATGGGACTGGCCGATCCGCTCGAACTGACATTTGCCGCCCGCGCCACCGCGAGTTTTCCCGGAGCCTTTCCCCCTCTCGAACTGTCAGAGATCGACCGCTTGGCCGCCAAGCGAGGGCGCGAATGGCCCACACGGTCGGACTTCCTGCACCGGATCATGCCGGTCCGCATGAGGCGGGGCGAGGCTGAAAAAGTGGCGTTGATCGATGGTTCGGTGCTGGTCAACGCGCCCTTCGAAGGCGCAATTTCTGCGCTGCACGGCCGCCCGAGCCATCGCGAAGTGGATCGCCGCTTCGTCTATATCGATCCACGCCCGGATCGTGTGGCGGTGATGAACGACCCTGATCCCAAACCGGTTGGTTTCTTTTCAGCGCTTTTCGGTTCGATCTCGATCCTCCCGCGTGAACAGCCGATCCGCGACAATCTGGAACATCTCCAGCGGCAGTCGCGCGACGCCGCGCGCTTGCAGCAAACGCTCGCGGGCCTGCGGCCAGAGGTGGACCGCGAAGTCGAGAAGCTGTTCGGGCGGACCTTCTTCCTCGATCGTCCCACACCCAAACGGCTGCATGCGTGGCGGGCCAAAGCGCAACAGGCCGCGGCGGAGAATTCCGGCTATGCCTTCCATTCCTATGCCCATGTGAAATTCACCGGCATTGTCGAACGGCTCGCGAGACTGGTGCACGAAGCAGTTCCAGATCTGGACCAGCCCGATCCCAGCGCCATCGAAGCCGCTTTGCGCGAAGAGCTCCTGAAGCGCGGCCTGCACGAATTGTCGGACCCGAAAGCAGGCGCCAGTGACGCTGCAATCGCCTTCTTCCGTGCGCATGACATCGGGTTCCGTATCCGTCGGCTGCGCCTGCTGGCGCAAAGGCTGTCGCGCGACTGGGAGCGCGACCCCGAAATACCGGACGTTGCGCTCGACCCGGCCCGAAACGAGATCTATTTGATTCTGAGCCACTATTACGAACGCGACACGCTCGCCGCGCTCGGCAGCGAATTTCCCGCGGTGGCGCGCCGAGTGTTCGACGATCCGGGCGCAGTGCTCGATTACATGGCCAATACGCGCCTGCTTCCCGAGGTAGACGATGCTGCCGAGGACCGATTGGCGGATGCCCTGGCGCGAATGCCGAAGCCGCTGCGACGGCGCATGCTGCTCGGCTATCTCGGTTTTCCCTATTACGATGTGGCGACGCTACCCATCCTCCAACAGGAAGGCGTGATCGAGTACGATCCAATCAAGGTCGACCGGATTTCTCCGGTGGATGCTCAGTCGATCCGCGAAGGTGGAGCTCGTGCCACGCTGAGAGGCATCGAATTCTACAGTTTCGGAGCCTTCTTCAGCCGCGCTTACCGCGAGAACGACTATCTCTGGGGCCGTCTGCACGGCGCGGAACGCATGATCGACCTGGTCTGTTCGACAATCGGGGGCGGGAGCGGGATCGATGAGCACGATTGCCGCAGCTTCAAGCGCGTCGCCTTCGAAGCAATCATCGAGCAAGAACTCGCCGCCGGGCGCTGCTCGCGCAAACTGCTCGAGGGTTTGCGGGCAGAAATTGCCGCCCGCTTCACCTCGAGACTCTAGCTATCCGCCGAACGCGTCCTTGATCTTGTCGAAGAAGCCCTTGCTTTCGGGGCATTCCTCGCCGGTTTCGGTATCGCGGAATTGCTGGAGCAGTTCCTTCTGCTTTTTCGAAAGCCTGGTGGGCGTTTCGACCGCGATTTCGACCACAAGATCGCCGCGGCCCCGGCCCTGAAGTACCGGCATACCCGCACCGCGGACGCGCAATTGCCTGCCCGACTGGATCCCGACCGGAATCTCGACCGTGTTGGTTTCGCCGCCAAGGTCGGGAATTTCGACCGTGCCACCCAGCGCTGCTGTCGTGAAACTGATCGGAACGCGGGTCGCCAGCGTGGTGCCGTCGCGCTGGAACACCGGATGCGGCTTCACATGCACAAAGATGTAGAGATCGCCCGGAGGCGCGCCGCGCGGCCCGGCCTCGCCCTTGCCTGCCAGGCGGATGCGGGTACCTGTATCGACCCCCGGCGGAACTTCCACCTCGATCGCACGCGGACGGTCGACCCGCCCTTCACCGCGACATTCCTTGCACGGATCCTCGATCACCCTGCCCCGCGCATGGCAGGTCGGGCATGGGCGTTCGATCACGAAGAAGCCCTGCTTGGCGCGGACCTTGCCATGGCCGTCGCACATGCGGCATTCACGCTCGCCTGTGCCCGGTTTGGCGCCCGAACCTGAGCAGCTTTCGCAATTCTGCGAGACTTCGATCTCGAGTTCGATTGTCTTGCCGTGGAACGCCTCGTCCAGCGTCACTTCAAGGTCATAGCGCAGGTCGGCGCCGCGCCTTGGCTGCGCCCGCCCGCCGCCACCGCCAAAGGCAGTGCCGAAGATCGTTTCGAAGATGTCCCCAATGTCGCCGAAGTCCGAAGCGCCATGCCCGCGCCCGCCGCCGAAGCCGCCGCCATTGCCCATACCTTGCTGGAAAGCAGCATGGCCGAAGCGGTCGTAAGTCGCGCGCTTTTGCGGATCCTTGAGGCAGTCATATGCCTCGTTGATCGCCTTGAACTTCGCTTCGCTGTCGGTGCACCCGGAATTGCGATCCGGGTGATACTTCATCGCCAGCTTGCGATAGGCACTCTTGATCGTCGCGCCATCGGCGTCGCGACTGACCTCGAGCAGCTCGTAATAGTCGATGTCGGTAGAAGCCATAGGAACCCGCCCTCTTGAAACCTAGCCGCCACCAGCACGGGATGCACCGGTGGCGAGCAAGGTTTTCATCAGGACTTCAGCCCTTGTTGTTGTCTTCGTCGACTTCGGAGAACTCGGCGTCGACGACTTCTTCGTCAGCTGCCTGCTCCGAAGCGCCCGCATCACCTGCACCGGCGGTCGATGCCGAAGCTTGCTCCTTCTCGTAGATCTGCTGGCCCATCTTCATGGCCGCTTCGGTCAGCGCCTGCGCCTTGGCGGTAATCGCCGCAACATCGTCACCTTCCAGTGCAGACTTGGCTTCGGCCAGAGCGGTTTCGACCGCTGCCCTGGTATCGGCATCGACCTTGTCGCCATGCTCTTCGAGCTGCTTTTCGGTCGCGTGGACCAGGCTGTCCGCCTGGTTGCGCGCTTCCGCGGACTCGCGGCGCTTCTTGTCTTCCTCGGCGAACTTCTCGGCATCGCGGACCATCTGGTCGATGTCGGCGTCCGAAAGGCCGCCCGAAGCCTGGATGCGAATCTGCTGTTCCTTGCCGGTGCCCTTGTCCTTCGCCGAGACGTTGACGATGCCGTTGGCGTCGATGTCGAAAGTCACTTCGATCTGCGGAACGCCGCGCGGCGCGGCCGGGATGCCGACGAGGTCGAACTGGCCGAGCAGCTTGTTGTCCGCCGCCATTTCGCGCTCGCCCTGGAACACGCGGATCGTCACTGCCTGCTGGTTGTCTTCGGCAGTCGAATAGACCTGCGTCTTCTTGGTCGGGATCGTGGTGTTGCGATCGATCATGCGGGTGAACACGCCACCCAGCGTTTCGATGCCCAGCGACAGCGGAGTCACGTCGAGAAGCAGCACGTCCTTGACGTCGCCCTGCAGCACGCCGGCCTGGATCGCAGCGCCCATGGCAACGACTTCGTCCGGGTTCACGCCGGTGTGCGGCTTCTTGCCGAAGAATTCTTCGACCACTTCGCGCACCTTGGGCATGCGGGTCATCCCGCCGACCAGGATCACTTCGTCAACCGCGCCCTTGTCGATGCCGGCATCGGCCAGCGCCTTCTTGCACGGCTCAAGCGTGCGCTTGATGAGGTCGCCCACGAGCTGTTCGAGCTTCGAGCGGGTCAGCGTTTCGACGAGGTGGAGCGGCGTCGAGCTGCCGCCTTCCATACGCGCGGTGATGAAGGGCAGGTTGATTTCGGTCTGCGCCGAGCTCGAAAGCTCGATCTTCGCCTTTTCGGCAGCTTCCTTCAGACGCTGCAACGCGAGCTTGTCCGAACGGAGATCCATGTTCTCCTTCTTCTTGAACTCGTCTGCGAGGTACTCGACGATCGTGCTGTCGAAGTCTTCACCGCCCAGGAAGGTGTCGCCATTGGTCGACTTCACCTCGAACACGCCGTCACCGATTTCGAGGATCGAGACGTCGAAGGTGCCGCCACCAAGGTCGTAAACCGCGATGGTCTTGCCATCGTCCTTCTCGAGGCCGTAGGCGAGCGCCGCAGCAGTCGGCTCGTTGATGATGCGCAGCACTTCGAGGCCTGCGATCTGGCCGGCGTCCTTGGTCGCCTGGCGCTGCGCGTCGTTGAAGTATGCGGGAACGGTAATGACCGCCTGCGTCACGGTTTCGCCGAGATAGCTCTCGGCGGTTTCCTTCATCTTCTGCAGGATGAAGGCGGAAATCTGCGAAGGGGAATAGTCTTCGCCGCCGGCATTGACCCAGGCGTCGCCATTCTTGCCCTTGACGATGTTGTAGGGGACGAGTTCCATGTCCTTCTTGGTCATGGGATCGTCGAAGCGGCGGCCGATCAGGCGCTTCACCGCGAAAATCGTGTTGTCGGGGTTGGTCACCGCCTGGCGCTTGGCCGGCTGGCCGATGAGCCGCTCGCCATCCTTGGTGAAGGCGACGATCGAAGGCGTGGTGCGCGCGCCTTCCGAATTCTCGACTACCTTGGGCTTGCCCCCATCCATGACCGACACGCAGGAGTTGGTGGTGCCGAGGTCGATACCGATAACTTTGGCCATTCTGTTCCCATCCATTCAGTTCTTGGACACCGCGCAATGTGCTTTCCAAAAGCGGCAAAGCAGCTCGGCGGCTCAGTCCGTCCGGTGTGTTATGCGGGTGATATAGGTGCGGTTTCGCTTGGCACAAGGGACGCAGCACTCTAGTTTTTCACGCTGTACCAAGGGGAGAAACCTAGCATGAAAATGACCCGTCTTGCCGCCGCTGCCTTGCTCGCATCCAGCATGGCGCTTGCCGCGTGTGGCGAAACGACCGAACCGGTAGCTGAAGCGCCTGCGGGCGTGCCGGGCCTCAGTGTGGAAAACGCGCGGCTCGTCCTGCCGCCAGTCGCAGGCAATCCGGCGGCGGTCTATTTCGACCTGACCTATGAGGGCGACCGCGGTCTTTCGATCCGCCGCGCCGACGTGGCCGGTGCCGAACAGTCGCAGCTGCACGCCTATGCCGAATACAATGGCAAGATGGAGATGGGCGAGACCATGCCGATCGCCATTACCAAGGGCACGAAGATTGCCTTCGAACCGGGTGGTTATCACATCATGGCATTCAACCTGTCTCCGGACGTGCAGCCGGGCGGCAAGGTGGAGGTGACTCTGACCGTTTCGGGCGGCGACAAATATTCGTTCGAGGCCGATGTGAAGGCTGCGGGGGATGATCGCTGAGCGGACCTTTCGTTGATTTGAAGCAAAGCGGGGCCGCCCATGCCTGCCCACCCGGCGGCGAGCGGCCCCTTACTTCCAGCGAAGTCGCGCTGGCGCGCTCCGTATTCGGAAGCGCAATCGACTATGAGCCCGTGCGCATCCGGCGGCGAAAATGGTTTCCGTTCCAGCCTCGCCGCATGGTCATGGCGCCGCTGGGGCACTTGCATTTCCACCCGCTAAGCAGGGCATATTGCGACGATTTTGCGCTTGCCAGCCTGCCGCTGCAGGGGTTCTTCATCCACGAGATGGTGCATGTGTGGCAGGTGCAGAAGCGCGGGCGCTGGCACCTGATCCTTAACCGCATGCCATGGGCACGCTATGACTACAGTCTGGTGCCCGGCCGGCCCCTGTCGCATTATGGTATTGAACAACAGGCCGAGATCGTGAAGCATGCATTCCTGCTGCGCAAAGGGGCAAGCGTTGCAGGCGTGGCCGATGCCGCCGTTTATGAGGCGCTGTTGGACTTCGGAGGGGAGAGAGCGTGACGATCAGGAATTGGGATATTCGCGCCTTTCGACCGGCCGATGCGCCGGCCTTTGCCGCGCTCAACAAGCGCTGGATCGAAGAGTTGTTCGAACTGGAAGAGTCCGACCTGCGCCAGCTTGAGCACCCGCAAACGGCAATCCTCGACAAGGGCGGCTTTATCGCGATTGCCGATGCCAATGGCTGGGTTGTTGGCACCGGAGCGATCTTGCCTGCGTCGAATTGTCCCGACGATGGCAGGAAATGGCTCGAAGTTATCAAGATGACGACGGACCTCGCCGCGCAAAGGCGCGGGATCGGTTCCGCCATCCTGCAGCGGCTGATCGAATTCGCCCGCGAACGGCAGGCCGATGCGATCTGGCTTGAAACCAATGTCAAGCTTGAGGCCGCGACTGCGCTTTACGAAAGCTACGGTTTTCGTGCGCTCGGGCCGGAGGAGGTTTGGCCCACGCCCTATGATCGCTGCAACCTGCAGATGGTGCTTCATCTCTGACCGGCTCCGCGCAGGGTTTTCCACCGGCCCGGCTTGAGCAAGTCGGTTTCAATTGATACCAAATCGCCGTTCCGGGCGGCCCAACCCGCGCCCGGCCAATGAGTCCCACATGGATATCAAGGAGTACGGCCTATCGCGTGAGCGAGGCTATCTTTCGCATTACGAAATCGATGAAGTCACCCTGCCCTCGCATTTCGCGGGCGTGAAGCAGGCAGCTGGTAACCTCTCCGGCCTGATCTCGAGCGGGCGCGTGCGCCATTGGCTCAACCAGTTGGCCGACCCCGTCCTTGAGGAATGGGCCGTCGAGGCGCCGGACGAAGAAGTCCGCACCGCGATGGTGCATTATTCCTTCCTGGTGCAGGCCTATGTTTGGGGCGAAGCGACCCCGCCGCCCTATCTCCCGGCCAACCTTGCGCGCCCGATGGTGGCGATTTCGAACCGACTGGGCCAGGCGCCGCTGCTGCCCTATTCGGGCTATGTGCTCGACAATTGGGCGCGGCTCGACAAGTCTGCACCTGTGTCGCTCGACAATATCTACATGTACCAGAACTTCGCCGGTGGCGATGACGAGAACTGGTTCGTGCTGGTCCATGTCGCGATCGAAGCCGAAGCGGGCGTGCTGCTCGACAATGCGGCCAGGCTGGTAGCTGCGGCGCAGCAAGGCGACGAAGCGGAAGCCGAACGGTTGCTGGTCGAAATGGACCAAGCTTGGGAGCGCATTTATGGCCATTTCGCGCGCATGCCCGAACGCTGCGATCCTTACATCTATTTCCACCGTGTGCGCCCCTACATTCATGGCTGGGCCAACAATCCGGCGCTGGCAGGTGGCGGCCTGATTTATGAGGGCGTGGAAAAGCTGGGCGGCAAGCCGCAGGCGCTGCGCGGCCAGACGGGCAGCCAGTCAAGCATCGTCCCGGCGATGGATGCGCTGTTCCAGGTCGGTCACAGTGAAGATCCGCTTAAGTCGTTCCTCGACGAATTGCATCACTATCGCCCGGTGCCGCATCGCCGCTTCATCGAAGATCTCGCGGCGCAATCGAACCTGCGCACTTTCGTCAGCGGATCAGGGTCGCAGTCGCTCAAGGACGCGTTCAATGCCTGCCTCGAGCAATCGGCGCGGTTCCGTACACGGCACCTCGAATATGCGGCCAGCTATATCAACAAGCAGATGGGCAGCATCGCAGGGAACGACCCCGATGTCGGCACCGGCGGTACGCCCTTCATGAAATACCTGAAGAAACACCGCGACGAGAACGCCGCGCAGCTAGTCTAACGTGACTACGGGCTGCCTTTATCGCAGGGGCAGCCCGGAAAGCTCAATCGTAAGTCACGCCCTCAAGCCCCTGCCCGCCATCGGCGATGAAGTCATCAATCCGCTCTTCCAGGACGGATAGCGGGACCGAGCCGAGCGACAGCGCCACATCGTGGAACTTGCGGATGTCGAACTTGCGCCCGAGTTCGGCCTCGGCCTTGGCGCGCACGCGGCGGATAGTCATTTCGCCCAGCTTGTAGGCAAGCGCCTGCCCCGGCCAACTGATGTATCGATCGACTTCGGTATTCACTTCATGCGTCGATAGCGCGGTGCGCGCCGCAAGATAATCGACCGCCTGCTCGCGGCTCCAGCCATAGTGGTGGATACCGGTATCGATCACCAGCCTCACCGCGCGCCACATCTCGTAGCTCAGCTTGCCGAAACGCTCATAGGGCGTGCGATAGATGCCCATCTCTTCGCCGAGATACTCAGTGTAGAGGCCCCAGCCCTCGCCAAACCCTGAGAAATAGACCCCGCGCCGGAACCGCGCCGCCTCGGGCTGCTCAAGCCCCACCGCCGCCTGGAAACTGTGCCCCGGGGCGCACTCGTGCAGCGTGAGCGCGGGAATGTTGTAGAGCGGGCGCGAAGGCAGGTCGTAAGTGTTCATCTGGCAGGATTTCAGCCCGCCCCGCCCTGCGGTGTAGAACGGCGCGATCGCAGGATCGACTTCGATGATCGAGAAGCGATGCCGCGGCAGGAAGCCGAAATAATCGCCGATCTTGCCGTCGACGCGCTTTGCGACATAGGCTGAGACGCCCATCAACTCGTCGGGGTTGCGCGCGACGAATTGCGGGTCTGTGCGCAGGAAATGGACGAATTCGTCCAGCGAGCCTTCGAAACCCGCTTCCGCTTTCACCTTCTCCATTTCGGCGGTGATCCGCGCCACCTCTTCCAGCCCGATCTGGTGGATTTGCTCCGCCGTCAGGTCGAGCGTGGTATATTGCCGGATCTGCTGTTGATAGTAGTCCGGCCCATCGGGCATCGCTTCTGCCGCGAGCGTCTCGCGCGTCTGGGGAAGATATTCCTTGCGGAAAAAATCCAGTAAATCGCGATAGGCCGGAATAACGGACTGCTCGATAACCTCGCGTCCTTCCAGTTGCAGACGAACGCCTTCGCCAGTGGGTATCCTTGAGGGGTTCATGATCGAAAACGCCGCCCAGAAAGCGCTCTTTTCCGGATCGTCGACGACATAGGCCGCCAGCGACACATCGCGGCCTTCAAGCGTGACACGCGGTACGCTGAAGCCACGCTTCAACCCGGCGCGCGCGTTGGCCTTCTGCTCCTCGAAATAGCGCGGCAAGTCGCGCAATCGGGAAATGTAACGCTCGTACTCTTCGACCGATTGGAGCGGGAATGGTGCAGCGAGATAGCTCCAGAAATTATTGTCAGAATCGAACGGCATTTCCCATTCACGGAACTGCGCGTCGCCGATTTCTACATTCAGAAGAGTGCGCAGGACAGCGGCGTCGACCCTGGCCTTTTCCGACAACCCGCCCTCATCGATCGCATTGAGCTTCGCCAATACGTCGGACGCAAAGCGCGCGCGCTCCGCATATGCCTCGGGAGTGACCGATGGCATACGCTCGCTCGCTTCGCTGCTGCCATCGGGCTTTTCGACCCGCTCCCACGAAGCGAGCCGGTGATCGCGATAGCTGTCGGCAAGCGCCGCCAGCTGGTCATCTGCGCTATCTTGCGCAAATGCCGGTGCGCCAGTGAACAGGAGAGCGAGAACCGCCGCCCTCGCAACCGCAGTTCCCATCATCCTCTCCCGAATTGGAATTCTATCAGTCCGGCTTCTTCGCCACGGCCACCATCGCGGGGCGCAGCAAACGGTCGCGGATCATGTAGCCCGACTGCATTTCCTGCACGACCGTGCCGGGGGCATGACCGTCGCTCGGGATTTCCATCATCGCCTGGTGCTGGTTGGGATCGAGCGGAAGCCCGACCGACGCGATCCGACTGATGCCATGCTGGCCGAACACCTTCTCAAGCTCGCGCAAAGTTGCGTCGATGCCGGTGACCAGCGCCTTCATCTTGTCATCCTCGCGCAGTTCGGCGGGGATCGCGGCAGTGGCGCGCTCCAGATTGTCGAGCACGCTCAGCATGTCGCGGGCGAAACCGGTCGCGGCATAGGCGCGTGCATCCTGGATGTCCTTCTCCATGCGGCGACGCACATTCTGCGTTTCCGCCTTGGCATAGAGCACTTCCTGCTTGGCAACTTCCAGGTCTTCGCGCAGGCGGTCGAGCGCCTTGTCGAGGCCGCTGGTTTCTTCTTCGACGGTTTCCGCGTCGGACTTGTCGAGGAATTCCTCCGGCACGCCTTCCAGTTCCTTTTCAACCGCTTCGTCGCGCGGTTTGTCGTTCTCGTTCATGTCGTAATGTTCCAAAGCTATCCGATGAGCTTGCCCAGCGAACGGGCGGTCAAATCCACCATGGGGATCACGCGCGCGTAATTCAACCGCGTTGGCCCGATCACCCCCAGCACTCCTACCACCCTGCCCTCGCGATCGCGATAGGGAGAAGCGATCACAGAAGATCCCGACAGCGCGAACAGCCGGTTCTCGCTGCCGATGAAAATGCGCGTAGCTTCGGCTTCGCGCGCGGTTTCAAGCAGTTCGGCGACCGATTGCTTGCTTTCCAAATCCTCGATCAGGCTGCGTACGCGCTCGATATCGTGGAGCGCAGCCTCATCGAGCAGGTTCGCCTGCCCGCGCACGATCAGCACCGGGCGCTGCGCCGCGTCGCGGCTCCAGATCGCGAGGCCGCGCTCAACCAGTTCGCGGCTCGCCGCATCAAGCTGCGTCTGCCCCGCCGCGATTTCGCGCGAAATCGCCCGCGACGCCTCGGCCATTGTGCGCCCCGCGAGCCGTGCCGTGATGTAATTGCTTGCCTGTTCGAGCGCGGAGGGCGTGATGCCGCGCCCGATTTCGATCACGCGATTTTCAACGGCGCCATCTTCGCTCACCAGCACCGCCAGCGCCCGCCCTTGGCCGAGCTTCAGCAGGCTGAACTGCGCCAGACGCGCCTCGCGCGTCGGCACCATCACCATTCCCGCCGCGCCCGACAGGTCGGACAGGATCGCGCTGGTTTGCTCCAGCGCTTGCTCGATCGGCCCGCTACCGCTCAGCCGCCCTTCGATCGCCGCGCGCTCTTCGGGTGTCGGCTCCGCAACGCGCATCATTCCGTCGACAAACAGCCTGAGGCCGCTTTCGGTCGGCATCCGCCCTGCGCTGGTATGCGGTGCAGCCAGGAGCCCGGCAGACTCCAGATCGGCCAGCACCGAGCGGATCGAAGCCGGTGAAAGGTTGATGCCGCTGTCATGCGCGAGCGTCTTCGAGCCGACCGGCTGCCCGCTTTCGAGATAGCCTTCGACCACAAGGCGAAAGATCTCGCGCGCACGGTCGGTCAGCTCGGAGATGGGCGGCGAAGACATGGTGTTCACCTAAGCAATCTTTGCTCCATACTCAATTTCCGTTCGTGCTGAGCTTGTCGAAGCACTGGATTTTCCTTTAGCGCGGGCTGAGAAGTGAAGAACAACCCTTCGACAGGCTCAGGGTGAGCGGGTCTCGGGAAGATATTGGAGCAATATATGCGACCTTCAGGCCGCGCGCCCGACGAAATGCGCGCCATCAACATCGAAACCGGTTTCACCAAGCACGCGGAAGGTTCGTGCCTGATCAGTTTCGGTGACACTCGCGTGCTCTGCACCGCCAGCGTCGAGCGCAATGTGCCGCCATGGCTGCGCGGCAAGGGCGAAGGCTGGGTCACGGGCGAATATTCGATGCTCCCGCGTGCCACGCACACCCGCGGTGCGCGCGAGGCTGCCAAGGGCAAGCAATCGGGCCGCACGCAGGAAATCCAGCGCCTGATCGGACGCAGCCTTCGCGCCGTGGTCGACCTGCGCAAGCTGGGCGAACGCCAGATCACGCTCGATTGCGATGTGATCCAGGCTGACGGCGGCACCCGCACCGCTTCGATCACAGGCGCATGGATCGCGCTGCGCTTGGCGATCAATGGCCTCATCGCGGCAGGCGACATCAAGGAAGACCCGATCACCGGCCAGGTCGCAGCCATCAGCTGCGGCATCTTCAAGGGAACGCCTGTGCTCGACCTCGACTATGACGAGGACTCGAGCGCGGATGCCGATGCCAATTTCGTGCTGATCACGGGCGGGCAAATCGCCGAGGTGCAGGCGACGGCCGAAGGCGCAACCTATGACGAGGAAGGCCTGCTTCGCCTGCTCCGCCTCGCGCGGATCGGCTGCGACCGGATCTTCACTGCACAGCTGGACGCTGTAAAGTGACACGCAAGCTCGGCGGCGGCTCGCTGGTCATCGCCACGCACAATGCGGGCAAGCTGAAGGAAATCTCGGCGCTGCTCGCCCCTTATGGCGTGAAGTGCCTGTCAGCCGGGTCGCTTGGCCTGCCCGAGCCGCCCGAGACGGGCACGAGTTTCGTCCAGAATGCGATGATCAAGGCGCGAGCCGCGGCTGAAGCCTCCGGCCTCGCCGCGCTGGCTGATGACAGCGGCCTTTCGGTCGATGCGCTGGGCGGCAGACCCGGTGTCTACACCGCCGACTGGGCCGAGCGCCAATGGTTCGAAGGCGAGCCGGGGCGCGACTGGTACATGGCGATGGGCAAGGTCGAGGGCATGCTGCAGCACCTCGGCCCAGATGTGGATCGCAGCGCGGCGTTCCATTGCGTGCTGGCGATTGCGTGGCCGGATGGCGAGCATGCGGTCTATGAAGGCGCTTGCACCGGTTCGCTCACCTGGCCGCCGCGCGGCACTCTGGGTTTCGGCTATGATCCGGTGTTCGTGCCGACGGGAGGCGCGCAGACCTTCGCCGAGATCGACCCTGAGCGGAAGCACGCCATCAGCCATCGCGCCGATGCTTTCACCAAGCTGGTTGCGGACCAGTTCGGCGCGTGATCAACGGGCAGCGAGCCGCCTGATCTCGACTCCATAGGTATTTCCTGCCGGCCAGTAGCGGCAGACGAGGAAATCATCGTTCTGGTTGCGCGCCACCGCGCAGCCAAGTTCACGCGTGTCAGGCCAGACAACTTGCGTGTAATGCCCCACATCGCGCCAGTTCCCGGTCTGTGAGATGTGCGGGAAAGTCCCGGCGCGGAAATGCTGCTTCTCGTCGATGAAAGCGCCGACCATGAAACGCGCCGGATAGGCGCCCGCGCTGCCCATCCAGAGATTCTCGCCCGCACCGCCGCGCTCATCGTTGGAGGCATGGCGCATGCGGCCTTCGCTCGCGAGTCGCTGCGCCCATTCCTGCGCTTCCCGCGCAAGCTTCGGGTTCCATTGCAAAGGCGGCGCACCAAAGCTCTCACGCTCGGCATTATGAGTGTCGAGCAATTCCGCAGCGAAGCGGTTTGCCGGGCGATCGATCGGCAATTCGCTATTCGCTGCGGCGGTGCCGCCCAATGCGATCGTGACGAGGGCCAGGGATGCAATTGCGGTGCGCATCGGTGCAGCTTGACTTGCAGCGCTTAACAGACCGTGAAATAGCCGCGCCGTGGCGCGCGCACTCTACATCCATTGGCCCTTTTGCCTGAAGAAATGCCCCTATTGCGACTTCAACAGCCATGTCCGCGAGGGAGTCGACATGGCGCAATGGCAGGGCGCGCTCCTGGCGGACATGCGGCACGAGGCGGAAATCGCCGCGGGCGAGCCGCTCCATTCGATCTTCTTCGGCGGTGGAACGCCCTCGTTGATGCCGCCCACGTTGGTTGGGGCGCTGCTGGAAGAGGCCGAACAATTGTGGGGCTTCGATCCGGCGATCGAGATCACACTGGAAGGCAATCCATCCTCGGTCGAAGCGAGCAATTTCGCGGCCCTCGCCGCTGCCGGGGTGAACCGCATTTCGCTGGGTGTTCAATCGCTTGAGGATGATACCTTACATTTCCTGGGGCGTTTGCACGGTGTCGATGAGGCGCTTCGCGCAGTGGCCACGGCGCAGGAAAATTTCGACCGGGTGAGTATTGACCTGATCTATGCCCGCCCTGGCCAGACCGGGGAACAATGGGCTGGCGAACTGGCTCGGGCACTATCACTGGGCACCGATCATTTGTCGCTTTACCAGCTCACGATCGAGCCCAACACGCGCTTCGCAACCGACGTAAGGTTGAACAAATTCAGTCCCTTGGAGGACGATCCGGCTGCCGATCTCTACGCGCTGACGCAGGAAATGACCACTGCGAAGGGGTTGCCCGCATACGAGATCAGCAACCACGCCAGAACCGGGCAGCAAAGCCGCCACAACCTCACATACTGGCGTTACCAGGACTATTGCGGGATCGGCCCCGGTGCGCATGGACGGCGACAGGGCGTGGCTACCGAGCGGCACAAGAAGCCTGAGAATTTTCTCGCCTCGGTCGAAGCCAGCGGCCATGGCATCAAGACCGAGCGACGGCTTGGCACCTCCGAGCAGGCCTCCGAAGCGCTGCTGGTCGGGCTGCGGCTCGCCGAAGGTGTCGACCTTGCAGCACTTGCCACCCGTTTCGGGATCGATCGTGCGGCGCTGGTCGATGCCGAGCGGCTGGCGCTCCACCGCGAGCTCGGGCTCGTTCGGCAGGACGGCGAGCGCATCGCCCTTACCTCGGCGGGAATGCCGCTGCTCGACGCGCTGCTGGGCGAGATAGTCGGCGACGGGCTGGTCAGCGCATGAGCACCGCTGCCAATTTGCTCGAGGCATGGCGCGGCGAACTGGTGCACAGCCGCAGGCGCAGCCCGCACACCGTGCGCGCCTATCTCGGCTGCGCGGACCGGCTGCTTAAGGCGCTGGGCCTCGCCGATTGGGAAGGCGTCGCCCGCCTCGAAGCGCGTGATCTGCGCCGCCATCTTGCGAACCGCCGCGCGGAGGGCATTGGCAACGCCAGCGCAGCACGCGAACTTTCCGCGCTCAAATCCTTCATCGCCTATGCCCGTCAGCAATCGGGCGATCCCGACCCCGCCGCACCGCGGCTGCGCGGCCCGCGGGTCAAGAAAGGCCTGCCCCGCCCCGTTACGCCAGATGAAGCGAGCAACCTCGCCGAACTGGTCGCTGGAAACGCCAAGGCAGGCTGGATCGGCGCGCGCGACCGTGCGGTGCTGCTGCTGCTTTATGGTTCGGGCCTGCGCATCGCCGAGGCGCTATCGCTCAAAGGGCGCGACGCACCGCTGGGCGAAGTGCTGCAGGTCACCGGCAAGGGCGGCAAGCAGCGCATGGTGCCGATCCTGCCGATCACCCGCGCCGCGGTGGCGGATTATTGCGGGAAAAGCCCCTGGCCGCTGGCTGCGGACGAGCCGCTGTTTCGCGGTGCCAAGGGTGGCGCGCTAAGCCCGGGCATGGTGCAGAAGGCGACGGCACAGGCGCGCCGCGCGCTCGGCCTGCCCGATACCGCCACCCCGCATGCCCTGCGTCACAGCTTCGCCACGCATTTGCTGGGCGCCGGTGCAGACCTGCGCAGCCTTCAGGAATTGCTTGGCCATGCTTCGCTCGGCTCGACCCAGATCTACACCAAGGTCGACGCGGCAACGATGCTGGAGAATTACCGCGACGCCCATCCAAGGGCGAAAAAGAGGTGAATTGGGCGAAAAGAAGACGTTCGGCAAACGACCCAATTGCGGACGTTAGGCTCCGGAACCAACCACAAGTGTAATGCCTTGTCCTAGGCTCAGGACTCATTGCGGCAGCCAGAAGATGACGGTTGCGGCGACGCAGATGGCGGACATGAACGTGTGGGCGCAGCGGTCATAACGAGTGTGGATGCGGCGCCAGTCCTTGAGCTTGCCGA